>JANLPK010000049.1:0-37835 GCA_031367205.1 Alphaproteobacteria bacterium
GCCGATCAGCATCGACAGACGTCTAAAGGTGTTGCTTTCTTCCGGCTTGGCCCACCGTTTCGGGCCATTTTGTAAATGCGAACGATAACTTCGCTGGAGAAGTCCGTTTGGCCGCGTAAGCGACCCGATAGATTTCAACATAAACTCCTAACGTCTTAGCAGCGTTAGGCGGGGCCCGGAGGGCGCCTTGCAACAGAAGCCCTCCACTTTCCCTTGCTACGACCCGCTTGCAGCCCCGCTGACGACGCGGCAGGTTGTGTTCAACACCGGGGGAAACCATGAAATCGCTCGTCGCCGCACTTGCGCTAACTCTGATGGCAGCAGCCGCAGCTCAGGCTGCCGACCCGGCCAGCGCTGCCACGGTCAAGGCTCAAGCCGCATTGAAAGCGACGCTCCCCTTCTCTGACAAACAAGATATTGATTTCGCCGAGCGAGGATTCCTGGCGACGCGTACCGACCCGGTGATCCGACGCGCCGATGGGGCTGCCGCCTGGGACCTCTCAGTCTATGATTTCTTGAAGGGTCCCGCACCCGACACCGTCAATCCGAGCTTGTGGCGTCAAGCCGGATTGCTGGCCAAGCACGGCCTGTTTCAGGTTACCGACCATGTCTGGCAGGTGCGCGGCTTTGACATCGCCAACATCACCTTCATCAAGGGCGACACCGGCTGGATCATCATCGATCCCCTGACCACTGCCGAAACTGCCACGGCCGCGTTGGCTTTGGCCAATGACAAGCTGGGCGCGCGACCGGTCTTGGCCGTGATCTATACCCATAGCCACACCGATCACTTCGGCGGTGTGCGCGGCGTTGTCGATCAGAAGGACGTCGACGCCGGCAAGGTGGCGATCATCGCGCCGGAGGGTTTCTTGAAGGAAGCCGTCAGTGAGAATGTGATCGCCGGACCAGCCATGAACCGGCGAGCGGAATATCAATTCGGCTATCGGCTGGCCCCTGGGCCGTTGGGCCAAGTCAGCTCCGGCATCGGCCAAGCCATCTCTAAGGGCACCGTCACCCTCATCGCACCGACGCTCAGCATCACCCACACCGGCCAGACCGTTACCCTCGACGGGGTGACCATGGAATTTCAGATGACGCCGGGCACCGAAGCCCCTGCAGAAATGAACCTCTATTTCCCGGCGTGGCGGCTGCTCTGCATGGCTGAGAACGCCAATGTCTCAATGCACAATGTGCTAACCCCTCGCGGGGCTCTGGTTCGCGACGCCAAGGCCTGGGCTGAAGACTTGTCAGACTCCATCCGACTCTACGGAGACCGCACCGACGTCATGTTCACCAGCCATGGTTGGCCGCGGTTCGGCCATCAGGTGGTGGTGAGCTATTTGAGTAACCACCGCGACGCCTACAAATATCTGCACGATCAGTCGGTGCGGATGATGAATTCCGGCCTCGTCGGTTCGGAGATCGCCGACCAGATCGCTCTGCCGCCCGCCTTGGCCAATGCGTGGTTCAATCGCGGCTATTATGGAACCATGAGCTTCAACAGCCGCGCGGTCTATCAGCGCTATATGGGTTGGTATGATGCCAATCCGGCACACCTGACCGCGTTGCCCCCGCCTGAAGAGGGTCGGCGCTATGTGGTCGCCATGGGGGGAGCGGCCAAGGTCAAAACTCTGGCCAAAGCCTCGGCCGACAAGGGCGACTACGGTTGGGCGGCCACCTTGCTCAATCACGTGGTGATGGCTGACGCCAAGGATCAGGCGGCGCGCGACCAGCTGGCCGGTGTATATGATCAACTGGGCTATCAAGCCGAGAGCGCCATTTGGCGCAACATGTACCTGACCGCCGCCGGAGAGCTGCGCGGCGTTGAATTGACCGGGCGCGGGGTCGGCGGCTCTAGCGATTTGGTCGCCAATCTGCCCAGCGCGATGATTTTTGACCTGTTGGCCGTTCGGCTTGACCCCTCCAAGGCCGGGACCTCGATTCTGTCGGTGGTGTTCGCATTTCCCGATCGCGGCGAACGGTTTCTGGTGCACGTGGCCAATGGCGTCCTGACTGCGGACCCTAGCGATCAGAACACGAAGGCCGATGCGACCCTTACCCTCGCACGGCCAGTATTGTTGGGATCACTGCTTGGTGGGCAACCGATTGGACCCAAGATTGCATCCGGCGAGGTGAAAATCTCCGGCGACGCCACAGCCCTGGGCAAGCTGCTGAGTTGGTTCAGCCCGCCACGCACCGGTTTCCCAATTGTGACGCGATAGAGCCGGGCCGCTTGCGCCGCGCGCGCGAAACGCTAGGGTCAGCCCTCGCAGTTCCGCTTGGAGACCCCATGGCCCAGGACCCCCCGGCCCAAGATTTGATGCACTATGAGGCCATGGCTCAGGATGCTCTGCGCGGGGTGGTGAAGGCCGCCCTGCGTAAGGCCGCCTTACCCGAGGGTCTGCCCGGCGCACATCATTTCTACGTCACCTTCAAGACCGAGGCTCCGGGTGTCTCGGGACCGGAGGACTTGCTGTCGAAATACCCTGACGAGATGACCATCGTGCTGCAGCACCAATATTGGGACTTGGCACCGGGCGAGACCTTCTTTCAAGTGACCCTGAAATTCGGCGGTCAACCCAAACGGCTGTCTGTGCCCTATGCGGCATTGACCAGGTTCTATGATCCTAGCGTTCAGTTCCTTTTGCAGTTTGAACCCCCCATCGGCGGTGCCGTCGCACGGATTTCGGCGGTGACCGACGAGGGCGACGAGCCTCCGGCCGACCCGAATGCACCCAACGTTGTCTCCCTTGATCATTTCCGCAAGAAGTAGACCCAATGAGTGATGTCGCGCCTGAACCCTTGACCGACGAAGCCATACTGGCGCGGTTCCAGAGGACCAAAAACCAACCTACAGGGTCTCAGACCCTTGGCTTTCAGATCATCGCTGTTTGCCAAGCCGAAAAGAGCGTCGAGGTCGCCTTCCAAGCCAAAGCAGATCTTCTGCTCAATCCGATGAAGCAGATTCAAGGCGGCTATCTCTGCGCTATGTTGGACGAGGCGATGTCGGTGGCCTGCATGGTAGCGTCGGGCATGACCCATGTGGCACCAACCGCGGAAATGAAGACCAGCTTCTACCGCCCCGCTGTACCCGGCCCCATCCGGGGAATTGGTCGGGTGGTAAAGTGGGGCCGCACCATCGCCTTCACCGAGGGGGAGCTCTATGATCCTGAAGGTAGGCTGTTAGCCAAGGCGACCGGGACCGCTGTGCCGACGCCGTTCCAGAGCTACAAGAAGTAGTCGTGCGGACTTGGGCCAGTCTGTTTGCGGGTCTGTCGCTGACCATTGCGTCATGCGCCAATGCCGCTTCCCCATTTCACGACTGGGCGGCAGTGGTGGTGGCTGGCGACTGGCACGCCCATTCCGGCGGTCCGTCTGAGGCCTTTGACAACGCCAGGCGCGATGTCTCAAGAGAATTGGCCCGCCTCGGTTTTACACCAGGAAATACCCAGCAATTTTCGGTTCGGCCTGAACGCTACAAGGATGTCGTACCGCTGAAATCCGCCCCGAAGGCGATTTACGAATCGCTGGTGACACTGACCACCAAGGCCCAGGGTGGTTGCCTCGTCTACTTCTCCTCTCATGGTGCCCCGACAGGGCTGGTGATTGATGACGGCGTTTTGCCGCCTGGGATATTGGCTGCCATGCTGGATCGCACCTGCGGAACGCGTCCAACAATCGTGGTGATTTCAGCCTGTTTCTCCGGGGTATATGTGCCCTATTTGGCTGGCGGAAACCGTATGATTATCACCGCCGCCCGACCCGACAGAACGTCGTTCGGCTGTGGCGAAGCTGACAAATACCCTTACTTCGATGATTGCTTCCTCCAGACGACCCCCAGAGCGAAGAATTTTCCAGCCCTGGCGACTGCCGTTCAGACCTGTGTGGCAGCCCGCGAGATCAAGGAAGGCATGACGCCACCGTCAGAGCCCCAGGTCTTCATTGGTGCCCAGTTGCGCCCCATTCTGCCGCTCTACGGGTTTCCCTCGCCACCCGCGGCGAATGGGAGTTAGCGCTATGGCACCCGGGCAGCTATTAGACCTACCATCCCTTTCAAGCTCGCGCGTACGCATGACCCTAGCCAAGACCGCCATCGCCGCCATTGCTGCACTCCTGACGGTTTCGTCGGCTGCGGCACAGGACGTTAACGCCGCAAACGCGCCAAATCCTCGGGGGCCAATTCCTTACAGCCAATTGCGGCCAAAGCCTCAGACCCGAACCCCAAGCGCGGTCAGGCCGGCTGCAGTCCGAGCACCGACGCTCGTTACGATCCCGACAGCGGCGAAACCTTCGGGCGTACGCCTGGGGGCCGACGAAGCCATGCCGCCGGCAGAACTCGAGGCCTATGTCGACGGCCTAATGCGCGACGCCATGGCTCGAGAACACATCGTCGGAGCCACGGTCTCAATTGTCCAAAATGGCCAAATCGTACTGAAGAAGGGCTATGGAGCGTCAGCCCTGAGTCCGGCGCGGAGGGTCAACCCTGACACGACCCTGTTTCGGATCGGCTCGATTTCCAAGACCTTTACCTGGATCGCCCTGATGCGTGAGGTCGAGGCAGGTCGAATCCGGATCAACGCCCCGATAAACCTCTACCTGCCGGAAGCTCTCCAGGTCAGAAACCAGGGCTATCAGACTCCGGTCTCGGTGCTGAATTTGATGGACCACTCGGCCGGATTTGAGGATCGGGCTTTGGGCCAGCTGATGGAAAAGTCCGTCGGACGCGAGCGCAGCCTGGCCGACTACCTCCGTCAAGAGCGCCCACGCCGCGTTCACGCGCCCGGCGCGGTCGCCAGTTACTCCAATTACGGAGCGGGGTTGGCCGGCGAGGCAGTAAGTTATGTGACGGGCCGCCCCTTTGAACGGCTGGTCGAAGACGAGATCTTCGTGCCCCTGGCTATGAATCACTCCACTTTCCGAGAGGCACGGCCTATCCGAGCTCTACTGGCCGCCCCGATGCCGGAGCGGCTTAGGTCTGATATGTCGCAGGGCTTCCGTTGGACACCGTCAGGGTTCGAAGTCCGACCCTACGAATATCTTGGCCATTTGGCACCGGCGGGCTCTGCCTCCACAACCGCAGCCGACATGGCGCGCTATATGATGGCCCTGTTGGGCGACGGCACCCTTGAGGGCGTAACCATATTCGGGCCCACCGCAGCGGCGGCCTTCCGCTCGCCAATCCGCAAGACACCACCCGGTATCAATGGTTGGGCGCATGGTTTCATCGAATACAATCTGCCTGGAGCCTATGCCGGTTATGGTCACGACGGTGGGACCTTGTCGTTTCTGTCGTCGATGGTCGTCGTTCCCAAACTGAACCTTGGGATATTTATCAGCACGAATACCGAGACTGGCGGCGCTTTGATCGAGAGGTTCAGCGACAGCGTGATCGGTCAATTCTATGCCGAACCCACGATGTTCCCACGCGCCGGTGATCGCCGATTGTCGCGGTTAGCAGGTGCCTTTCAGGGCCACTATCTGAGCACCCGCAGAACCTACAGTGGGCTAGAAGCCATGGTTGATCGGTTGAACAGTGAGGTGTTGGTCCGGGTCACTGATGACGGCAAACTGGTGACGACCGGCGGTGGGCCCAGCCGCGTGTGGGTGCCGCAACAGGATCCGAGCCAGGGCCAGTTCATTGCCGAGGAGGGGCAAGACCGCCTTGCCTTTGCGATGATCAACGGTCGCGCATCGGCGATGCAAAGAGGGTTCAATACCCAGACCTATGAGCGCTCGGCGCTCTGGGATTGGACTGCGAGCCTGGTTACTGGTGCCGGCCTAACGGGTCTGGCTGCGGTAGCGACACTGGTTGGAATATTCCTGCGCAATCGTCGGGAATTTCGCGAGACCCCAATTCAGGGACGCGCAAATTTGTTGCAGAATCTCCAAGCCGTACTCTGGCTCAGTGCGTTCGTATTGTTCGCGGGCTGGCTTACCAAGACAACTGATATTGCCAACATCATGTATGGATGGCCTGGGCCTTCCCTGTTTACGGCCTCAGCCTGCGCCATTGTTGCGGCCGTTTTGAACTTGATAACGCTGGTCATTTTGCCCTCGGTGTGGCGCGGCGGGCGGCGCGTGGACAGCTGGACCCATTGGCGTAAGGCCGGCTATGCCGCGACTGTGGCGATCTACCTCGCCTTCTCCCTTTTGCTGTTTCATTGGGGTGCCCTCACCCCCTGGGCGACCTGAGCCCTGCATCAAGAATAGTCGGCTGAAACCCAAGACTTAAACACGTCGTTTACCATGAACTGGGTAAATCCTGCCTAGCGGCGGGCAAGGTTGTCCGTTCCGCGTATCGGAAACAGGGACGCCAAGCGTTGAACGGTTTTGTCGCCGCCTTACAGAATTTCGGTTTCGGTCGTCTGGCGGCGATCATTGGGATCGGCGCGGGTGTGGCTGCGGCCCTATTCGCTATGACCCTCGGATTGGGACAACCCAAGGCTCTGCTCTATTCCAATCTCGATCTGAAGGAGGCCGGATCCATTACCCAAGCCTTGGATCAGGCCAATATCAAATACGAGGTCAAGGGCGATGGTTCGACCATCATGGTGCCCAGGGATGTCGTTGCCTCCACCCGATTATTGTTGTCGGGCAAGGGATTACCGACCGCCGGATCCGTCGGCTACGAAATCTTCGACCAAACCAATGCCATGGGTCAGACGGATTTCGTCCAACAGCTAAATCGCCAAAGGGCCCTTGAGGGTGAGTTAGGCCGGACCATCCAGAGTTTGGACGGCGTGACCTCCACGCGAGTCCATCTGGTTCTGCCCAAGCACGAGTTATTCGAAGAGACCGCTCAGGAGCCGTCCGCTTCTGTGACGATTGGCGTAGGTGCCCGTGAGCCCACGCCCGAGCAGGTCCGGGCAATTCAGAATCTGGTATCGAGCGCGGTTCCCAACATGAAGCCGGACCGCGTAACCGTCGTCGATCAGCACGCAAAGACCCTGTCTGGTGGTGCGGAAGGCGACGCTGCGGCCGCTGACGGGCGCAAGAGCGACGTCGAGCAACGCATTGCCAAAACCGTGAAGACACTGGTCGAAGGCATTGTCGGTGTCGGCAAATCCCGGGTGAACGTGACCGCTGATCTAGACCTTTCGCGGGTCACTGTTCAGGAGGAAACGTTCAATCCCGACGGGCAGGTGGTGCGCTCTGAGTCCACCACCGAAGAGAATTCCAAGGAGAACCAGCCCGATAGCGCGGGCGGGGTATCGGCGAGCGCAAACATTCCCGGCGGTGCGAATTCGAGTTCGGAAAGTACCAATGCCTCGGCGAGCGGTCGCACAGAATCCACCACCAATTACGAGATATCCAAGACCACCCGAACCGAGGTGAAGGATCCTGGACAACTGAAGCGGGTTTCGGTCGCCGTCGCGGTCGATGGGGTTACGGCGGTCGGTAAGGGCGGCAAGCCCGGAGCCTACACGCCGCGCAGTGCCGCCGAGATGGCGCGGATCGAAGAGTTGGTCCGAACGGCTGTCGGGTTTGATCAAACCCGCGGCGACCAGGTCACCGTCGTCAATGTGGCTTTCCCTGTCGCCAACGATGCGGACGGCGTGACGGCGGCCAATCCGTTGATGGGTTTTGACAAGAACGACATCATGCGTGCGGTCGAGTTGGGCGTGATGGCGATCGTCGCCATTCTGATGATGATATTCATCGTGCGGCCCCTCCTGCGGTCGGCGAGCGGCGCCAACGGCGGCCTGCCCGCCTTGGGCGACAATGGCGCGGGCTCTCTGACCCGCATCGTCACCGGCGCCGACGGCAATCCAATGCAGATTCAGGTCGATCCCGCGACCGGGCAGTCCTTGGCTCTGCCTGCTCCGCAATCGGAGATGGAACAGAGGTTGGATATCGCGCGCATCGAGGGGCAGGTGAAGGCCTCGTCCATCAAACGAGTCGCCGAGTTTGTTGAAGCCCACCCCGAAGAGTCAGTCGCGCAACTGCGCACCTGGCTACATGAGACGGCCTGACTGCCATGACCTCGAAGGGAAAAGCGGTCACAGACCCCAGCCGACTAACCGGACCTGAAAAGGCAGCCATCGTCCTGCTGACCCTGGGAGAAGATCACAAGGTCATTTGGAGGGCGCTGGACGACGAGGAGATCAAGGAAATCTCTCAGGCCATGGCGGGCCTAGGCAACGTCTCGTCGACTGTCGTTGAACAACTCCTCGTGGAGTTCGTCTCCAGCATGTCTGGGGGCGGCTCGGTGATGGGTTCATTTGAGCAAACCCAACGCTTGCTCGCCGGGTTCCTTGACGACGACAAGGTCGACAATCTCATGGAGGAAATTCGCGGTCCCGCGGGTCGCACCATGTGGGACAAGCTGGGCAACGTGAATGAGGCAGTGCTCGCCAACTATCTGAAGAACGAATATCCCCAGACTGTCGCCGTCGTGCTTTCGAAAATCAAGCCCGAGCATGCCGCGCGGGTATTGGCCGCATTGCCGGAAGACTTCGCCCTAGAGTGCGTTACGCGCATGCTGCGGATGGAACCGGTCCAGCGCGAAATCCTTGACAAGATTGAACAAACCCTTCGCACCGAATTCATGTCCAACTTGGCACGTACCTCCAAGCGTGACAGCCACGAGATGATGGCCGACATCTTCAACGCCTTTGATCGACAGACCGAGGCGAGGTTCGTTGCGGCCTTGGAAGAGCGCAACCGCGAGAGCGCCGAGCGCATTAGGGCCCTGATGTTCGTCTTCGAAGATCTGTCGAAGCTCGATCCTGGCGGTGTCCAGACCCTGTTGCGCGGCGTGGAGAAGGATCAGCTCGGCCTGGCCCTTAAGGGGGCGTCCGACACTCTGCGTGAGATGTTCTTCTCCAACATGTCAGAACGTGCCGCCAAGATTATGCGCGATGACATGGAGAGCATGGGCCCCGTCCGTCTGAAGGATGTCGATCAGGCTCAGATGGCCATGGTCAATGTTGCCAAGGACCTCGCAGGCAAGGGTGAGATCATGCTGGCCGGGTCCGGCAGCGATGACGAGCTGGTTTACTGATGTCGGAGGCCCTGCATCAGAGATTTGGCTTCGACACGATCTTCGCCGGTGACGGCGGTGTGACCGAGGCCTCGCCTCGACCCAAGCGTCTGTTTTCCGGGGAAGAGGCCGGGGCGCTGGCCGCTGAGGCGTTTGCGAAGGGTGAACGTCAGGCGTTGGAGTCGATGCAAGCTTCGCAGGCCCAAGCGCTTTCGGAGATCGCCCAGGCCTGTGAGATGGCCCTAGAGCGCTTGGCAACCGTTGCCCACGGTCACCGACAAGGCTCTGCCAACCTGGCGCTGGCCTGCGCCAAAGTGCTGGCCGATGCTGCTTTAGCGCAATTTCCGCGGGCACCTTTGGAGGCTGCCCTGGAGGCGCTGGCGAGGGAGATTGAGGCTGCCCCGCGATTGGTGATAACCGTCGCGCCGGAGCTGGCCGAGGGCTTAGCTGACACGCTCTCAGAGTCGGCCAAGACCCAGGGCTTTGCGGGTCAGATTGTCGTTCGCCCCGCCACCGGATTGGCCCATGCCGCCTTCACCCTCGACTTTGGTGACGGTGCTGCAGCCTTTGATCCCGCCCAGGCAGCTGAGCGCATCACCACAGCTTTGAACGCCGCATTGGCGTCTGAAGGCCTGCACGCTGAACCCCTCATTCCCGGAAACGAAGGCTAGATCCCATGTCCGAGAGCGAACTGAAACTCGACGAATTCGGGCCCTCCGATGATCCTGAGGTCACGGAGAGTGCCGAAGGCAAAACCGCAACCGACCTAGCGCCGGTCTTTGATGTTCCCGTGTCCATCTCGGCGGTCCTGGGCCGCGCGACAATGAGCGTTGCGCAATTGCTGCAACTGAGTTCCGGCAGCGTCTTGGAACTGGATCGCAAGGTTGGCGAGGCCATCGATATCTATGTGAACAATCGCCTGGTTGCTCGGGGCGAAGTGGTCATCGTTGAGGAGCGTCTCGGCGTGACCATGACGGAAATCATCAAAGACGGCGACAAGCAGGCCTGATCGGCGCGTGTGCTGAGGAGATAGACGATGCGACTGTTAGTGGTCGGACAACTGAACGGGCAATTGGCGTCGGCCGTGAAAATGGCCATGGCGGCAGGAGCCAAGGTCAGTCACGTGGAGACGATTGAAGCCGCCACCCATGCCCTGCGCGCAGGTCAGGGGGCAGACTTGCTGCTCGTGGACTATGACCTGGATATCGCGGCTCTGATCGCGGCCAATGAGGCTGAGCGGATCCGAGCGCCGGTGGTGGCCTGTGGCGTCGACCCCGACGCCAATCGCGCCGCCGCCGCGATCCGGGCGGGGGCCAAGGAGTTCATACCCCTGCCGCCTGACGCGCAAATGATTGCGGCGGTGTTGGCCGCCGTGGCCGACGACAATCGCCCGATGGTGGTTCACGACCCCGCGATGCAAGCCGTGATCAGCCTTGCCGACCAGATCGCAGCCTCAGAGGCCTCGATTCTGATCACCGGAGAGAGCGGCTCGGGTAAGGAAGTCATCGCCCGCTATGTGCACCAAAAATCGCGACGAGCGAGCCGCGCGTTCATTTCGGTCAACTGTGCTGCCATTCCTGAAAACCTGCTCGAGAGCGAATTGTTTGGTCACGAAAAAGGGGCATTCACCGGTGCCGTGGCCCGTCGGATCGGTAAGTTCGAGGAGGCCAACGGCGGCACGCTGCTGTTAGACGAAATCTCGGAGATGGACACCCGCCTACAGGCCAAACTCCTGCGGGCGATCCAGGAGCGCGAGATTGATCGGGTCGGGGGTTCCAAGCCGGTTCGCGTGGATATCCGCATCTTGGCAACCTCGAACCGCGACTTGGTTCAAGCGGTCAAGGACGGCACGTTTCGGGAAGATCTGCTCTATCGTCTGAACGTCGTAAACCTACGTCTACCGCCTTTGCGAGAACGTCCCGGCGATGTGGTCGCCTTGGCTGAATTCTTCGTCAAGAAATACGCAGCGGCCAATGGCGCACCAACCCGACCCTTGTCGTCAGAGGCTAAGCGGCGCCTGGCCCTGCACCGTTGGCCGGGCAATGTGCGGGAGCTGGAAAACGCCATGCACCGCGCAGTATTGTTGGCCAGTGGCGCGGAGATCGAGGAAAGCGCCATTCGCCTTCCCGATGGCCAACCCTTGAGTCAAACCGACCCGGGAGCGCGGACAGCCTATGCCGCCGCCAGCGCCGCTGAAGCCGCGACCAGGGCGTTTGTCGGGCAAACGGTCGCGGAGATGGAGCAAAACCTGATCATCGACACCCTGTCGCACTGCCTCGGCAACCGCACTCATGCCGCGACGATCCTGGGCATTTCTATCCGGACTCTGCGCAACAAGCTCAAGGAATACAATGAGGCGGGGGTCTCCGTGCCTGCGCCACAGATGGGTTTTCATGCCGCCTAGGCCTTAGCTCATGACCGACACCAGTTTCTTCGGCGGGACCCGCCCTTCGGGTCGAGATATGGTGGGCTGGCTCGCCAAGGGCGAGGTGGCGATGGCTGTCGGCGTCATCGGCGTGATCGTGCTGATGATCCTGCCGGTGCCATCCTTCCTGCTGGATGCCTTGCTGGCGCTGTCGCTGACCTCGGCGGTACTCATTCTGATGACGTCGCTGTTTATTCGGCGGCCACTGGAATTCACCGCTTTTCCCACCGTGCTGCTGGTCACCACGCTTTTTCGTCTGGCGCTGAATATTGCCTCGACCCGGCTCATCCTCGGCCACGGCCACGAAGGTGCCCACGGCGCGGGAAAGGTGATTGAGAGCTTCGGTCGCCTGATGACCGGCGGCAATTTCGCCATCGGCCTGATCGTGTTTGCGATCCTGGTAATCGTGAACTTCATCGTCATCACCAAGGGTTCAGGTCGAATCGCCGAGGTCGCCGCGAGGTTCACTCTGGACTCCATGCCGGGCAAACAGATGGCTATCGATGCGGACCTGTCTGCCGGGCTCATCGAGGAGGCCGAAGCCAAAAAGCGTCGCAAGGAACTCGAGCAGGAATCGACTTTCTTTGGTGCGATGGACGGTGCTTCGAAGTTCGTCCGCGGCGACGCAGTGGCCAGCCTGATCATCGTGGCAATCAATGTGATCGGCGGCATCCTAATCGGCGTTCTGCAACATCATGTGCCCATCGCCCAGGCGGCGGCAACCTATACCATCATGACCATCGGCGACGGTCTGGTCAGCCAGATACCTGCCCTGATCATTTCGATCGCTGCCGGCTTCCTGGTATCAAAGGCCGGGGTCGAGGGATCTGCAGACAAGGCTCTGGTCGCGCAACTCGCCATGAATCCGGTGGCCCTGGGCATGGTGTCCGCCGCATCGGGGGTCATCGCTTTCATTCCCGGAATGCCGATTATTCCTTTCGCCTTGGTCTCACTTGCTGCGGGAAGTCTAGCATGGCGAAGATCCCTCAAGGCTGATCAAGACGCCGTCGCAGCCTTGACCCCCGAAGCTCCGGTGATCGCCGAACAAGACGAACCTATCAGCCAGACCCTGGCTATCGATGAGATCAAGATAGAGCTTGGCTACGGCCTACTGCCCTTGATCAACGACCTGGAGGGACGTCGTCTCACCGATCAGATCAAGGCCCTGCGCCGAACGTTGGCGGCTGACTATGGGTTCGTCATGCCTGCGGTGCGCATCCTCGACAACATGCGCCTCAATTCCCAAGGCTACATGATCCGCATCAAGGAGATGGAGGCTGGCGGCGGAGAGGTGCGCCTTGGCCACCTGATGGCGATGGACCCGCGCGGCGGTCAGGTCGAGTTGCCGGGCGAACACATGCGGGAACCGGCGTTCGGTCTACCGGCCACCTGGATTGATGACGGATTGCGCGAGGAAGCCACGTTCCGGGGTTACACGATCGTTGATCCCGCCACGGTGCTAACCACCCACCTGACCGAAATTCTCAAAGAGAACATGCCCGACCTGCTCTCCTATTCCGAAGTCCAGAAACTGTTGAAAGACCTGCCCGCAGAACAGAAGAAACTGGTCGAAGACCTGATCCCAGCGGTCGTCTCATCAGCCACCGTTCAGCGGGTTCTGCAGGCCTTGCTGCGCGAACGCGTCTCGATCCGCGATCTTGCGGCGATCTTGGAGGGTATCGGCGAAGCCGCGCCTCATACCCAGTCCATCACCCTGTTGGTTGAGCAGGTTCGCGCGCGGCTCTCGCGGCAACTCTCTTTCGCACATCGCGGAGAGGACGGCGCTTTACCGATCGTCACCATGTCGGCGGAGTGGGAAAATGCGTTTGCAGAGTCCCTCGTGGGAGCCGGAGACGACAAGCAGCTGGCCATGGCCCCGTCGCGATTGCAGGAATTCATCAAGGGTGTGCGCGAAGCATTCGAGCGTGCCGCCCTGGCCGGCGACACGCCGGTCTTGCTCACCAGTCCGCCGATCCGACCCTATGTGCGCTCAATCATCGAGCGATTCCGGGGGCAAACACCGGTGATGAGCCAAAACGAGGTCCATCCGCGAGCCCGACTGAAGACGGTCGGAACCATCTAACCTGTCCCTATGCTTGCTTTGGCCCGTTGCAGGCGAGCTTTGCGGCTGATAGCGGTTTCCCATGGGATCACTTTTGGATCCTGGTCCTGAGAGTTCCATGCGCCAGCCCCTGATCAAACTGCCGCGCAGCAGCCTGAGCATTACCTTGCTTTGGGACCTGCTGACCTTCGAGCGCTTGCTGACCAACCAAGTGATCCACCTCATCTACTGGGCCGGTCTTGGGGTGATCGCCCTGATCGGATTTGGCTTTATCGGCACCGCAGTGGGCATCGCTCTGCGTGAATCCCTGCTCATGGGCCTGTTGCTGGCCCTGGCGATATTGGTCGGCGGCCTTTTGATCGTCGCGGCGCTCGTGCTGCTATGGCGCTCGTTCTGTGAGCTCTATGTGGCGCTGTTTCGCCTGAGCGACGACCTGCACGCTATTCGTCAGGCAACAGAGGCCGACGCCGCAGGGCGCGCACCGCCCCGCTAATTTCAGTTTGCGCAAATACGCTAAAAGGCATGGCTAGCTACGACTTTGTGACCCTAGACGTTTTCACCGACCGCCGGTTCGGTGGAAATCAGCTCGCTGTGTTTCCGGATGCGCGCGGTATGTCAGACGCTGACATGCAAGCTCTGGCGACCGAGTTCAACCTGTCGGAAACCACCTTCGTTCTGCCGCCCGACAATCCGGCGCATACTGCACACGTGCGCATCTTTAACCGCAGCGCCGAGATGCCGTTCGCCGGCCATCCCAATGTTGGAACCGGCCATGTACTGGCCGGCCTAGGGCGCGATCGAGATGGGATCTTGCTCTTCGAGGAATTGGCCGGTCTCGTCACGGTGGAGATCAGCCGTAACCAGGCGGGATCCATTACCGGCGCAACAATCGCTGCGCCTCAACCGCTTGCCCTCGGCATGGCGTTCAGTCCAGCCCAGATCGCAGCTTGTGCCGGAATTGCCGCAGACCAAGTGATCATCACAAACCACGAACCTGTTCAGGCCTCAGTCGGTGTCGATTTCGTCATCGCCGAGGTCACGCCCCAAGCCCTTGACCATGCCGCCCCCAATGTGGCCGGGTTTGAGGCCGTTGCAGCAGGCTTGGAGAACTTTTCCATGCGCATGTCCCTGCACCTCTATGCCCATGAGGGCGACGGCCTGCGCGCGCGGATGTTTTCCCCGCTGACCGGAACCTTTGAAGACGCCGCGACCGGCAGTGCCAATGCGACCTTGGGAGCGCTACTGCTCTCGCTGACCGACCAAGACGCAGCGGACTATCACATTCGACAGGGCGCGGAGATGGGTCGACCGAGTTTCTTGAATGTCCGGGCGCACCGCGCTTCCGATGGTTTCCGGGCGACCGTGGGCGGCGGTTGCGTGACGATGTTTCGGGGTCAGGTCGAACTTTAGGCATCCGCCGCCAATTTGGGGGCACTAGGTTCGAAACCGTGGCTTACAACCATATTTCCGTCTCCGTTCCGCCGCGCAAAGCTGCTACAGGCTGACCTAAGGAGAGGGATTCTCGGGTTTGATGGCATCACCACATGTCGGGGTTCGCGGTCAGCGGACCCTTCTGAAGCAGATCCGCGAGGCTTTGGCCTCAGGCGGACCGGCTCAGTCGCGTCTGGATATTGTGGTTCAAACCATTGCGCGATCCATGGTGGCGGAAGTCTGCTCGCTCTATATGCGCCGTGCGGTCGGCGACATGGAGCTGTTCGCCACCGAAGGCCTCGACAAAGACGCCGTCCACGTCACGCGGATGAAGCCTGGTGAAGGCTTGATCGGTGAGATCATGCGACTGGGTCGGCCCTTAAATCTGTCGGACGCCCCCAATCACCCGGCCTTCTCTTATCGACCCGAAACCGGCGAAGATCCGTTCCATGCCTATATGGGCGTGCCCCTCTTGCGCGGTGGTCGCGCCATCGGCGTGCTGGTGGTGCAAAATCGGACGGAGCGCGTCTATTCCGACGACGAAGTCGAAGACTTGCAGATCGTGGCCATGGTCTTGGCAGAGATGGTGGCGGGCGGTGAGCTGGCATCAGAGGGCCCGCTCAAAGGGATAGACTTGGCACCAACCAAGCCGGAGCGGGTCAAAGGCCTAAGGTTTGCCGACGGGTTGGCCTTGGGCGTCGTGGTTCTGCACGAGCCGCCGGTCGCGCCGTCTCAGTTGCTGGCCGAAGATGTGATGGCGGAAGACGCGCGGCTAAAGACCGCCATCTCCGGACTGCAGGCGCAACTCGACCAGATGCTGGAAGGTCAGCACGGACTGGTTGAGGCCTCGTATGAAGTGCTCGATACCTACCGCATGTTCGCCCACGACCGCGGCTGGAACCGCAGCCTGGAAGACGCTGTCCGCAATGGACTGACCGCTGAAGCTGCCGTTGAGCGCGTTCGTTCAGAGCACCGCGCGCGGCTGGGGCAGGCTCGCGACCCCTATCTGCGCGAACGATTGCACGACTTCGAAGACCTGGCTGACCGGCTGCTGCGTCACCTGTCCGGTGAAGGCTCGGTCGCCAGAGATTTGCCGGAAAACGCGATCCTGATCGCTCGCAATCTCGGCCCAGCCGATTTGCTGGAATACGACCGCACCAAGCTCAAGGGCTTGTTGCTGGAAGAGGGTTCAGCGGCCAGTCACGCCGCCATTGTGGCCCGTGCTCTGGACATTCCCTGTGTCGGTCGCTTGGTCGGGTTGCGCGACAAGGTTTCCGAAGGCGATCCGGTGATCGTCGATGCTGAGACCGGCGAGGCATATCTTCGTCCCCGCCCGGATGTGATCAAGGCGCTTCAGGCGCGCATGGAAGTTCGCCAGCAGCGGCGGGCCGAGTTCGCCAAACTTCGTGACACACCTGCCGTCACGCGAGATGGAGCCAAGATCACCCTCCTGATGAATGCAGGCTTGGACGTCGACCTGGACATTCTTGAGGAAACCGGGGCTGAGGGCATCGGTCTGTTTCGCACCGAATTCCAGTTCATGGTGGCAGAGGAAATGCCGCGCCTGGACGCCCAGACTGCCCTCTATGGCCGCGTTATGGACGCAGCCGGCGAGCGGCAGGTAACCTTCCGAACCCTCGATCTGGGCGGCGACAAGGTGTTGCCCTATATGGAGGCGGAGCGTGAAGACAACCCCGCCTTGGGTTGGCGAGCCATCCGGATGGGGCTGGACCGCCCGGCGCTCTTGCGCCTCCAACTGCGCGCGCTGATCGCCGCGGCGCGCGGACGACCCCTGAAAATCATGTTCCCGTTGGTGGCCTGCGTCGATGAGTTTCGCGCCGCCCGTGCCATGGTGGAGACTGAGATCGCGTGGGCCCAGCGACGCGGACGTCCCGCGCCGTCACGACTGGATGTCGGCGCAATGATCGAGGCTCCTGCGCTGATTTGGCACCTCGATGCTCTATTGCCGATGACTGACTTTGTCAGTGTCGGCACCAATGACCTGATGCAATATCTGTTCGCCGCCGACCGTGGGAATCCGCGAGTCTCGGACCGCTACGATTTCTTATCCCCGCCGGCTCTGCGCGCGCTTGAGGCCATTCAGATCGCCTGCGCCCAAAACCGGACCCCGGTTTCGGTTTGCGGGGAAATGGCAGGACGCCCGTTAGAAGCCTTTGTCCTTGTCGCTCTGGGGTTCGACGCCCTTTCCATGCCGCCTGCCGGGGTGGGGCCCGTCAAACAGATGGTCTTGTCCTGCGACCGGGAGGCCGCAAAGCGGGGAGTCTCATCCCTGATCCGCAGTTCGGCGGGTTCGGTGCGCAACGAGATAGAGACCTTGGCGCGGAAACTCTATCTCGCCATATGAACCCTGCGCTGACCCTGTCTTCGGAAGGACCCGGCTAGGTGGATGCGCCTTCGCCCGCACCCCTGAGCCTTGGCCACCATGTCGGCCAGGCCCTGAAGATGGTCCGTCTCGAAAAAGGGCTGACCCTTGAACAGATGGCCGAGGAAACACGAGTCCGCCGAGCCTATCTGGCAGCAATCGAAGATTTCGCGCTTGATGTCCTTCCCTCCCGGCCCTTCACGATTGGATATGTGAAAGCCTATGCGAACGCATTGGGTCTGGATGGCGAGGCGGCGGTTGACCGCTTTAAGCGCGACGATCCCGTACGCGAACAAGGGCTCCGCGCGCCCGTCGGCGTGGCCGGCGACGGCGATCCCCGCTTGGCCGCCATTGTGTTTGGCGGAACGCTAATCTTCGGCGCAATCATCCTGTGGAACATCGCCCAACGGACGATCAGCCAGCAGGCTCCCCCCAAAATTGAGACAGTCCAAGGCGATGTGTTGCCGACGACGATCTCCGGACCGGTCAAGCTGGGCGCGCCCCTCCCCGCCCCTACCGAGTCCACGACTCCACCACCCTACGAGACACCAGGTATGGCCGCGGCGATGGCTGAGGTCGGAAATCTCGACAACAGCGACAGTTCAAGAAATCCCGCAATCCTGCCGAATGCTTTTGAACCCGAAGGACAAGTCTATGGCGAGGCCGGATCCTCGGTGATGCTCCAGGCGCGAAAATCAGCCTCGCTGGTGATCCGCAGGCCTGATGGGTCCGCGCTGTTTGCGCGACAGCTTTCCGTCGGTGAAGCCTATGGCGCTCCACTTGGCATCGGCTTGAAAGTCGAACTGGTCGAGGGGGATGTCGTGCAGATTTTCGTCAATGGCATCAGTCACGGCCTATTGCCCAAAGGTCAGTCGGCGATCGCCACCCTTGCGGCGACCCCTCAGTGATTACGGCTTCGACCTTGGGTTTCGGTTCGAACAGGCCTATTTTGCAAACGCCATGACCGCACAAGATCACACCCATCTTCGCCCCTGGCGCGCCATCGAGCGCCGGAAATCTCGCAAGATTCGCGTCGGCAATGTTGAAGTGGGTGGAGATGCACCCATCACCGTGCAGTCCATGACCAACACGCTGACTTCCGATGCGGTCGCGACGATCAGCCAAATTCGTGAACTCGAGGAGGCTGGAGCCGATATTGTTCGGGTATCTTGTCCCGACACCGACTCGACGGCAGCCCTTGCCACCATCGTGAAGGCGTCGAAGGTACCGATCGTCGCCGACATACATTTTCACTACAAGCGCGGCATCGAAGCAGCAAAAGCCGGAGCCGCCTGCCTGCGGATAAACCCGGGCAATATCGGTCGGGCTGATCGCGTGCGCGAAGTGATCCAAGCGGCCCGGGATCACGGGTGTTCCATGCGGATCGGAGTCAACGCCGGCAGCCTGGAGCCCCATCTGCTCGAGAAATACGGCGAACCCTGCCCCGAGGCCATGGTGGAAAGTGCGCTAAGCCACGCCCGCATTCTCCAGGATCACGACTTCCACGAATTCAAAATCAGCGTGAAGGCGTCAGATATCTTCATGACGGTGGCGGCCTATCAGATGCTGGCTGACGCCATTGACTGTCCCTTGCATGTGGGTGTGACCGAAGCCGGTGGCGCACGCAGCGGCACGATCAAGTCGTCCATCGGGATGGGCAATCTGCTGTGGGCCGGGATTGGCGACACCATCCGCGTCAGCCTAGCCGCCGATCCGGTGGAAGAGATCAAGGTCGGCTTTGACATGCTGAAGTCATTGGGCCTACGGCACCGCGGCGTGAACATCATCGCCTGTCCTTCTTGTGCCCGTCAGGGGTTCAATGTGATCAAAACTGTCGAGGCCTTGGAAGCGCGGCTCGCTCATATCTCGACGCCGATGAGCCTGTCGATCATCGGGTGCGTGGTAAACGGCCCAGGGGAGGCTCTAATGACCGACGTGGGTTTCACCGGCGGCGGTAAGGGGGCCGGCATGGTCTATCTTGCCGGACGGGCAGACCACAAAATGGACAATGACCACATGGTCGATCACATCGTTGAACTGGTGGAGGCCAAGGCAGCGGAGTTGAGCTTGGCCGCAAACCTGTCCTGATCTGAGATAAATTCAAAGATGACGCCTGCGTCACCCCTTGCGCTAGCGCCCAGCAATTGATTAGGTGCCGGCTCCACGAAGGAGAGACATCATGTCCGCAGACGGCAATTGGAAAGTCACCATCAACTCGCCCATGGGCGCGCAGACGGTGGATGTATCGATCACGACGAACGGCGACACGTTCACGGGTACCACCAAGGGTGCCATGGGCGAGCAAGCCGTTGACGGCAAAGTTTCAGGCGACACCCTGACCTGGTCGGCTGCCATTACGCAGCCCATGCCGATGACCTTGGAATTCTCTGCGACAGTTAGCGGCGACACCATGTCCGGCACGGTGAAGCTGGGTGCCTTCGGTTCGGCCCCGCTGTCAGGCGTTCGCGCCTAAGGTTTCGACGACGAGTGTTGATTGGGGCGAGCTGGTCGAAAAGGCCGGCTCGCCTCTTTGCTTGTCAAGAGTCCAGGTTCGCGTATCTGGCGCGCTCGCGCAAGACCGTGCCAGCCCTTAGAAATGCCTCAGCTTCAGCGGTCAAAGCCCAACGCAGTTTCCCAGGGCCAAAGGGCTTACGAAATAGCGGGCGGTTGCGCGATGCCATACGATCAACCGTGGCATGGGCATCAAAGACCGCAAGGGCACGCGCGCGCAGACGTGAGTCAACTGTCCCGGCTCGATTTGCGCCCAACTGTTCGAGCACTTCATCTCGATAGGCAATGCCGCCAAGGTGCAGCAGGGCCTCACAGATTTCGCCGACCAACGGGTCTACCCTTCCGGGTCCGCGGGGCGGTCTGCGATTAACGGGGTCAAGAATCGACGGCATGAAGCGAACATAGATCGAATTGAGCGCCTACAAAACCGACTACACCCGCCTCGCGAGCCGGATTCGCCTCCTGCCTGAAAACGCGAATTCAGCGCAAGGGCTGGGTTGACCAAATGGTTAACGCCATGTCGCCGCAAACCCATATCCTATCAGGGTTCTGAGCTCCCGACCACCGGCCGGCGGCGCGGCTGCACAACATCTACGAAATCATCATACTGCTTCCAACTCGGCTCCACGGTCGCCTCATCGACCCTGGGAATATCGCGCGAGGACGCAAGAGACTGCAATTTTGGGATGTATCTCGGGCAATTCGGGAAGATGTCCGTCGGTCTCACCTTCACCAACAGCTGAGCCCCAGGCATGTCCTGAAGGCGCGGATCGTCCGATGTCACTTCGGCAGTGCCGTTGATCCGCAATCGTGCCGGGCGCTCTCCCATCGCGATGAACAATAGGCCGAGATGGGGATTGGCGCGCAGGTTACCCAGGGACTTGAACATGCCGTTTCCGTCATAGTCTGAAAAGATCAGCAGGTCAGGGGCCACGATCTTGGCGAAACCTGGATCACCCCCCTTGAAGGAACAGTCTGGCCGACCGTCGGCGTCGGCAGTCGCCAGGAAAAAGAACCCCTGCGCAGCAACAAACGCCGCATCTTGGTCATTGAACCGATCCCGACGCAGTTTCTGTTCAAGACGATCGGCAAGCGCACGGCTACCGAACTGATCCTGCAGGTCCCGATTTCCGCTGTGATACATGTCCTCGCTCCGCTTTCGCCCTGGTCAGTAGGCGCGAGGGTGCTCCATTTGGCAAGTCCACCGCGATGGGGGTAGAAGCCATCCTTCCCGATGCCCGAGCGAAATGAACCCGTGAGACTTCCCCAAGCCCGCCTCGACCAAGTGCTCGACCGCTACCGCGAGATCGAAGCGCGCATGGGGGCTGCCAAGGACGGCGCCGAGATTGTGCGCCTGTCCAAAGAATATGCGGAAATGAGGCCGGTTGCCGAAGCCGTGCTTACCCTTGCCCGCGCGCGCGATGAGGCACCTGAACTGGAAGACATGGCGGCTTCCGGAGATCCGGAGATGGCCGGTCTGGCGCGGGAGGAACTTGAAACGCTCAATGAACGCCTGCCGGACTTGGAACGCGCTGTGGCTTTGCTCCTCGCTCCGAAGGACAAGGACGAGAACGCTTCAGCCATCCTGGAAGTCCGCGCCGGGACTGGCGGGGATGAGGCCGCTCTGTTCGCGGGTGATCTGTTCCGCATGTATCAGCGCTATGCCGCAGTCCGGGGATGGCGGATCGAGATCGACTCGGTTTCCGAGGGCGAGGTCGGGGGCTACAAGGAAATCATCGCGGCGATCACCGGCGACGGGGTGTTCGGCCGGCTGAAATTCGAGAGCGGCGTCCACCGCGTTCAACGGGTGCCCGACACCGAAGCCGGAGGGCGCATCCATACCTCGGCCGCCACTGTGGCGGTGCTGCCAGAGGTCGAGGACGTCGACATCGTGATCAATGATGCGGACCTGAGGATCGACACCTACCGCTCGTCCGGCGCCGGGGGCCAGCACGTCAATAAGACCGACTCCGCCGTGCGCATCACCCACCTGCCCTCCGGCATCGTGGTCACCTCGTCTGAAAAATCACAGCACCAGAACCGCGCACGGGCCATGAAGGTGCTGCAGGCAAGGCTCTACGACCAAAAGCGCGAAGCCCTCGACAGTGCCCGCGCCGACGCCCGTAAGACGCAGGTGGGCTCCGGCGACCGGTCAGAGCGCATCCGCACCTATAACTTCCCGCAAGGCCGGGTGACCGACCACCGGATCAATCTGACCCTCTACAATCTCGCCAAGGTGATGACCGGCGACGACCTTGATGATGTGATCAATCCTTTGATCGCCGAGGATCAGGCCGCACGACTGTCGGCGTTGGAAGACGAGTTCAACTGAGCCCGATCCGCTTAAGTGGATCCCGGTTAAGCGGAAAATCGCGCGACCAAACCAAGAATCGAGAGCCGCCTTGCTCAGACAGCGATGTTGCGGCAACAACGCTCCATGACTGCTCACATCGCTGCGATCTATCGTCACCCCGTGAAAGGCTTCACGCCCGAGCAATTGGGCCACGCTGATCTTGCGAAAGGTCAGGGTTTTCCGTGCGATAGGATCTACGCCGTCGAGAATGGGCCTTCAGGGTTCGATCCGACCGCACCTGGCTATGTGTCGAAGATGAAGTTTACGGTGCTGGCAGCTATGCCGCAGGTCGCGTTGGCGCGAACCCTCTATGAAGAATCCACCTCGACCTTCCGGGCGAGCGCACCGGGTCAGCCGCCCTTCGCCGGACAGCTCAGCGAGCCCCAAGGTCGATCTGCATTTGAGGCTTGGCTCAAGGCTTTGCTGGGTAAAGAAGCGCACCCGGACCTTAAGGTGCTGCAAGCTCCCGATTACCAGTTCATGGACCACCCCTTGGGTCATGTCTCGATCCTGAATATGGCGAGCCTGCGCGACTTGGAGTCCAAGATCGGTCAACCTCTGGACCCCTTAAGGTTCCGGGCAAACATCTATGTGGAGGGCTGGCCGGCCTGGGTAGAAAACGATTGGGATGGGCGAGACCTGATGGTCGGGTTCGCTCGCGCCAAGGTCTATAAGCCCATCGTGCGGTGCGCGGCGACCCACGTGGACCCTACCACCGCCGAGCGCGATATCGACGTCACCAAGGCGCTGTTCGACAACTACGGGCACATGCTGCTGGGCATCTATGTCCACATCACCGATCCAGGTCGGGTCAGCGTCGGTGACGCCGTCACCGCCCCCCAGGACCCCAAGTGAGCCAAACCCTGTTGCAGGCCTGGCAATCGGCCAAGGCGCGGTTGGCGGCTGTTGGCCTGACCGGCCCGGTGATCGATTCCCGCCTTTTGGTCGAGGCCGCTGCCGACGCCACGCGCGCCGACATCATCGGCGATCCCTATCGGGTGCTGAGCGACGAACAGATCGCCAAGCTGGAGGACTATTTGAGCCGTCGCGAACGTCGCGAACCCGTCAGCCACATTCTGGGCCGCAAGGGATTTTGGAAGATCATGCTGGCGGTCAATCCGCACGTGCTGACCCCGAGGCCGGATACCGAGGTGATCGTTGACCTCGTGCTCAAGAGGTTTCCGGAGGGCAAGGCCTTCTCCATGTTGGATCTGGGCGTCGGATCAGGTGCTATATTGCTTTCGATTCTGGCGGAGCGGCCAGCGGCCAAGGGGCTGGGGATCGATGTTTCCGACGAAGCCCTGGCTGTGGCGCGCGAGAACGCCGCCAATCTTGGGTTGGCCCGGCAGGTCGCCCTGCTGCGCGGAGACTGGACCAGGGGACTGGGCGATGATGGCTTCGATCTGGTGGTTTCCAACCCGCCCTATATTGCGAGCGCAGTGATTGAAGGGCTTGAACCCGAGGTTCGAGACCACGAACCCCGTCTGGCGCTGGACGGCGGTGCCGACGGTCTGGACGCCTACCGAGTCCTCGCACCGGAGATTTTGCGGGTCCTGAAACCTGGCGGGACGTTTGCAGTTGAAATCGGCTATGACCAAAAAACTCCCGTGGAAAACCTGTTCAACTTGGCGGGCGCAGACGAGGTTTTCACCATCCTGGACCTCGCCAATCACGACCGTGTGGTGACGGGCAAGAAAAAGGCCTTGGAAACCTCGTCCTGAATCGCTAGAGCAGGACTTGTCTCCTCCCAATTTGTCGGGGCTTCAGGTTTCGGCCTCCTGAAATCAGGACTCGAAAACCGCTTCGACAGGCGCAGCGACCCGAGAGTGGCGTGCGCAGAGAACCGGGCGGATGACGGGGAACACCACGTCTTCAACACGAATGCCGGGCAAGTCACCCGACCAAGACGAAAGGACAATCCGCGCGCAATCGGGCCATCCAGCCCGCGCAGACGGAACAGTTAGGCAAGCATGAGAGATTTCAAGGGTATGAAGCGCCAACGTGGGCGCAACCGCAACGGCAGCAGCGGGAATATGGGCGGCAAGCCCCAGCAGCAGAATGCCAATCGCGCGTTTGAGTCGAACGGCCCGGAAGGCTCCAAGGTGCGGGGCAATGCCCAGCACGTCTTTGAGAAATACCAACAGCTGGCCCGCGATGCCGGCACGGCGGGCGACCGGGTTCTGGCTGAGAACTATCTGCAGCACGCCGAACACTATTTCCGCGTGGTTCGCGCCATGCAGCCCACCAAGCCGCCCAGCGAGATATTGGGCCGTGACAGCTTTTCGTCCGGCTTCGATATCGATTTCGAAGACGAGAGTGGTGCCCAGGCCGCAGCCGCAGCTGATGCTTATAGCGAGGCCGAACCTCAGACTGAACAGCCCGAGCCCGAGGCGCGCACTTGGCGCGAGGATCGACCGGACAATAGACAGGATTTCCGGCAGGATCGCCCCCGCAATGATCAACCCCGGGATGATAGACCTCGTTACCGCGACCGCGATGATCGGCCCAGAGATGACAGGCCTCGCGATGATAGGCCCCGCGATGATCGACCAAGGGACGACCGGCCGCGCACCGACCAGCCGCGAGATGACAGACCTCGAAACGACCAACCCCGGGATGATCGGCCGCGCGATGATAGGCCGCGTGATGATCGCCCCCGCGAACCCCGCAACGATCAACCCCGTGATGACCGCCCGCGCGGCGAGAACGGCGGACGAAGAGATCGTTGGAAGGAACGCGAGGATCGGCCCCGCGAGGATCGGCCCAGAGATGATCGCTCGCGCGATCCCCTGCCTGTTGTTGAACCGCAGAGCGCGCCGATGGTGGTCGCCGAAGCACGCCCCTCTCCTGTGTTGCGCGACAACGACGGCGGGGAGATTCATGCGCCCGCCTTCCTGAAGGCACCACGTGCCCGCATCACAAAGCCCGCCGGGGATGCTCCGGCACCTGAAGCTGAGGGCGAATTGAAGCCGGTGAAACGTCGTGCACCGCGGGTCGCCAAGACGGACGAAACCTAAGACAGGCTTGCGACCCATCCCTGAGGCGCGTAGCCAAGAGGCATGGGCACCGAATGCCATCACGAAGACGGCGACCATCCAGGCCTAAACGGTCTGCGACTGCGCGACGCCTTGGCTGCTGCGGAATCCCGTTGCCAGAGCGCATCAGCACGCCTAACTCCGCCCCGTCGCCGAGTGCTGGAGCTGTTGCTGCAGTCCGACGGACCAATGAAGGCCTATGACCTGATCGCGGCTTTCGGGACCGACGGTCAGGCCGCAAAACCACCCACCGTCTATCGCGCCCTGAGCTTTCTAGAACAACAGGGCTTTGCGCACCGGATCGAGAGCCTGAACGCCTATGTACCTTGCCGCTTGGATGGTGCTGGGCATCGTGCAGCTTTTCTCATTTGCGACTGCTGTGGCGCCGCCGCGGAATTCGAGCCGGACTTCGGACCGCAACTCGCCGCAGCTGCAGTGGCTGGCTATGCGGTGCGAGCCGTTACCCTGGAGGCGCGAGGTCTGTGCGGGGCGTGTCAGCCTAGTTAGAGCCGCAACCGCGCCATGGCGATGGAGTCCACATAGGCCCCGTCTCGCCAGGCGTAGTTTCGCATGAGCCCCTCCCGCTCGAACCCGAACCGCTCATAGAGGGCGATGGCGCGGGTGTTGTCGGCATAGACCCCCAACTCTAGCCGCGTGAGGTTCAGCCAATTGTCGGCCTGAATGACCAGGGCCGCCATCAGAGCTGTGCCAGCGCCGCGCCCGGCAAAGCCGTCGTGGACCGTCATGCCGATCGAACCCGCGTGAGATCGGCGATTTTCAAACTGGATGAGGCCCCCCATGCCGATGACCTTATCCTCGATCACGGCGACCAATCGGGTCGAACCTGGCAACGGCTGGGCATGCCGCTGCTGGCGGCTTTCCAGACTGGAATAGGGCATTTGCAGCGTGCCGCGAACAGCAAGCGGCTGGTTCCATGCCTCCGTCAGATCGGGAAGATCCGAGGGCTCCATGGCGCGGATCAGGATGTCGGTCATGAGTCTTTCTCCGATTGGCGGGTTCGGAGGGGCCCAAAAAAGCCCCGTCCGAGACCGGCGGGGCTGATGGGGTTAGATGTCTTCTGAGGCTCTTAGCGCACAACATCTCCCACCAGCCCCGTCAGGGCGGTGCAAATCTGCATAAGGTGGGCTACTGTGTGCATGATCCGACCCTAACTGAACTGTTGATCCAAGCAAGTCCATGATCGAGATCACCCCCGACATCAGCCTCTCCGACGACGAGGTCTCTGAGCGGTTCATCCGCGCGGCCGGCCCCGGCGGTCAAAACGTCAACAAGGTGTCGACGGCGGTGGAACTGCGTTTCGACGTGCGAGGCTCACCGTCCCTACCCAATGATGTGGCGATCCGGCTGATGAAGCTGGCCGGACGCCGGCTCACCCAAGACGGTGTGCTGGTGCTGGTCGCTATGACCCACAGAACTCAAGAGCGTAATCGGGCCGCAGCGCTTGATCGCTTGATCGAACTGATCCGCAAGGCCGCCGAACCTCCACCTCCGCCGCGCAAGAAGACCCGGCCCACCATGGCATCCAAGGTGCGGCGGCTGGACGGCAAGGTGCGGCGTGGTGGCGTCAAGGCCATGCGCGGCAAACCACGCGGGGAAGATTGACCGCGACTTTGGCTCTTCCAATCTGGCCTTGTGCGGGCATATGGTGATCGCATGAAGCTCGCCCGATCCAGCCTTGCCCTGATTAGCCTGTTGTCGCTCACGGCTTGCACCACCACCATGGGGCCCAGCCTTGGGCCGCCGCCGCCCAATCATGGACCACCGCCGTCTGCGGAGGTGTTCCGATCCCAGGATTTCGGCTGGTCGGCCCTGCCAGGCAAGGGCCGCATTGACGGACGTCTGCTCTATCGCAACGGCCTCACCTATTACGGGTGTTCTGGGGCTGGCGTGATCTTGACGCCGGAAACCCTCTGGTCCCGTCGGCGAATGACTATCCTCTACAATTCTCCGACGGCCTCGGCTCTGCCGGTGGCTGATGTCCGCGCTCGGACGCCCTCAGCCCCCAACGGCGACTATTCAGCCTATGTGCGGCGCACCACCTGCGACGCCCAGAACGGCTTCAGCTTCTCTGGTCTGCCCAACGGCGCATGGTTCGTGATCCTGGTCGCCAAGCCTATCGGCGGCGGAGCCCCAGACATGGCCATCATGCGTCGGGTCGAAGTGCGCGGCGGCAAGGCGGTCAAGGTCGACCTTTAACCCGATATCTTCCCCCAGCATGGGGGAAGATAATTCAGTGCACCTTGGCCTTGCCGATCTCTAACCCGTCTGCAGAGGTCGACACCGAGATCACCGAACCATCGGCCAGATCTCCCGCTAACAGCTTGCGCGCGATGGGATCGATCAGTTCCTTCTGGATCACCCGCTTCAGCGGCCTGGCCCCGTAGACCGGGTCATAGCCCTTCTCCGCCAGCCAATGCAGGGCACTGGCATCGAGCGAGATCGACATCCGCCGGTCGGCCAACATCTTCTCCACGCGCTTGAGCTGGATATCGACGATATTGCCCATCTCGGCGCGGCCCAGGCGCTTGAAGAGGATCATTTCGTCCAGGCGGTTAAGGAACTCCGGTCGGAAGTGACGACGCACGACGTCCATAACCAGGGGGCGCACGGCCTCGACATCCTCGCCCTCGGTCTGCGCCGCGAGAAACTCCGAACCCAGGTTTGAGGTCATGATCAGCAGGGTGTTTCGGAAGTCCACTGTGCGACCCTGACCGTCGGTTAAGCGCCCATCATCAAGCACTTGCAGCAGGATGTTGAACACATCGGGGTGCGCCTTCTCCACCTCATCAAACAGGATCACCTGATAGGGCCTGCGCCGGACCGCCTCAGTCAGCGCGCCGCCTTCGTCATAACCAACATAGCCGGGAGGGGCCCCGATCATCCGGCTGACCGAGTGCTTTTCCATGTATTCGCTCATGTCCATCCGGGTGATCGCCGCCTCGTCGTCGAACATGAACGCCGCCAGAGCCTTGGTCAGCTCGGTCTTGCCGACGCCCGTGGGACCGAGGAACAAGAACGAGCCGATGGGTCGGTTGGGGTCTTGCAGACCCGCCCGACCGCGACGCACCGCATCGGAAACAGCAGCCAAGGCTTCTTCCTGCCCGACCACCCGGCCACGCAGAACATCCTCCATGGCCAGCAGCTTTTCGCGCTCACCCTCCAGCATCTTCTCGACCGGAATGCCGGTCCAACGCGAGACCACGGCGGCGATCTGTTCGGCATCCACCACCTCAGGCGAGACGGCATCTTCGGCCGCAGCGGCCTCAGCAACTGCCAAACTGCGCTCCAGCGGCGGGATCTCGCCATAGGCAATTTCAGAAGCCCGCTGCAGGTCGCCGCGCCGCTGCACAGCCACCAGTTCGGCCCGCAGGCGGTCAATGGCCTCACGGATTTGGGCGGCGTTGGAGACCTTGTCCTTCTCGGCCCGCCATCTGCCGGTCATCTCTTCCGACTGAGCCTCAAGGTCGCCCAGTTCCTCCTCCAGCTTCCCCAGCCGGGCTTTCGACGCACTGTCGGTTTCCTTAGAGAGCGCCTCACGCTCGATCTTCAGCATCACGGCCCGGCGGTCGATTTCGTCGAGTTCTTCGGGCTTGGAGTCCACGGCCCTGCGCACTCGGCTGCCTGCCTCATCGATCAGGTCGATAGCCTTGTCGGGCAAAAACCGGTCGGCGATATAGCGGTTGGAAAGGGTCGCTGCGGCCACAATAGCACTGTCGAGAATGCGCACCCCGTGGTGGACCTCGTATTTCTCCTTCAAGCCACGCAGGATGGAGACCGTGTCTTCCACCGTCGGCTCAGACACGAAGATCGGCTGGAACCGTCGCGCCAGGGCCGCGTCCTTTTCCACGTGCTTGCGGTATTCATCCAGGGTGGTAGCACCCACGCAATGCAGCTCCCCGCGCGCCAGGGCGGGCTTCAGCAAGTTGGAGGCATCCATGGCACCGTCCGACTTTCCGGCTCCGACCAGGGTGTGCATCTCGTCGATGAACAGGATGATCGAGCCCTCGGCTTGGGTCACCTCGTTCAGCACAGCTTTCAGGCGTTCCTCGAACTCGCCGCGATATTTCGCCCCAGCGATCAGCGACCCCATGTCCAGGGAGTGAAGCTGCTTGTCTTTCAGGCTCTCGGGTACGTCTCCGTTGACGATGCGCAGGGCAAGGCCCTCGACGATGGCGGTCTTACCCACGCCGGGTTCGCCGATCAGAACCGGGTTGTTCTTGGTGCGGCGGCTGAGCACCTGGATGGTGCGGCGGATCTCCTCGTCGCGGCCGATGACCGGATCGAGCTTGCCGTCGCGGGCCGCCTGGGTCAGGTCGCGGGCGTAGCGTTTGAGGGCATCATAGCCCTCTTCCGCCGAGGCGCTGTCGGCGGTCTTGCCCTTGCGCAGGGCGGTGGCAGCCTCCTCTAGGCCGGAAGCGGTGGCCCCGGCGTCTTTCAGAAGCTTGGCGGCGTCTCCGCCCTCCTTGGCGATGGCGATCAGCAGGCGCTCAGTGGTGACAAACGCGTCACCCGCCGTCTTGGCGCCTGCCTCAGCGTCAGCAAACACCCTGGCAGTATCGGGCAACATGAACAGCTGGCCCGAGCCACCCTCCACCTTGGCGCGCTTGCTGAGCAGGGTATCAGCGGCCTGATCGGCCTCATCCGGGCGACCACCGGCGCTTTCGATCAGGGCGCGACTGAGGCCGTCCTTCTCTTCCAGCAACACCTTCAGCAGGTGCTCGGGTGCCAACTGTTGATGACGCCGCGCCAGAGCCAGGCTCTGGGCCGATTGGACCGCCTGCTTGGCGCGGTCGGAATAGAGATCAATGTTCATGCGTCCCCTCGTAAGGCGGAAAGGCAAAGGTCACCTTGATGAAGCGCAACCTTTGTTAGACCGCATGTAGTGTGGCGACCGGGCCACACAAGGGACACCTCCCCTACTGCGGCGGGTTATGTTTCTCCAGAAACGCCACCACGCTTTGCAACATCTGCAACCTCGTCTCGCCCCGCGAGAGCCAGTGATCCTCACCCGGCTGGATCACCACCTCGACGGATTTCCCGGCAGCCTTGAGGGCGCGTTCCATGATCCTTGTGTGTTCCAAATCCACCACTGTGTCGTCCCGACCGTGAATCAGCAGGACCGGAATGTTGATGCGATCTGCATGCTGAGCGGGCGATATCTCACCTAGTACAGGATCCTTGGGGTCTTCAGCGCCCATGAACCTCGTCCAGTAACGCTGAGAGGCAATACCCTTGTGGTTCTTCGTCCAGGCGACCATCCAGTGCAGATCTGACGGCGCAGACACAGCAGCGGCGCAACGATAGACACCAGGGTCGAACGCTGCGCCTGCAAGCGTCGCATAGCCGCCATAGCTGGCCCCAGTAATACAAACTCGCTTCGGATCAATCGTCCCCTGAGCCGCGAGGTAGCGAACGCCATCCGACAGATCAGTCTGCATCTTCCGACCCCACTGCCCATAACCTAGTTGCTCGAATGACTCACCGAAGCCGCCCGATCCTCGGTAGTTGACCTGTAGGACTGCATAGCCGCGGGAGGCCAGTGCTTGGCTCCACCAGTCGAAACCAGGTTCGTCTCGAGTGGCCGGTCCGCCATGAGGCAGTACGATTAGTGGCAAGCCCTTCGGCTCTCGACCGTTGGGTAGAGTTAGATAGCCCGAAAGATCAAGCCCATCCTGAGCCTTGAAATGGATGGGCTGCTTTTGTGAGATGTCAGCGGGTGTCAGCTTCTCAAACATAAGCCCGATGGGATCAGCATGCCGTGACTTGAAGTCCACCAGTGCATAAGTGGCACCCTCCGTCGGCGACTGAACGAGAACCACAATCCGACTGCGGTCGGACGACCATGAAGCCAACGAAACTCTCTGGCCTTTGTAAGCGCGCTCGATCTTGGCCCAGGCTGCGGAGTCGGTCGGACTAAAAAACTCGTAGACTTCGTTCTCACCAACCAGAGCCTGAAAACCGATGAGCCTATGATCGGCGGGGTCAAAAATTGGATCCTTGGCCGGGCCCTTGTAGAAGGGTTCACTCCAAATTGGATGGTCCGGGGAAATCTCACGATAGGCGAGGCCTCCGTCCACCGGCTCCGCGACCAAAACGGACCGACCGTCGCGACCGAAGCCTGCAACCCCAGGCCGCTCGATTGAGACCTTGGAGGTATGCAGCGACAACCAACCCACCTTCTGGGCGATCTTTAGGGTCCACTCACCGAGTTTAGAGTCGTACTCCTCTTCCGCGATGGGTTTGCCATCCGAACCCACCAGCCAGTCTTGGGTATGTGCGAAGCCTGGATGGAGCTTCTTTGACAGCCCGGTTTCCGGATCGATCCGATACAGAGCCACCTGCCCTCGGCCTGAGTCGAAGAATATGCCTTGCAAAAATATCGCCATATTGCCGTCAATTTCTCGGACGGTCGGCTGGTTGATCGTCACATTCAGCCCGTTTTGGAAGTCCGATCCCAAGCTTCGGAACTTTCCAGTCGCGAGGCTATAGTCTTGAGTCATCGTCCATTCCGCGCGTGGCGCGGTAATATCGGCAATGGACGCCGTGGTCGTTTTGGTGATCAAGAGGTGGTTGGAGCCTGCCCACGATAGCGCGCGCACCTTTTGGTTCCCCGCGCGAATGACTTGGTCGGTCCCCCCGGCCAGATCACGAATCAAGATGCCCCGATCCTCACCGGTGGTCAGGATCACGCCAAGCTTCTGCCCATCAGGCGAGATGCTCACCTCCTCAATATTCGGCAACCGCCCATAGGCCTCGAGCGGCGCCGCCTCAGCAACGACCGACACCGCGAGACTGGCAAACATCGCCGCTATGGCAAGAATGATACGCGACACGGCAGCCCCCCAATTCGAGACCGCAACCCTGCCCTCAGATCACGCGCGGATCAACCCCCAGTGGCGCGTCTACTTCTGGGTCGCGTAGAGCTTGACCACCTTGTAGAGGAAGTCCCGGCCTTCATAGAGCGACCGCACCCGGATACGCTCATTGAGCCCATGCACCCCACCGCCGTCCGGATCGCCGAACATGCCCGATAGGCCGTAGGTCGGAATGCCCGCCGCATTGGTGAAGCGCCCGTCCGTGGCACCGGTCGACATGGCCGGCACGAAGGCGACGCCGGGCCACATCTCCTTGGAGACCGCAAGGATGGGGTCGACGATGGCCTTACTGAGCGGCGGCGGCGGTGAGACCGGGCTCGGCACGCCAACCATGCTGACCGCAATCTTGTCGTCGGCGAAGATCTTGATCAGTTGGTCCCGCACGGCCTCAATCTTCTCGCCGGGCAGGATGCGACAATTCACATTGGCCTGTGCCCGCTGCGGCAAGGCATTGGGCGCATGACCGGCATTGACCATGGTCGCCACGCAGGTGGTGCGCATCATCGAATTACGGCTAGGGTCACGCGCCACCACGGCGATGGCGGCAAGATCGTTCGGGTCCTTGGCCACCGCGCTCATCGCCGCCCCGCTAGCACCGCCCTCGATGGGCCCCATCTTGTCGAAGTGGTTGCGGGTGGCCTCATTGACGGCAATGGGAAAGTCATAGGCCCCCAACCGCGCCAAGGCTCCGGCCAAGTGATAGATGGCGTTGTCCTTGCTGGGCCGCGACGAGTGACCGCCGGGATTGGTGGTGACCAGGGTATAGTCTTGATAGACCTTCTCGCCGGCCTGAATGCCTAAGAACTGGCGCTCGCCCTTTTCGTTCAGCCGTCCGCCGGCCCCTTCGTTCAGCGCGAACTGAGCGTCTAAGGCACCGGGCCGGTTCTTCAGCAGCCAGTCCACCCCGTCGAAGGTGTCAGAGGTTTCCTCGCCGCAGGTCAACGCCAGTTTCAAACCGCGCCTAGGTTTGAAGCCCTCGGTCTTGTAGCGGATCATATTGTCAGTGAAGGTCGCGGCCATGGCCTTATCGTCGCTGGCACCGCGCGCATAGAAATAGCCGTCTTCCTCGATCAGGGTGAAGGGGTCGCGGATCCAATCGGCGCGGTTGGCCTCCACCACATCGATATGGGCCAGCAGCATGACCGGCTTCAGCTTGGCGTCTGTGCCCGGCAGGCTGGCGATCAGGGCTCCAAACGCGGGGTGATCTGGCGGCACGACCAGCGTCACATCTTTGTCGGCAAAGCCTGCGGCCTTCAGCCGCGTCGCCATCTTCTGCGCTGCCACCGTGCAACTGCCCACCGACAGCGTGGTGTTGGTCTCCACCAGCTCTTTGTAGAGCGCGCGGAACGCCAGCTGGTCAGGGCGCGGCTGTGCCTGGACGGCGGAGGTCATCGCCAAGCCTGAGATCAATGCGGCGACAGCGGAGAGCGTGCGGATCATTGGAGGGCCTCTTGAAGGTTTGAATGAACCCTAGAAGGCGTGGGGTAGCCGCGCAATCCTCCCTCCCTCTACTCCCTCCCCTTTATGGGGAGGGACAGGCGGCGTAGCCGCCAGGGTGGGGAAGTCTGGCCAACAAACTAGCCCCTGAGACTAGCGTTTTAGCCCCACCGGCTCCGCCCCCTCCAGCGCCAAGACAATCGCATCAACCACCCCGTCCGTATTCCCCATCACCTCCCCGCTCCAAAACCGCATCACCCGAAAACCCTCCCGCCGCAGCACCATATCGCGCGTGGCGTCGTGATCAGCCTGGACGTCCTCGCCGTGATGACCGCCATCCACTTCGATCACCACCCGCCGATCAAAACAGACATAGTCGAGATAGTAACCGCGAAACGGAGCCTGCCTGCGAATGTGAAAACCCCGCTCCCGCGGACGCTTAAGCCGCGCCCAGAGGCGAACCCCGGGCGGCGTCATGTTGTTTCGCAATTGCCTTGCGCGGGTTGTGGACATGGCCAGACCTCCCCACCCTGACCGCTTCGCGGTCTGTCCCTCCCCATAAAGGGGAGGGAGTCAAACACCTCTAATTCACGTCGGTCTTCTTGGGCGCTTCGGGGGGCAGAGGCGCGACCGGGACGCCGTCCGCCACCAACTTCTTCACCTCAGCGGGTGTAGCCTGCCCATAGATGCCGCGCGCTTCGGACGTGCCCTCATGGATGGCGCGGGCTTCCTTGGCGAAGGCGTCACCCACATAGTCGAAATTGTCTTCCACATGGCGGCGAACCTGCCCCATGGCTTCCATCATGACTTCGCGGGCACCCGGTGGCGTCTCCCCACTCCGGTGTTTGGTGCCTGACACAGCCGGAGCCATGATCTGCTTGCGCACCGCCTTGGTGGCGCAGACCGGGCATTCGATCAGCCCCCGGGCCGACTGATCGTCAAAATCACCCGACGCCCCGAACCAACCCTCGAACTCATGTTCCTGATCGCAGGCCAGGGCGTAGCGGATCATGCCAAGGGCTCAGGGTCGGCGAAGGCTCGCGCATTGGCCAGGGCCGGGATGGCCTTTCGTGCCTTGGCCACGGCGGCAAGGTCGAGATCCACCACCAATACCCCCGGTTCGTCGTGCTCCAGCTGACCCAAGACCTCGCCCCAAGGCCCAACGGCGAGGCTATGACCATAGGTGCCGCGACCGTCCTCGTGGAAGCCGCCCTGAGCTGGGGCCAATATGAAACTGCCCGTCTCGATGGCCCGGGCTCTCAACAGAATCTGCCAGTGGGCCGCTCCTGTCGGACGGGTAAATGCCGATGGCACCGTCAAGATCTCAGCACCGGCCCGGGCCAGGGCGCGATAGATCGGCGGGAAGCGCATGTCGTAACAGATGGTAAGTCCAAGCTTGGCCTCCCCCGCCATAGCCGTCACCGCCCGGTCGCCGGGCTCATAGAGCGCACTCTCGCGGGCCGTCTCGCCGGTGGGCAGGTCGACATCGAACATATGCAGCTTGTCATAGGTTGCCGTGATCATGCCGGTCGGGGCGATCAGCACTGAACGATTGGCGCATTTGCCGTCTTCTCGCAGCACCAGGGCCGAACCCACCAAGATCCAGAGCTTCAGCTCAACCGCCAAGGCCGCAAGCCCCTTCACCACCGGGTCGTCTGCCGGCAATGTCAGCTGCGGCATCAGCTTGGCGCGATCCTTTTGCAGGATGTTGCTGCCCTCCGGCGTGATGATCAGGGTCGCCCCCTGCCCCGCCGCATCGCGGACCAACGGCGTCAACTGCGTTAGTGCGGCCGCCTGGTTGGCGGGCGTGCGGGTTTGGATGAGGCCGACGCGAAGGGTCATGAGCTAAGTCTCAAGCCTGCAATTCGACGGTATTGCAAGACCTTACGCCGCGAGCAGTTGATCCAGCTCGCCGGCCCGCTCCATGGCCATCATGTCGTCGCAGCCGCCGATATGGGTCTCGCCGACGAATATCTGCGGGAATGTGGCCCGACCGCCCGAGCGCTCGACCATCTCGCCGCGCTTGGCCGGATCAAAGGCCGCGTCGATCTCGGTGAAGGGCACACCCTTCTTTTCGAGCAAGGAGACGGCCCGAACGCAGAACGGGCAGTAGGGTTTGGTATAGATGGTGACCTGGGTCATGACCTGATGAGAAACTGAGAATAGTTAACGAATCTATATGGTGCGGCTGGCGATATCTTTCACCCTCGAAATAACCGCAACATCCACTTGCGCCGCACCTGCGGCCAAAAGAGCACGCGCACAGCCTTCCAAAGTGGCACCGGTGGTCATCACGTCATCAATCAGCAGCAAGCGTTGGCCGCGAACCTGTTTGGCGCGCGATTTCGGGACTTCAAAAGCGGCAGCGACATTTCGCCTGCGCGCGGGGCCCGATTTGCCGCCCTGGGTCTCTGTCGCGCGGCGACGAACCAAGGCGTCGGGCAGATAGTTTAGGTCCCAAAGCCGCGCCAAGGGCCGGGCGATCTCAGCGCATTGGTTATACCGACGCCGCATCAGCCGCGTGGGGTGCAGCGGCACCGGCACCACGGCGTGAGCTTCAGTGAGCAAGTCCCGCGCCGCGCGGCTGATCCAACGGGCGAACAGCGGTGCCAAATCGGTGCGGTCCGCATGCTTCAACTGCAGGATCAGATCGCGGGAGGCCTCGTCGTACAGGCAGGCGGCGCGGGCCCTGGTGAAGGCTCGGGGTTTGGCCATACAGGCCGCGCACTTGGCCTCCAATCCCTGAGCGTACTCGAACGGCGTGCCGCAGCCGTCACAGACCGGATCGTCGAGGAAGGTGATGCGCCCCCATGCCTCCGCCGAGAGCCCAGCCGCCAAGGGTCGAGGCGCATCATCCAAGGCTTGCGGCGGGAAGATCAGGTCCAGCCCCGACCGCGCGAACGATTTCACACGCGGCCCTGGTTTCCACCAGGCCTCAGACAGGTCATCTTGCAGGCTCATGTCCGCCCCGCCCCTGATCTTCGACCGCGCCCTGTTGCGCACCCGGCTTGACCGCGCCGCGCCGAACTATGGTCGTGCTGACTTCCTGAAAACCCGCGCCGCCGAAGACGCGGTGTTTCGTCTGGAAACCATCATGCGCGACTTCCCACGCGCCGTCGACCTGGGCGCGAGGAACGGGGCCTTCGAACGGGCCTTGGCGGTCAGTGATGCGGCGGCGCGGGTCGGGTTCCTGGTCGAGACCGATCTCTCATCGCGCATGCTGACGGGCCGTGAGACCCCCAGACTGGTGGTCGATGAAGAGCAACTCCCCTTCGGGTTTGGCCAACTTGACCTCGTCGTCTCAACCCTCTCGCTCCACTGGACCAATGACGTTATCGGGGCTCTGATCCAGATTCGCCGCGCCCTGAAGCCCGACGGACTGTTCATCGGAGCGTTGTTTGGCGGCTCCACCCTGACCGAACTCCGCCAGTCCCTGGTACAGGCAGAACTGGAGCTGACCGGCGGCGCGGGCTCCCGCGTCTCGCCCTTTGCCGATGCCTCAGACGCAGCGGGTCTCTTGCAGCGCGCCGGCTTTGCTCTACCCGTCGCCGACGTCGATCGCGTCATCGTCCGCTACGATCACCCGTTGAAACTCCTGGCCGACCTGCGCGCCATGGGCGAGACCAGTGTGCTGGCCGAGCGCCACCCCAACCGCCTCACCCGCAAACTGCTGGCCCGCGCCTTCGAGATCTACGCGCAACAATTCGCCGACCCCGACGGCCGCATCCGCGCCACCTTCGAAATCCTCACCCTCACGGGCTGGACCCCCGACGCCAGCCAGCAAAAACCCCTCAAACCCGGTAGCGCCAAGATGCGCCTCGCGGACGCCCTGGGTGTGGTGGAACAGCCCTTGCCGAGGGAAGAGGATTAGTCTTCCGCCGTCGCCGTTTCCATTGCCAGTCGGCGAAGGTTCACTCAAATTGACGTCCCTAGCCGGGCGATCATCGTCACGGTGTTTTAGGAGGCGAGCATGTATCACTATCGGGAATGCGGCCTTCGCAACCTCTGGCTGGCAAATGGCTATCATGAGCACGACACCCCTTACGGGCCGGGTGTCGCCATCCATGACCTGGAAGGCCTCCACCACGCCGTCGCGCATGGGCTTGTCAGCAAGGGCGGGAAGCTGACTGGTGCCGAGTTGCGATTCCTTCGCCAAGAAATAGGCATGAGCCAAGCCAAACTGGCCACGATGCTTGGCAACGAAGCTCAGACAGTCGCGCCTTGGGAGAAGCGGGGTGGCCAGCCCAAGATTGCTGATCGATTTATTCGCGCGATCTATCGGGAACTGAACGAAGGTAACGCCGATATCCGCGATATGA
>JANLPK010000070.1:0-16093 GCA_031367205.1 Alphaproteobacteria bacterium
GGGGGCCGGGATCTCGCCTCGATGAAGGAGAGCCTTCAGCGCGAGGTCGATAGAGAATGTCTCTGGTCGGCCCACGAAATGCAAATCACCGAAGCCACTAGCCGCGTCGTCGAGCGGGTCTGTCGCAGAGCCAAGATCCCCCTAGACTGGCACCTCTTCACCCAGGACGACTGGTTCGTTGATGAGCAGCTAGACGATAAGGAAGACTCCCTCCTGCGAAACGGCACCCCTCTTCCGGTCAGCTGGCATGTCTATGGTGATGCCCACCTTAAGGTCACCAACCCCGACACCGAGCCGGTCTTGGCGTAACTCTTCCAAATGCGCCCCCTTTGGGGGAGCTGGCGCGAAGCGCCTGAGGGGGTTCAAGCCCACCCACCTCAACGCACTGCAACCCCCTCCGCCCCTTCGGGGCACCTCCCCCAAACCGCGCCTGCGGCGCTGGGGGCGGAATTTGGCCTACCCCAAATGCCGCCCATACATGGCCAGCAGCCGCTCCCAATGCCGCTCAGCCGAGGTCTTGTCATAGGCCGCGCGCTGCGGGAAGGCAAAGCCGTGTTCAACGCCGGGATAGTGCTCGACCTCGCCGTTCACCTTGGTTTTGGTGATGTGCTCGCGCAGGGCCACGACCATTTCCGGCGGGGCCCAACGGTCGGTCTCGGCGCAGGCGAAATAGACCTCGCCCTTGACCTTCTGCGCCGCGAGATGCGGGCTATCGGCCTGATCGGTAACCAGAGAGACCCCGTAGATCGAGGCCGCTGCGACCACCTTGTCCGGAAACTGCGCCGCCGCATTGATGGCGTACTGGCCGCTCATGCAGTAGCCGACCGAGCCCATCGGACCCTTGCTGGCTGCGGCTTGACCATCAACGTAGGCCAACAGCGCCTGGGTATCGCTCATGATCAACGGGATATTGAGCGACCCCATCAGCTCAAACATCTTGGCCCGCTCAGCCTCCGTGGCAAAGCCCTCCAGCTCCAAGACATTGGCGCGATAATAGAGATTGGGCAGCACCACGTAGTATCCGCTGGTCGCCAGCCGTCGGGCCATATCGCGCAGCTCCTCGCGAATGGCCGGGGCATCCATGTAGAACAAGATCACGGGGTGTGGTCCGCCCCGTTCGGGATGGACGATGAAGGTGGTGGTGGCTCCGTCCCGGGTCGGGATCTCGACAGTCTGTTCGATCATGGGTTCCTCGTAGACCTCAGCCGGTCCATTTCTTTTTGAATAAGCGTTTCGCGGTCGGCATTGACGAAGCCGTAGGTCGCCGCGCCATGGGCCACCAATCCTATGCCCCAACCGACCATCGGCCAGCCGAACCACAGATGGCCCGGCGAGGTGGTCAGATTGATCGCCACCAATCCAGCATTGACGATCACATAGGACAGCAGGTGACTTCGAAAGGCGAGCTTCATATCGGCCCGCCGCTCAGCGGTCTTCCGCAGGTCGTGGTCGTCGGTCATGGCAGATACTCCCATCGGCGATCAGACGTCGCCGCTGTCACCAAACGCCCTATGACCTCTGGTGACAAGGCCGACCTAGAAGTTGGCGCGGCTGGAGATCGCGCCGTCCACCACCATATTGATCCCCGTCGTGAAGGCCGAGCGCGGGCTGGCCAGGAAGACGGTCGCCGCAGCGACCTCTTCCGGCGTCGCCATGCGGCCCGTCGGGTTGCGCTTGATCATCTGATCAAAGAAGCCCGGCATCCCGGCCTTCACATTGCCCCAGACCCCGCCCTCGAAGAACACCGTGCCGGGCGAGACCACATTACAGCGGATGTGCTTAGGCGCGTTCTCGCGGGCAATGCCCTTGGCATAGTGGATCTGGGCGGCCTTCATCGCCCCATAGGCCGAGGGTGCCGTGGCCTCCGCTGCCGAGATCGACGAGGTGATCAGGAAGCAGGCGTCACCCTTATCGGCACCGGCCTCTTCCAAGAACGGCTTGGCCGCCTCCCAGACATTGACCGCGCCCAAGATGTCGATCTCGAACATACCGCGCCACGAGGCCTCATCGGCCCCCTGGACCAGGGCGCTGGCATTGGAGACCACCACATCGATGCCGCCTAGAGCTTCGCCCGCTGCGGTGATGAAGGCTTTCAGGGCCGGACCATCGGCGATGTCGACCACCTGCCCAAACGCCTTGACGCCCTTGGCCTTCAGCGCGGCAACCGTGGCCTGGACCTCATCAGCCTTGCGCGCACAGACGGCGACATTGGCCCCTTCGTCAGCGAACAGGTCGGCGATGGACCGGCCGATGCCCCGCGTCGCCCCGGTGATGACGGCGGTCTTACCCTTCAAGCCCAGATCCATGGTCGGTCCCTCATTTCATATGTTTGAAAAACCCTTCTAGCGATTGGCGCGATTGACGCTACAGACTTTGCTCATCGCAAGTTCCATCGGGGCCGGAATGCTCGACATCTTTGACGCCAAGCTGGACGCCCAGTTCGCCCCGGTCGACCCAGCGCGACTGCGCGCGGTGCTGGAACCCCTGCTGCCCAAAGGCGGATTGGTTACGGCGATCGAAGGCATGAAGCCCTATGAGAGCGATGGACTCGCGGCCTATCGCTCTCTACCCGCCGCCGTGGCTCTGCCCCAGACTGTAGCCCAGGTTCAGGCGGTGCTACGGGCGTGCTTCCAGATGGGCGTTCCCGTCGTGGCGCGCGGTGCCGGCACAGGCCTCTCCGGCGGTGCCCTGCCCTTCCCGGGCGGCGTGCTTCTCAGCATGGCGCGGTTTAACGCAATTCTCGAGATTGACCCTGATGCCCGGATTGCGCGGGTCCAGCCCGGCGTTCGAAACCTGGCGATCTCCGAAGCCGTGGCTCACCTCGGGTTCTTCTATGCGCCGGACCCCTCCTCGCAGATCGCCTGTTCCATCGGTGGAAACGTGGCCGAGAACGCAGGCGGCGTGCACTGTCTGAAGTATGGCCTGACCGTGCACAACATCTTGGCCCTGAATGTGGTGACCATGGACGGCGAGCTGCTGCGGATCGGCGGCGGTGCCTTGGACAGCGCAGGCTTTGACCTCATGGCCCTGATGACCGGATCGGAGGGTCTGCTCGGCGTGGTCACTGAAGTCACCGTCAAGCTCACGCCCCTGCCCGACACCGCCCGCGTGATCTTGGCTGCCTTTGACGATGTGGAGATCGCCGCCGGGGCTGTCGCCAAGATCATGGCCGCAGGCGTGGTGCCTGCGGGTCTTGAGATGATGGACGGCCCAGCCCTACGCGCCGCCGAAGACTTCGCCCAGGCGGGCTACCCTAGGGACGCCGCCGCCATCCTGCTCTGCGAGCTGGATGGTCAGGACCACGACGTCGCTGAAGAGATCGTCCGGGTCTCGCAGCTGCTCTCCGACGCTGGGGCCGTCGAGGTCCGGGTCGCGGGCGATGAGGCAGAGCGTAAGCGCTTCTGGGCCGGTCGTAAGGGCGCCTTCCCTGCCATGGGCCGCCTCGCGCCGGACTATTACTGCATCGACGGCACCATCCCGCGCCGGTCCCTGCCCAAGGTTTTGACCCAGATCGGCAAGATCGCTGTGGCTCACGGTGTCGGCGTCGCCAATGTGTTCCATGCCGGCGACGGCAACCTGCACCCGTTGATCCTCTACGATGCCAACCGCGACGGCGACCTGGAGCGGGCCGAAGCTGCGGGCGGCGAAATCCTTGAACTCTGCGTCGCCGTCGGCGGCACCATCACCGGCGAGCACGGGGTCGGTCGCGAAAAGATCAACCAGATGTGCGTCCAGTTCTCGACCGCCGAGATTGACGCCTTCCACCGCCTGAAGGCAGCCTTCGATCCCAAGGGCTTGCTCAATCCCGGCAAGGCCATCCCGACCCTGGCCCGCTGCGCCGAGTTCGGCCAGATGCACGTCCACCACGGGGAGCTGGCTTTTGCCCACATTCCCCGGTTCTAGCGGCGATCTGTCAGAACCGCTGGCAGCCCAGGTTCGCGCGGCCTCGGCCAGCCGAACCCCGCTCCGCATCCAAGGCGGCGGCACGCACGTCTTCTTTGGCCGAAATGTAGTCGGTCAAACCGTCGACATGACTGGTCACACCGGTATCATCGACTATGACCCCAGCGAGATGGTCATCACCGCCCGAGCAGGCACGCCCGTCGCCGAGATCGAGGCACTGCTCGACGCCCAGAACCAGATGCTGGCCTTCGAGCCTCCAAGCTTCGGCTCGACGGGCACGCTGGGTGGCGCGGTGGCGACCGGCCTTTCGGGACCCAGACGCCCCTTCACCGGAGCCCTGCGCGACTACGTCCTTGGCGCACGGATCCTAGACGGACGCGGCAACATCCTGCGGTTCGGCGGGACGGTCTTCAAGAACGTGGCCGGCTTCGACGCCTTCCGCCTGATGGTCGGTGCCCAGGGCTGCCTGGGGGTGATGCTCGATGTGTCCCTAAGGGTTGTCCCCAAGCCACGCATGGAGACTTCGCTGGTCTTCGAAGGGCCAGGAGTTGCAGCGCAGAATTGGCTCACAAGCCTAATGCGCCGCTCCCTCCCACTCTCCGGAGCTTTCCACGATGGCGCTCGCCTCCATCTGCGGCTGTCCGGCGGCGATGCCGCCGTCGAAGTCACCGCCCGTGAGCTGGGCGGCGATGCTGAGCCCTTGGAGGTCTGGCGGGCCATCGGCAATGTCACATACCCAAACCTGGCCGACGCTCCCATCCTGTGGAGGATCGCCCTGTCGCAGTCCGCCACGCCGCTCGAGTTGTCTGCGGCACCTTGGGACTGGGGCGGCGGGGTGCGATGGCTGGCCGCCGATCAAATTGACCCGGGCTTGTGGGCGTTGGCCAGCCGCTACGAGGGTCATGCTACCGTCTGGCGTGGTGCCGCGGAACAAGTCTTCCAGCCCCTGGCGCCGCCGATCTTCCAGCTGCACCAAAGGATCAAGGCGGCGATGGACCCAGCCGGCATCTTCAATCCGGGCCGCATGTATGAGGGGCTCTGAATGCGCACTGTGATCCAGGGCCCGCTGGTCGGCACCACCGACGGAGCCATCGCTGAGACGGCGCTACGGGCCTGCGTCCACTGTGGGATGTGCAACGCCACCTGCCCCACATATCAACTGACCGGCGACGAGTTGGAAGGGCCGCGCGGTCGCATCTATCTGATGAAGCAGGTCCTAGAGGGGGCCAAGCCCACTCGCCTGACCCTCGACCACCTCGACTCCTGCCTGCTCTGTCGGGCCTGCGAGACCACCTGTCCGTCCGGCGTGATCTACCACCAACTCTATGATGTGGGGCACTCTGCCGTAGTGGAGGCCGTGGGTCGATCCCCCGCCCAGCACCTGATCCAGCGGCTCATTGCCTTTGTCTCGACCAGGCCCACTCTGTTCAGAGGGCTTGTCGGGCTTGGCCGTTTGGTACGGTTCGGACTGCCGGAGATCCTCAGAGCAAAGCTCCCGCGGAGGGTCACTGTTGGGGCACGCCCGACCGCCAATCATAGCCGGGAAATGCTGATGTTGACGGGCTGTGTCCAGAGCGCCGTCGCTGGTCATTTCAATGCCGCGACTGCGCGTGTATTCGATCAGATTGGCATCGACCTTACCGAGCCTGCGAAGGCCGGTTGCTGTGGCGCGGTGCATCGTCATCTAGGTGCCCTCGAAAGGGCAAAGGCCCAGGCGCGCGCCAACCTCGAGGTCTGGGCTCCGGCCATAGAAGCCGGTGCTGAGGCCTTGGTCGTCAACTCCAGCGGCTGTGCTGCTTTCATTCGCGACTATCCGATCCTGCTGAGCGATGACCCAACTTACCTGCCTAGGGCGCGCCAAATCGCCGACCACGTTAGAGACCCAATCCAGGTCTTGGAGCGCGAGGACCTTGTCGCGACCCGCACACCCGCCGAGCCGAGAATTTCTGTGCACGAACCCTGCACCCTTCAGCATGGTTTGAAGCTGACTGGCCGCATCGGCAGTCTCCTGCAAGGGCTCGGCTACAATCCGCAACCCGTGGCAGACAGCCATCTGTGCTGTGGCTCAGCCGGAGCTTACTCCCTGCTGCATCCAACTGTTGCGGCACAACTGAAGGCGGCGAAACTGACTGCGCTTGGTGCCTCAATGCCGAGTGTCATCTACACCGCCAACATCGGCTGCTGGATGCATTTGGCGAACGGGTCGAAGGTGCCCGTGCGGCATTGGATTGAAGCTGTCGACGACCTGCTTAGCCCGCTGGCCTAAGACGATCCGTTGACAGCTGGATCGAGCAGTTCTCTCATGCCGTGAGCAAGATGCCAGCAGGTTCGCCGAGCCGGCCAAAGGGAGGATTGAACAGTGGCCGATCAAGGAGCTGTCGGACTGGAGAGCTTTCGCGTCGAAGCGCGCAGGTGGCTTGAGGCGAACTTTCCGGCCTCGATGAAGGGCCGGACAGATATTTCAGGCTCAGAAACCCCTGTCCCCGAGGAGGGTGACTACAAGCTTTGGAAGCATCGGATGGGGGCCAAGGGTTGGGGCGTGCCCACTTGGTCCGCGCAGTATGGCGGGGGCGGGTTGACCGTGGCTCAGGCCCGCGTGCTGCGGGACGAGATGGCCGCCATCGGAGCGTGGAACCCAATCGGGGGAATGGGCGTCATGATGTTTGGCCCGACCCTCCTAGAATACGGCACCGAGGAGCAAAAGCAGACTCACATCCCGCCCATCGTCCGAGGCGAGCTGCGCTGGTGCCAGGGATATTCAGAGCCGGGATCAGGATCTGACCTCGCGAGTCTGCAAACCAAGGCCGAGGATAAAGGGGATCATTATCTCGTAAATGGTTCAAAAATATGGACTTCTGGGGCTCAGTACGCCGATTGGTGCTTCTGTCTCACACGAACTGACCCCACCAAGAAGCATGAGGGGATCAGCTTTCTGTTGATCGACATGCGGACGCCAGGGGTTGAGCCGCGTCCTATTCTGTTGATCTCCGGGAGTTCACCGTTTTGCGAGACGTTCTTTACCGATGTGAAGGTGCCAAAGGGCAATCTCATGGGGCCGCTGAACGGCGGCTGGACCGTCGGGAAACGACTGTTGCAGCATGAGCGTAACGGCTTATCCGGCGGCGGCGATGGTCGTTTGCGATTCGATCCCAAGAGCCTGCGGGAGGCGGCCAAGCGTTATATCGGCGTTGATGAGGATGGCCGGTTGGCCGATAGTGATTTCCGCACCCGGTTGGTCAACCACGATATGGAGGCACGTTCATTTCAGCTGACCCTACTGCGGGCAGCCGCTGAAGCCCGCAACAACAATGGGCCGAGTGCGGCGACCTCCATCATGAAGAACGCCAATTCCAGGGTCGGGACCGATCACTGTGAACTGATGGTCGAGGCCATGGGACAGCGCGGCCTGGGGTGGGGCGATGAAGATTTCACCCCTGAGGAGAAGGCCGCCCAACGGCAATATCTGCGGATCAAATCCTCGACGATTGCCGGCGGTTCCTATGAGATCCAGAACAACATTATCTCAAAGAGAATCTTGGGGTTGCCGGACACGAATAAGCATACCTATTAGGGAAATTGACATTCAAGGCCCTGACAACGGTATGGGCCCTTTACCAAGTCCGCTTAGCTGAGTGTCGATGTCAGAGTCTTTTTTCGCCAAACTTGATCTTGTTCTCAAGGTCTTCTCCATGAGTCGTGGTCGGTTGGCGGCCGATCTTGGCGTGGATAAATCCGTGGTTGGTCGCTGGGTGACCGGTGCTGTAGCGCCGTCGGCGCACAATCTGACCTTGCTGACAGCTCAAGTGGCAAAGCGAGTTCCCGGCTTCACCAGCCTCGACTGGGAGCGCAACTTGGCTGGCCTGGCCGAGTTCATCGGCGCCGACCCGGACGCTGTGCCGGGCCAAGCCCCAGAAGGAGGCAGTCCCGGCTTACCCCTTGCGATTTTGGATCAGATCTTAGCCACCACCGCTCTGCGTGGCGCGGCATATCAGGGGTTCTTCAGGTCAACGCGGCCCTATGTCCTAAATGCGGGTCGCTTCTTGCACGATCACGGAATGATCCGTCTGAACGCAAGCGGCCTCCTGCAACTCCGCATGGGCACGGGAGGCACAGTCGTGGAGGGCTGGATGTTGCCCCTTCACAATCAACTCTTCTGCATCGCCGCCGATGTGACAAGCGGAGCTCTGTTGTTTGGGATTTTTAACGGTGTAGCCACCGCGCGGGCCGACGTGATTGACGGGCTGACACTGGGATCTGCTTTGGATGGTGGTCGCACCCCAACAGCTATGTCTATGATGTTTGAGCGGATTGGTGAATTGAGCGGAGACGCTGCGACGGACGACGCGAGGTTCGAACAGCTAGCGGCCGGAAACCCAGTGGCTCCGGAGGGCTCGATCTCCGAGGCGTTGCGCGATCACTTGACCGGCGACTTCGGCCCGGCGGCTCTTGCACTGGGCGGGGACCTGTTGCTGCGCATGCCGCTATCGCGGTCTATGGCGCGCGGTCCAGCGTTTGGTGAAGAAGGCCAGTAGAGACCCAGCCCTAGGCGAAACGATCAGCATATCTGTCCCGCAACAAGTTCTTCTGGACCTTACCCATAGCGTTGCGAGGAAGTTCGTCGACGAAGATGATGGCCTTCGGGGCCTTGAAAACGGCGAGCTGCTGGCGGAGCCGGACGATCATCGCAGCCTCGTCGCCCTTGCCGATGACCACCGCGCAGACCGCCTCGCCAAAGTCCGCGTGTGGCAGCCCGATGACAGCGCTCTCGGTGACGCCCTCCATCTGATCGAGAAGAAGCTCGATCTCTTTGGGATAGACATTGAAGCCCCCTGATATGATCAGATCCTTGGCGCGGCCGGAGATCCAGACGCGTCCATCTGGGTCCTGGCGACCCACATCGCCGGTGATGAAATAGCCGTCCGCAGTGAACTCTTCGGCGGTCTTTTCGGGCATACGCCAATAGGCGGAGAACACGCTGGGACCCTTGATCTCAATGACGCCGGTTTCCTCCCCACCTCCAATGCGAAGGTCCACCCCCGGCAAGGGATAGCCGACGCTGCCGGCGATCCGGTCGCCGTGAAGGGGGTTGGTGGTGATGATCACCGCCTCGCTCATGCCGTAGCGTTCCAAGATCGGCTGACCGATGCGGGCCTCGAATTCGGCGAACGTCGTGGGCAGGAGGGGCGCTGATCCGCAGACGAAGAGGCGCACCTTTGTTGTGTGTTCCTTGCCAAACCCGGCGTTTTTGAGCAGCCGCGTGTAAAACGTCGGCACCCCCATCATGACCGTAGAGCGCTTCAGGCCTTCCAGAACCTGGGGCTCATCAAACTTGGCCAGCCAGACCATGGGCGCACCGGAGAGAAAGGCGCAGTGCAGAGCTACGAACAGGCCGTGGACATGGAAGATCGGCAGGGCATGGAGGAGCACGTCATCCCGCGTGAAACCCCAAGCTTGATGCAGGGCCACGGCGTTGGCAGCCAAAGCGCCGTGGCTAAGCATCGCGCCCTTGGAGCGACCGGTGGTGCCAGAAGTGTAGATGATCGAGGCGAGGTCAGCGGCTTGGCGCGCGACAGGCATTGCGAGCGGAGCGGCATTCTGCGCCGCGGCGACGAAGGCCTCAGCATTCTGGATAAACAGGCGCGGCTCAGCATCCTTAATGAAGTAGTCCACCTCCGTCGGGGTGTAGGCATTATTGAGCGGTAGGAAGACAGCACCGGCCATCAGTGCGGCAAGGTAGATCATCACCGCTTGTGGGGACTTCTCGACCTGCACGGCGATCCTGTCGCCGGGAACGACACCTTGGCTGATCAGGTAACCCGCCACCTGAGCGACATTGGTTTCCAGCGTGCCGTAGCTGATCGCGGTGCCATCACCGAGCAGGAAACAGGGTTTTGCTCGGTCCACTGGGAACTTAGCTGCGAGAACTTCGTAGAGGTTATCAGACATTACCCGGACCCAGTTGCGTTACGCGCCGGAACAGGATCAATTTAGCTCCATATCGGGGACAACGCCCACCCCAAGGAGGTCGATATGAAAACCTATGCCGTCACACTTCTCGCTGTCCTATTGGCCACGAGCGCGCAAGCCAAGACCTTGAAGGTCGCGGCTGGCCCAAATGCTCAGGAGCGGGTTCAAACCGCGCTTCTCGACGCCAAGCCCGGAGATATCGTTGCCCTGGGTGCGGGCAACTTCTCGTTCACTGACGGACTGTCCCTGGATGTGGACGGTGTCACGGTCACGGGAGCTGGGGAACACAAGACCTATCTCTCCTTCGCCAAGCAAAAGGGAGCCGGTGAGGGTCTATTGGTCACTTCGGACGGTGTGACGATCCGCGATCTGACCATGCAGGACAGCAAGGGTGACGGGATCAAGTCAAAGGGAGCCGACCGGATCAGCTTCGTTTCTCTCACGGTGGAATGGACGGGTGGTCCCAAGGAGACCAACGGTGCCTACGGGGTCTATCCCGTTGCATCCAGTAATGTCCTGATCGACCACGTCACGGTTAGGGGCGCATCAGACGCCGGGATCTATGTGGGGCAGTCGAAGAACATCATCGTGCGCAACAGCCGTGCCGAGTTCAACGTCGCCGGGATCGAGATCGAGAATTCCTCCAACGCCGATGTGTTCAACAATGTCGCCACGCACAATGCTGGTGGGATTCTGGTGTTTGATTTACCAGGGTTGCCGGTGATGGGTGGTCACTCCACACGGATATTCCGCAATCTTGTGGTGGACAATGACACACCGAATTTCGCGCCGAAGGGCAATATCGTGGCGGGCGTTCCGACGGGTTCGGGCATCATGCTGATGGCCAATCGCGACGTCCATGTGTTCGAGAACACCGTGTCAGGCAACCAAACCGCCGGGGTCATGATCATCGCCTACAGCCGCGATTTTGACGACAAAACCTATAACCCCCTGCCCCGCGATTTCGTGGTGCGCGACAACCGGTTTGGCCGCAATGGGTGGGCACCAGCCTTGCCCGGCGGCAAGGACTTGGCTGCCGCCATGGGTGGATCCATGCCGCCGATCATGTGGGATGGGGTCGATAGATATCATGACCAGCATGAGACTCTGAAGATGTGGTTCAAGGACGGGCCGGTGGCCAATCTGCGGATGACCAAGGGCGGCGCTGTCGAGACGGCCAACCCGGTGGTGACCCCCTCTGTGGGCGCGCCTGGACAGCTCGAGCCGAGCGCCGTCGTGCTGCCGCCCGAGCAGGACAAGCCCGCCGCATGAGGCGCTTTGCCGCTCTGATCGCGGCTGTCCTGTGTCTGGGCGCTGCGCCCGCCCCGGTGGCATTGAGCACGCTGCTGGCTGACGTCCCTGCGCCCACCCTGGATGCCTATCATCTGTTTCAGGATAGCGGCGGGCGGACACCAACTGCGAGCCTGACGCCCTACAGCCTGAACACACCGTTGTTCAGCGACTATTCGGAGAAGAGCCGGTGGCTCTATCTGCCGCCCGGCACCCACGCGACCTACCGCGCGCCTGGGGTTCTGGACTTTCCAGTTGGTGCAACCTTGGTGAAGACCTTCGCCTATCCGGCAGATCTGCGGCACCCGCAGGTCAGCGTGCGATCCATCGAAACTCGGTTGCTGATCCACAAAGCCCAAGGCTGGGTGGCTCTGACCTATGTTTGGAATTCCGCGCAGACCCAGGCCGTGCTGAAACGCGCCGGAGTGAGGTTACCTGTCGCGTTCGTTGACCTGCACGGGGTCAAGCAGGTCCTCGACTATGGCGTGCCCAATCAAAACCAGTGCAAAGAGTGCCACTCAGTCTCTGGCCAGCTGTCACCCATTGGGCCCAAAGTGCGGAACCTGAATGGCGCGTTTGCCTATGTGACAGGCCAGGAAAACCAACTGGCCCACTGGTCTCGCACAGGCCTGTTGATCGGGGCTCCAACAGCGGAGGCCGCGCCGCGAACCGCAGTTTGGAACGACCCTCAGGCACCCCTCGAAGATCGAGCGCGGGCCTATCTCGACGGCAACTGCGGCCACTGTCATAGCCCCACCGGCATGGCAAGTAATTCGGGACTGTTCCTCAATCTCGAAGAACCTGATCCTGCGGCGCGCGGCATCGGCAGACGACCGGTGGCGGCAGGGCGGGGCTCCGGCGACCTGGACTTCGATATCGACCCCGGCAAACCCCAGTCCTCGATCTTGCTTTACCGGATGAAATCCCGCGAGCCGGGCGTGATGATGCCTGAGCTGAGCCGTTCCATGGTCCATGAGGAGGGCGTGTCCCTCATCGAGGCTTACCTCAAGAGCCTTCCTGCGCGTTGACTTCGCGGCTTGCAATGCGACAACTTGCAACAACAGGAGACGTTATGAGCACCAAGTTCGAAACCATGAAGGCCTTGATCGCGGCCTGGAGCGCCGGCGACATCGATGGCGCGCTATCGTTCATGAGCGAAGACATCGTCTGGCATTATGCTGCCGCCGTCGCGCCACCCCTTAAAGGCAAGGTCAAGGCACGGAAGTTCCTCGAGACCTTCAAGGCGCAGATCGACAAGGTGAATTGGCGCATCTTTGACTATGCCGAAAGCGGTGACAGGCTGTTCGTCGAGGGCGTTGATGAATACCACGCCAAGACAGGCGAGATCGTGGCTGCGCCCTATGCCGGGGTGCTGGAGTTCCGCGACGGCCTGATCTGCGGCTGGCGTGACTATGTGGATGTCAGCGTGATTGAGGCCCAGAAGGCTGGTTCGCCCGCGCCCGTGTGGGTGACGGCGCTGATTGATCGGGCTGCTCTGTGAACCTCGAAGGCAGCGTCGCCCTGGTCACCGGCGGAAATCGCGGGATCGGCGAGGCGTTTGTCCGGGCCCTGCTGGCGGGTGGCGCCGCCAAAGTCTATGTGGGTGCGCGCAATCCTAGCGACGCCGCCCATTTGGTGGCCGAAGCCCCCGGACGCGCGATCGCGGTCGCCTTGGACATCACCAAACCCGAACAGATCGCCGCTGCCGCGCGGGACTGTGGTGACGTGTCGATCTTGATCAACAATGCCGGAGCCTTCCACAACCTGACCCTGCTGGGCGCGCCGAACCTCACCGCCGCCCGCAATGAGATGGAGGTCAATTATTTTGGCCCGCTGGCCATGTGCCGGGCCTTCGGACCGATCTTGAAGGCCAATGGCGGGGGTGCCATCGTCAATGTGTTGTCGTCGGGAGGATTGGTGGCCCTGCCGGCCATGGGCGGCTATTCGCCATCCAAGTTCGCTGGGCGGGCGGCGACCACCTGTGTCCGCGCAGAATTAGCGGATCAGGGAACCCAGGTCACGGCCTTGATCGTCGGCTCGGTAGACACCCGGATGGCGGCCCATGTCGCCGGCCGCAAGGAACGCCCCGAAGACATTGCCAAGGCTGGCTTGAGCGCGATCAAGCGCGGGATTGACGAGCTGGACACTGACACTATGGCCATCGAGGTTCGCGCCTCCCTGGCCCGAGATCCCAAGGGGCTGGAGCGCAGCCTTGCCAAAATGCTTTCGGCGACCCAGGTTTCCACCGGACGCTGAGTTGAATTTAGAGGGACATTGAGATGCCGATTGCTGAACTTCTACTCATCAATGCCGTGTTGTCTGCGGGCCTGTTCTTGGGCCTCTGGATGATCAATGTTGCCATCAAGGACCCCAGCTTCATTGATAGCTGGTGGGCGCTGGGCATGGTGGTGATAGCGATCACCAGTTACGCCGTCACAGGCGGCGGTGACCACCGGTTGGCCCTGACGGTGCTCTGCAGCGTCTGGGGGCTGAGGCTAGGCCTCTACCTGCTATGGCGCTGGCGCAAGCACGGGGCCGACCGCAGGTATTCCACCATGATGGGCAAGGCTAAGACCGATCGCGGCTGGGGCTATGCGAAGGCATCCCTGCTCTTGGTGTTCGCGCTCCAGATGCCGTTGCAGTTCGCGGTCAGCCTGCCCGTGCAGTTGGGCCAAGTTAATGCCGTCGGGCCGCTGGGCTTGCTGGCCTGGGCGGGCGTGGCGCTGGCCGTGCTGGGGATCTTCTTCGAAACCGTCGGCGACTGGCAATTGACCCAGTTCAAGGCCAACCCGGAGAATAACGGCAAGGTCTTGACGACCGGCCTGTGGCGCTACACTCGCCACCCCAATTATTTCGGCGATGCCTGTGTTTGGTGGGGTCTGTGGATGATCGCGGCAGAAACGGGCTGGATCGGTGTTGCATCCGTGGTCGGGCCGGTCTTGATGACCTTCCTGCTGACCAAGTGGAGCGGCGTGCCGACCACCGAGTATCGGATGCGGCGGAAGAAGCCGGACTACGAGGCCTATGTGGCCCAAACCTCCGGCTTCATTCCGATGCCGCCCCGCAAGGCGGTCTAGCCCCTCAGCATCTCGCGCCCCGCCCAGACCGCGTGAGTGCCGCTGCAGAGCTTGTGCGGCAGGGCGATGCGGCAGATGGGGCCTTTGGTGATGTCCTTGGCGTCCAGCAGCACGCATTCTGAGGTGCCGTTGTTCTCGTCGATGAGGAAACTGACGAGGTAGCCGTCATCTTCGTCAACGGCCCCGATGCGCGGCGCAAAGGGGGCCTCGCTGGCATAGACGCCTTCAGGCAGTCGGTATTCTGTGCTGATGCGGGTCTCAAGGTCGGTCTTGACGAAGCCGGTGAATAGGAACCAGCCGGGCTTGGACAGCGTGGAATAGCCGTAGCGATAGGGTCGGCCGCCATATTTGGCATTGATCATACCGAACTCCATGACCCGGTCATCGAGCTGTTCCTCGGTTGTCGAGCCGTCCTTCAGATTGAACCGCCAACGGTGCAGCTTGGACTTGAAACTGTGCTCATCCAGATAGGCCATCATGTGCTCGAAGCCCGGCTGGGCATGGGCGTGAGGCTGGGGCGTCGGCTCCTCTTGGAAGTAGCCGTCGAGGACGATCTCGTCGCCCTCCTCATAGGCATTGAGCCAATGAAGCACATAGGTGGGGGCGGCTTCGAACCAGCGGACTTCCCCCCCGTTTCGCGGCACGATGGCAAAGCGCGACGGAATGCCTTCATGGAAGCGCACAGCGTGGATGTTTCGCTCCAGCAGCTTGGCATCCCAGAACACTGGCAGATCGTTCAGGATGACGTAGTTCTGTGTGAAGGCCATGTCGTGCGGCAGCCGCGGACCGGGGGTCGGGACAGCTTGGTAGTGCTTGAGCTTGTTGTCAGCACCCACCAGACCATAGTGCAGGTAGGGCGCGGTCTTGGAGTAGTTGAAAAACATCAACTCGCCGGTGATCTCATCGACTTTTGGGTGGGCAGACATGCCGTCGATGGGCACCCACGATTCCAGGCCCTCCTGCTCTAGGGTGAGCGGGTCTAGGCGGTAACCCTCCCCGCACTGGTAGAATGTTGAGAGCGCGCGGCCAGCGTGGACGACGATGTCGGTGGACGAGCTATCCTTCAGGCTGCCGTGGGCACCCCAGCCCGGTCGCTTGGCCAGCTGCACAGGATCGGCAAGGCCGCCCCAGAGTGAGGCGCGGGCCTCTTGTTCAGCCACGAAACCCCGGGTGCGAACATAGCGGTTCTTATAGCTGGCCTTGCCACCCTGAAAATCGATCTGGTGGATCATCCCGTCGCCATCGAACGGGTGGAAACGCCCCAGCGGCTGGTGGACTTGGTTTTCGGTGTTACGCAGATAGACCCCGTCGATGTCGGGCGGGATAGTGCCGAAGGTGACCACCAAGTCGTCGGCATCGACCTCCTCATGCAGCGGCGTCCAGGCCCCGTTGAGATAGGGGTGGTTTGAAGGTTCCAAGGTGGTGATTGCTGACGGCAGGCGGTGGATCGTCATGGGGGTTCCTGGCCTTATGGCTTTGCAGGTCTGGCGCGCAGGCGAGTGGGCACTGGATCCTGTTTGAAGTCACCGGCCTTGCCGAGCTTGGCATTGCACTTGGGACAGCGGACGGCGTCGCCATCTGCGGCCTCAACCGGTGGGTCGAAACCCTGGCCGCAGGGTTTGCACTTCCAACCATAGATGGGCTCGGGCGGCGGCGGTGGACGCTTTAAGGTTTTGGGGGGCGTTGGGGCGCGGATCGGCTCGGGCCCCAAGACACGAGTCACCACCACGCCGGGCTTCAGGCTAAGGGTGCGGCGGGGCTTGGGCTCATCGGTCATGGCGAAGTTTTGAGCCCAGCCAGGGCATCGATCAAGGGGAAGAGTGTGGCCCAGGCCCGCGATTTGGGATCGATGAGTT
>JANLPK010000079.1:0-11306 GCA_031367205.1 Alphaproteobacteria bacterium
TTAGGAACGCACGGTCAGATACTGCCTCGCCGTCAATCCAGACGATCTTGGTGCGAATGCGCCGGGCGACCTCGGCGATGGTCTTGCGGTCATTGTTGCGCAGCACGTTTTCCAGAACCTGCAGCTCCTTGATGCCGTAAGCATCCAGCTGGGCCGAGGTGAAGTTGAGCTCACTGAGCGCGCTGACCCCGTCACCGGCCAGATCGGGCAACAGGGCCTGGCGCGGCGCACGCACCACCATGGTCCCGGCAATCAGGTCCCCGGCGCGCAGCCGATCCTTGTTGAACAACGGGAACAACAGGAACACCAACGACCACAAGCATCCCAGCGAGATGATCCAGCCATCCACCCCCTGCCCGCGCGCAAACATGAAGGTGACCGGCAGGAACAGCTCCAACTCCCTCAGTGCATTTCGCGCAAACACAGCATCGGCTGTCAGCCGCCCGCCGCCCCGCGCAATGACTCGCAGCTTCATCAGCCGCTTGCCCGGCGTCGCCGCACCCGGACGCAATTCAAAGCCCGTAAAGTAGAAATTCCGCAGGATGAAGAAGCCCAGGAGCCAGATCACCCCGACCATTTCCGGCGCCTCCGCTTTGGACGCCCACAGTGCGGCACCAGCCAGCAGGGAAAGCACGACCAAGGCCGCGACAATGATCATCAGATCGACAATCAACGCACTTGCCCGCTCGCCCACATCGCCGAGCCTCAGGCGCAGATCCACGCCCTCCGGCGTTACGAACTCGCGGGTGGCGGTGGGGGGCGTTGAGTCCGTCATGCCACCGGCCTTTTGATGTAGAAATACCCCCCCCAGATCACCGCGCTGCCCGCCGCAACGGCATAGCGAACGCCGGTGCTCTGGATCAGCTGCCGCGCAAAGCCCTCGAGCAGTCCGGCCACGAACAACATCACCACCACGCCGACCATCACCATCGCGGCACGGCGTCCAGCGGCGGATATGGCGTCGATCCGCGCATGACCACCGGGGAAAATCGTCGACCAGCCGATATGGAAACCTGCGGCCCCAGCCAAGGTCACAGCAAACAACTCGGTCACCCCATGGATGAACAGCCACCCCCCAGCCTCGACCCCCAGGCCCCGCGAGATGAACAGGCTGAGAAATGCCCCCAGCATCGCCCCGTTATAGGCCATCAGGGCTGCCGTAGGGACGCAGAGCGCAAAGCCCAAGGCAAAGGCGAAGATGGCGATCTGCGCATTATGGGTGAACAGGAAGGCCGCCAGGACGGTCAAACCCTCCTTGGCATCCTCGCCCTTGAACAGCGTGCCGCGCAGAAACTTGGTGGCTGCTGTGGGGTCGCGACCCTGGGTCAGTTCGTGGGGGATAAAGGAATAGAACCAGTCGATGTCCTGGCCGATTAGCACCATGGCCACGATCATCCCGCCGATGCCGATAGCAGCTGCCACCAGGGTCTCACGCCATAGGCTGCGCACAGCGACTGGCCAATCGCGGCTGAAGAACCGGTTGATCCGCTCCCACAGGCTGGTCCGCGCGCCATAGACGACGAAGTAGGCGCGCGTACAGAGCCCCTCCAAATACTCGATTACACCCTGATCGAGCGAGATAGCCCGCGCCACAGAGAGCGACGACAGCGCCTGACGATAGAGCACCGGGATTTCCAAGAGTTGGGTGGAACTCAGATGAGTCGGCGAGCCGCCCTCCACCAATCCCAGTAAGCGTTCCAGCCTGCGCCAATCAGCCTCGCGCTCTTCACGGAACCGGTGGCTCTTGAGTTGGAGGTCCGCCATAGCGCGCGCCTAAACCAGTTCGCGACGCTTGGCGTCGAGATAGCTATTGACCACATCGGGCCCCAGGCGAGCCGCAGACGCCTCAACGATCTGCGCCCCGGCCCGGCGCAGGCGATTCAGCACCACCTCGCGCTGTTGCAGCATGCTTCCGGCAATCACAGCGCGCGTGACGTCGTCAGCGTCCTTGGGTTCGCGGTCTGCCAAGCTTTCCAGCTCCTCATCGCGCAGCACAACGAACAGCACCAGATGGGTTCGCAACAGCCGGGTGACATTCTCCAACATCAGCTCTGCGCTGGTGGGGTCGGCAAAGTCGGTGAACACAACCACCAGAGCACGGCGATCCAGCTTGCCGGCCAATGTGGTCAGGCCCAGGGTGAAATTGGTCTCTGCGGTGGAATAGTCGATGCTGGCCGCCAGCCGCTGGATCAACGGGAAAGCCCCGGCACCACGGGCCACGCCGCTGGCCAGATTGGGTTTGGCGTCAAAGGCGAACAAGCCGACGCGGTCCCCCAGCTTCAAACTGACAAAGGCCAACAATAGGGCCGCATTGATCACGTGGTCGATGCGCGGAATGCCGTCGAGCGGCGCGCACATCAGTCGCCCGGTATCCAACGCCAGGATCACCGGGTGATTGCGCTCGGCGCGATACTCGCGACCCACCAACTTGCCGTGGCGGGCACTTTGCTTCCAGTCGATGGCGCGTAAGTCCATGCCGGTCTGGTATTCTTTCAGGGCATGGAACTCACTTCCTTCGCCGCTCTCGATCTGCGCCTTGACGCCCAAAGTGGCATCGCGAGAGAAGAGGCGAAGCGCCGCATCACGCACTGCTGTAATATTGGGGGTAATCGGAAAGCTACGGTCCGCCAGATCGCGTCGTTGCACCCACGCCAGCCCAAGCGGGCCGCGCCACCGCGCCCAGAGACTCTCAATCTTGGCCTCCCCGCGGCGGAGGGTGGAGAGCTCAATCTTGGTCTTGCCTTGACCCTGAACCAAGTCGATCCCGGAATTTCCGGTCTCGCCGGCAAGCCGGTCATTGGTGCCCAGGACAATATCCAAACGCTGCGGCGATCTCTTGGCAAACCGGGCCGATACCACTGCCTGCCCGACCGTGCCGACCCCCAGCGCCGTCGGCAATTGCATATCCAATGTGAGTTGGCCGGGGGAGGCTGCCAGCCAAGCATCCATCAGCACCAGGGCTGCCGTGCCCAAGGCCCAGGCTGCGCCCAACGTCCACAGTCCGGGAACCATTAACCCAGCCGCTAGCACCACCGGCACACCGGCCAATGCCAACAGGATTGCAAGGCGGGTGGGGTAAATCATGCGCTAGCGCGGGGCCTGGATCTGTTCGATCAAGCCGGTGACCACTTGATCGACATGCCGACCCTCGATCTCGGCGGAGGGGGATAAGATCACCCGGTGGCGCAGGGCCGGCAGGGCCAAGGCTTTGACATCGTCGGGGATCGCGTAGTTTCGACCATCCAACACTGCCCGCGCTCGCGCCGCCAAGGCCAGCATGGCCGCCCCACGTGGCGAGGCTCCACTCTGCAGATCAGCGGTTTCGCGGGTGGCGCGGACGAGGTTGAGCACATAGTCGATGATCTCGTCGCTGAGCCGCACCGCCGCCACCGTGTCCGCCGCCGCCCGAATCCAGGCTCCATCGGCGACTTGGGCCACCCCCATGGCCGCGGGGTCGGCCTGGCCGCTGCGCAGGCCGTGAGTGGCGATGATCGCCCGTTCCTCCTCGCGGCTGGGATATTGCAAGACCTGCTTGAACAGGAACCGGTCGAGCTGGGCCTCGGGTAACGGATAGGTGCCCTGTTGCTCTAGGGGGTTTTGGGTGGCCACCACCATGAAGCCGTCACTTAAGGGGTGGGACTTACCGTCCAGGGTGACTTTGCGCTCCTGCATAGCTTCCAGCAGGGCCGCCTGGGTCTTAGGCGGGGTGCGATTGATCTCATCGGCCAGCAGCAGATCACAAAACACTGGCCCAGGATTGAGGGTGAAAGTGCTGGTCTGGAAATTGAACAAATTGGCCCCAACAATGTCGGCGGGCATAAGGTCAGGCGTGAACTGCACGCGCCCGAACTTTAGGTCCAGAGTCCGGGCAAAGCATTGCGCGAGGAAAGTTTTCGCCGTGCCGGGTGGCCCCTCAAGCAGGATGTGCCCCCCCGCCAGCAAGGCTGTCAGCATCAGGTCCACTGTGCCGGATTGGCCGATCACCGCCTTGCCGATCTCGCTGCGGATGGCGTCAGCCTTGGACTTCACTTCATCGACGGTCACGGGTCATCTCCGACTTCCATTGGAATAGTTTGACCCCTATCGACAGGGCGTCTTCGCGGGTGGCGGCTTTGGCGGCGGCAAGGTCTAGGGCGTCTAAGGACGGGCGGATAGCGCGGTGTTCCTCCAGCCGGATCAGGCGCGCTTGGCGCAGGGCGGGGTCGCTCTCGCGGTCTCCTACGGCCTTGGCTGTCCGGGCCTGGATCAAGGCAGCATAGGCAGGAGCGAGATTATGTTCCTTGCCCGCCGCACGGATCAGGTCCGCTGAATTGTCGATCAGAGCCCGCTTGCCTAACGCAAAAGCGCGACCCGGTCGCAAGGCCGGCCCAAAGCGTGGGGCGGCATGAATGCCCATCAACAGGGCCGCAGCCAAGAGGCAGAGCGTCCCGCCCAGCAGCGGCGGTTCGAACATCAAACGCAGGACACTCCGAGGCCGGTTGAAGCCGTTCAGAGCCACATCAAAGGCCACCCCGTCCTGGCCGTGCAACGCCTCCAGGATCGCCATCCCGGCGCGGGCATTGTCGATCTGTTTCAGGCCCTGAGTGTTGAGCAGGTCCGGATCAGCCAAGACCACCAGATGGGTGTTGCCCCAGCGCGCCAGGACCGTGCGGTCCTGCTCGTCCACCAGGATTGGTGTCCATTCGCCACCAGTGAGGGTCTGGAGGCGGTCGATGCGACCCAGCGGCAGGTAAGTGCCTTCCACAAATGGAGCACCTACACCCCGCAGCTTTGGCGATGACACCCCGGCGCGGTGCGCGATGGTCCCCGACGTGCCCAGATGTTTCAGCGGCTCCAGAGCCCCGGCTCCAACCAGATCGACCTTGCGAACCCACCCCTCGTGGGTGATCTCCGGAGCGACGGACCATTTGGGCAAGACCACCAAGAGTGGACCTCGCCGGTCATAGTCTTTCAGCGCCGTCTCACCCGTCTCCGGCGTCGGTGTCAGCACCCGAAGGGCTTGACCTTCACCCGCCTTGTTGAGGGGCGACCGGCTGACCACCACCGGCACGCCCTGAGACTTCAGCATCACCACCGCCCCGGCAAAGCCGACCGCCGAGGTGGACAGCGCATGCGCCCCACCGTCCCGTCCCGAGCGCAAGTCCGGCGCATAGACTGACAGCACGGTGAACCCGGAGAAGGCGAAGATGCCCACCAGAACCAAGGCCAGCGTCGTTTTCGGCGTGAAGGGACTGGACATCTCGCTCATCGCCAGCGCTCGGCAAGGGCAAAGTCGTGATAGGCAGCTCGACAATCGGCAAACCGGTGCTTGTCCACGCCACCGCCGCCAAACAAGCTGTGCTCCACCACCTGAGCGATAAGGGCAAAGGCGTTGCGTGCCTCCTGTGGCATGGCCTCAAGGCGCCCCAGGTCGCGGCTGGTGAACGCGGGCTTGACCACACCAGGACGATGGCCGGCAAAGTCATCGACGCTTCGCACCAAGATCAAGTGGACCGCTTCGGCATAGCGCCCCTGCTCGGCCAGCGAATCGGCATCCGACAACAGGGCCTGGGCTCGCTCGGCGGTCGGTCGCCAGGCTTCTGAGCCCTGCGTGAGGTCGAAGGGTTTGGCACGCTCAGCCAGGCGAATGCGCACGATGTCGCGGACGATGAACCAGGCGATGAGAATGGCAACGAGAGCCAAGCCGATCCAGAATACCCACTTCAGAACCGGCGCGGCGGCAACAAACGCCTTGCCGATGGCACCCAACAGCGAAACCAGCCAATCCGGTGGTTCCGGCGGAGGCGGAGCCTCGTCGAAATTGAACTGCAAATCCTTGGTGGCCAGCAGCTTCTGGTGCGCACGAGCCAAAGCCTGCTCATAGGCGGACGAACTCAAGGCGGCGAGGACCATGCGGTTGACGCTATCCGGCGGCAGGGAAAAAGGAAAGGTGACCTCAGACCGAACGGGTCCGCGACAGGATCTCGATCTGCGGTCCTGCCAACCCGACGCCGTAATGCGTCTGCACCCCATAGGCCTTGGCGAGCACATCGGGTGTCAGGCAATGCGCGGCATCGCCGTCTGCCAAGACCTGACCCTGCGCCAAAACGATAACCCGGTCGGCCATGCGCCCGGCTAGAGTCAGGTCGTGCAAGGTGAGCACCACCCCCCGCCCCTGATCATGTGCCAAGCTCTTGAACAACTCAGCCGCATCAAGTTGATGGCCTGGGTCGAGGCCCGCCAGCGGCTCATCGGCCAATAGCCAATCCGGTTCCCCAGCCAGGGCGCGGGCGATCAACACCCGACCCCGCTCACCCCCCGATAGGGTGGTAACATCACGGTCAGCCAGGTCGCTCACGCCCGCCGCTGCCATCGCCCGTTCGACTGCGGCATTGTCCGCCAGCGAGAGACCGCGCGCGCCAATGTGCGGCGTGCGACCCAGTCCCACCAGGATGCGAGCCTCCAGGGCCCAGGCGACCTCTGGGGACTGCGGAATGAAGCCCACCTGTCGGGCCCGCGCGCGTGGGGAAAGGCTAGAGATCGGCTGCCGGCCCAGCCTCACATCACCAGAGTCCGCCACACGCAATCCCACAAGGCACGCCAGTAGGGTTGATTTCCCTGCCCCGTTCGGGCCGACAATGGCGGTGATCTGTCCAGGCATTAAGGCAGCAGACACCGCGTCCAAGACGAGCCGATTGCCGAGTTTCACCGTCAGGTTATCTGCCGTCAGCTCCCTCATGCGATGCGCTTACGCAGTGACAGCAACAGGGCCAAGAAGAACGGCCCTCCCAACACGGACATGGCGACTCCTAGCCGGACTTCCGTCGCCGCCGGGGTCAGCCGAACCAGGATGTCGGCGGCCAACACCAAGACCGCGCCGCCGATGGCGCTGGGGATCAGCAGACCCGAGGGTCGCGCGCCCACCAAGGGCCGCAGCAAGTGCGGCACGATCAAACCCACAAAGCCGATCACCCCGGTTACCGCCACACTCGCCCCGGCTGTCAGAGCCACACCGAGCGCCAGAAGCCAGCGGGTAGCGGTCATGTTGATTCCCAACGAGCGTGCCCCGGTCTCTCCCAGAGTCAAAGCATCAAGCCCGCCACCAGTGAACCCCAACAGCCCGCAGCCGATCAGGATCAGCGGCGCGGCCATGGCCAAATCGGCATTGCTGCGGTCAGCCAACGATCCCATCAGCCAATTGATAATCTCACTGACCGCCCAAGGGTTGGGGGCCAGACTCAGCGCCAACGCCACCCCTGCTCCCGCCACCGTCTGAAGGATGACCCCGGCCAGGATGAAGGTCACGATACTGGAGGCTTGTCCCGATAGGGCCAGCAGCAGGAACACCGCAATCAAGGCACCGCTCATGGCCGCGACGACCGTAACCCATGGCGCAGCAGCCCCCGCCCCCAAATAGAGAGTCAGAACCGCGCCCAGGGCCGCCATCGACGAGACCCCGAGCGCGCCCGGATCGGCTAAGGGGTTGCGCGTATAGCCCTGCATTGCACCACCCGACATACCCAGCGCCGCACCCACCACCATCGCCAGCAAGGTGCGCGGTAACCGCAGATCAAAGATGATCGCTTGTCGGGGGTCGGTCGCATTCAGCCACTGCTCGAACGGCACCCAGACCCGCCCGGCCGCCATGCTGATCGCGGCCAGCACGACCAGGGCGAACACCAGCCCAACTTGGGTGAGCGTGCGCTTGCTCATCCCCGCGCCTGCAGGGTCGCTTGCCGGGCGCTAGCCAGCATGGCGGCGGCGGCAATCAGGACGGGTCCGCCGCAAAAGGTCAGTTGCTGCGGAAACGCCACCCGGTGCATGCGGTGGGCGACCTTGCGAAGCGCCGGATGCGCCAAAATCCGATCGGCCCAGGTCGGGGCACCAGGCTCCCCTTGCGCAGCCAGCAACACATCTGGCGGATCAGCAATCAGGTTCTCCAGCGGCACATTGCCCGTGCGGGTCAGGCCGTAGCGCGAAGCCGCGTTCTCGAACCCAGCCAGCCTCATCATCTCGTCCATCAGGGTGCCGCGTGCCACAGCGAACCCTCCGGCCTGATAGATCAAAGCGGTCAGGCCCGGGAAACCGGCGGTCGGCTTGGCGGCCTCGACAGCAGTTAGGATCTCGCTCACCAACTTCTCACCCCGGCCGACCCGATTGACGGCATGGGCCACCTCTCGCACTTGCGCCAAGCTCGCTGCCAGCGACTCCGGCACGCCAAACAGAACCATTGGCACACCAAACCGAACCAAGGCCTCACGGGTCGCTGGTGCAACGGGTCGCCCTGACAGCACCAGGTCCGGTCGCAACGCCAGAACCTCCTCTGCCGACGCGTAAGTGAAGGGATAGCTAAGCCCAAGCTCACCAAGGCTCGAACTGGCAAGGTTATGCGAATAGTGACTGAGCGCTGCAATCTGGCCGCGATCTGCCACATGGACCAGGATCGCGTCCAAGCACGGATTGAGCGAAACGATCCGACGCGGCTCTGTCGGTCCAGCCCCCGTCAACCCAACCCCTGCGCCTGCCGCCAGGGCCGACCTGCGGGTTAACAGCCAGCTCAAAAGTCGATCCCGCGCTGGGCCAAAATGCCCTGATCAAAGGGGTGCTTGATCAGGGTCATCTCGGTGACCAGATCGGCGATCTCGATCAGCTCAGGCTTGGCGTTGCGGCCGGTGACGACCACATGCTTGTCGCGCGGCCGGGCCTTCAGGTCGGCCACCACCTTGTCGATATCCAGATAGTCGTAACGCAGGGCAATGTTGAGCTCGTCCAGCACCACCAGATCCAGCGCCGGATCGTTCAACATCTCCATGGAGAGCACCCAGGCGGCCTCCGCCGTCGCCACGTCCCGCGCCCGGTCCTGCGTGTCCCAAGTGAAGCCCTCGCCCATCACCTCATATCGGACCTGATTGGGAAACCGCTTGAAGAACTCCCGCTCGCCGGTCACCCAATTGCCCTTGATATATTGGACAATTCCAACCTGTTGTTTCCAACCCAGGGCGCGCGCGACGATGCCGAAGGCTGCGGTGGATTTGCCCTTGCCGTCGCCGGTGTGAACCAGCAGCAGGCCGGGCGTCTCCGCCGTTTTGGTGGCCATCAGGGTCTCACGCTCGGTCTTCAGATCAGCCATGGCCTGGTTGTGCGCGGCGTTCTTGTCGTCTTCGGTGCTCATGGCGCTGCCCTAGAATTTGGCACGCAGGCCGATATAGGCTCCGCGCCCCGTCGATCCGTAGTTTGACGTGGTCTCATAGGATTTGTCGAAGACGTTCTCGACCCGGCCGTAGATTTCCAGCCCGTCCCTGATCGGCCATGCGGCCCGCAGGTCGGTGAGTAGATAGGATTTCAGACGGCGCGTATTGGCGGCGTTATCGAAACTCTGCCCCACATAGTGCAGGCCCAAACCTGCCGTGACGCCGGTCTCCCAAATATAGGACGCCTGAGCATTAGCCATGTGCTGAGGCCTGCGGGCCAACCGTTTGCCGGTCAAATCGTTCAACGCCCTGGTCCAGGTGTAGTTACCGTCCAGCGAGACCGCGCCGAGCTTCGTGCCTGCCACCAGTTCAACACCATGGGTCTTGGCTCTCGCCACATTGTCATAATAGCCAAACCGCCCAACCCCGCCGGAGCGGCAGAGCGGCACGGTGGACCCGAAGGTGCAGGAGACGAAGTCGATCTGGTCATTGGTGCGCCGCGCAAAGCCGGTCACCGAAAGGGTCGCTTGACCAATATGCTGCTCGATCCCAGCATCCCAGCTATCGGCGGACTCAGGGGCCAGCTTGGTGTTTCCATAGGGGCTATAGAGTTGATAGAGGCTAGGGGCTTTGAAGCCCTGCGCAAAGCTGGCGCGCAAGATGGTGGCCCCGTCATTTAGGTTCCAGGCCGCCGCGACCTGACCCAGACTATGATCGCCAAAGGTCTGATGGCTGTCATGGCGCGCACCGACGGTCAGAGTTAGCCTAGGCGCGACCTGACCAAGAACCTGCGCATAGACGCTGTCGATTCCCGTTCTTGCGCGATCAGGCACCGGGCTCGGGTCAAAGCTATTCGGATAGGCATTGCGCGAGGATGAACGTTCCGACTCCAGACCAAAGGTCGCTTCGGCCTCGCCCGGCAAGGCCAAGACCCCCTGATACTCCCAGCGCCGGTTGCGACCCAGCGCCTGAAAGGTCAGCGGCGTCACCGCCTGGGTTGGGTCGTAAAAGTTGCTGTCAGTGCTGTTATAACCATAGGCGATGCGGTTCTTCAGCCGCCCATCGGCCAGCGCAAAGTTCAATCCGGCGTAGCCCACCAAGCTCTCCGTGCGACCAAACTCGGCGTCGTCGGCAAAGCCATAGAAGGGTGGCGGAAACCCGTCCGCCTGCGTCTTACCCTTGGAATAGGTGCTCCGCAGGTCCAGCGAAATGTCATCGGTGATGTTCAGTGTCACCCGACCACTCAGGCCGCTGTTCTGATACCCGTCGTCCTCGCGACCCCGCCTAAAGGCCGAGACGCCGTCGGTGGTCAAATAACCCCCGGCCAGCCGCCAAGCCAACCGCTCACTCTTGCCGCCTACCCCCAGCCGACCATAGGCCGTGGCCATCGAACCCGCTTCCAACCCGACCGAGGTTTCGAATGCCGCACTCGGCTCGGCCGTGATGATATTGACCACGCCGCCAATGGCCTGACTGCCCCACAGGGTGGACTGCGCGCCACGCAACACCTCGATCCGGGCGATATCGCCGACCAACAGATTGGCGAAATTGTAGCCGCCACCCACCGCCGAAGGGTCGTTCAGTTTAACCCCGTCTATCAAAAGCACTGTCTGGTCGGTCTCGGCCCCGCGAATCCGCAGGGAGGTTGCACCGCCAGGCCCGCCGTTGCGATCAACGCCAATACCTGGCGTCTTGGCCAACAGATCAGAGATCACCACGGTTTGGCTGGTCTTGAGCTGCGCTTGATCAATCACGCTGACTTGCTGCCCGATCCGATCCAGGGGTTGCGGCGTGCGAGTGGCCACGACGACCAGTTCGTCTACCGGGTTCGTGGCTTCAGCAGCCCAGCTCGAACTTGAGAGTGCGGCCAGAATGGCCGTCGTGAGAGATAAGGTCTTCATCGGGGTCTCCCCATAGGTTTGCGACGACGAACCACCGGCAAACTTGAGGCATGGGGAGAGCGACCACGGCCACGCCCCGCCGGCCCCGCGCAAACCTGCGGCCCAAACGGACGTCGCCTCTCGGGATAAATCCCCGTTCGCTTGGTCCCACCGACCGCACGAAGGACGACTGCGTCAGGCAGGTCTCCTGGCTCACGGGTCAATGTTCATTGCGCACCGCCTTCCCAGACCAAGG
>JANLPK010000085.1:0-1769 GCA_031367205.1 Alphaproteobacteria bacterium
GGGCATCACCGCCCCCATCGTAGGGGCCACCAAGCCTCAGCATCTGGACGATGCGGTGGCCGCTCTCGACGTTGAGCTCTCAGCCGAAGAGATCAAGGCGCTCGAAGCGCCTTATGTGCCGCATGCCGTGACGGGCTTTAACTGATCGGCGTTCGGCTTTAACCTTTGGCCGCAACGAAGAAATTCTCACTGCCCATCTGACCCCCCTTCAGCGCAATCTCGATCCCGTCGAGGTGAGCATGGCGCGAGGTGGCCAAGCATAGCGGTGAGCCTGGTGCGAGCGGGGCCAGAGCCGTGACGGATGTGAGGCCCATGGCGATACAGGCTTGACCAGAACTGTCACCCCCTGAAACCACGATGCGGGACAGCTTCATATCCTTGGCGAGGCCGCTCAGGACCACCCCTAAGCTTGAACCAATTTGCAGACTCATCTCCTCCCGGCTTGCGCCTGCTTTGGCAATAGCGTCATTCAGGAGTGCTACTTCAGGATCATCTGGTCCTTTGGCCGAGTAGATAAGACAGTCGCGTTCCTCCGCAAGGGCTTTGCGTGCCAACTGCGTTGCGCGGTCCAATTCTTCCTTCCAGGCGCGTTCATCAACCACACGGTGCGTGTTCAGGGCAATGGTTACAAAGCCGTGAGTGGCGGCGTAGTCGATCTGCCGCGCTGTCACTGGCGAGCAGGAACCTGAAACGGCGGCGATACGCTTGACTTTAGTCAGGGTCGCTGTGGGGTGTTCCGCCTTGAGCAATCCTAGCTGCCGCCACCAGGCGATCAATGCATATTCGACGCCCTGTGAGCCAACCACGAAGGGCCGTGTTGTGCGACCCTCCCACATCAGCCGTCCCGCTGCGGCCATGGTCTCATCATCCACGCCGTCCACCAGCAGGATTTTAGCACCCTCTGCTGTTTCGTGCGCTATCTTCGCCTCGGTGTGGTCAGTTTTCAGGTCGACGATATCAACAAGCCCCACTTTCCAGCTTGTCTGCTGGCCAAGATGGAGGCGGAGATCGGCCTCTTTCATCGGTGTCACGGGATGCTGCATCATGACGGGATGACGGTCGATCCTATAAGTTTGTCCGTGAGCACCCGCAAAGAGGTTGCCGAAAACTTGCCACCGCTTGAGGTTGGGAACCGCAGTGAACACGGGCGTCCAGTCATTTCCAAAAACCCCGGAGCCCAGCTCCACCGCCTTGCCGATTGACCCGACATGGGGTGCAGAATCAAACGTGGAGCACGTCTTGTAATGTGTGAGACAGGGCTGGACTGTTTTGAGACACTCGAAGATTGGCGGAAGATTTTTGTCCATCCACCCAGGTGTCTTTGAACGCGATAGCCCGGCAATACCAATCGCCTGACAATCCGAAATACGCTTGAGCAGGTTTTCATCCGGGACTTCGAAGAGCAGCACCGTCTTCAATCCCGCGAAGGCAAGTGCCTCCAGCGTCGCCGTGGAGCCGGTGAAGTCATCGCCATAGAAGGCGAGCAGAAGCCCGCCAGGCAACGCCTCCGTCACTTGAACGTCTCCAGCGCCTGACGCAACGAAGTATGTTTGGATGCATGCGTCTCGATATCGATTCCTGCCATGGCAGCCTCCCAAGCCTCGCGTAAGCTTTGTACGCCTGCCTTGGGGCCGCCCGGATGGGCCATGACACCGCCGCCTGCCGCAAAGATCAAATCATCACCGCCCACGGCCTCGAATGTCGCGCGGGCCTGTCTGATGGTTTGGCCCGATGAGAAGACGGGCATTACTGTGCAGGGCTTGTCGGGG
>JANLPK010000101.1:0-2034 GCA_031367205.1 Alphaproteobacteria bacterium
CCCATGCGCGTCACCCTAGCCGACCTCCAGGCGATGAAACGGCGAGGTGACAAGATCGCCATGCTGACCGCCTATGACTACACCTCAGCTTTGATCGCTGACCGGGCCGGCGTGCCGATACTCTTGGTCGGTGATAGTCTAGGCATGGTCATGCATGGGCACGACACTACCCTGCCCGTCACTCTGGATCATATGGCGATGCACACGGCTGCGGTAACCCGGGGTGCAAGCCGGGCCATGGTTGTGGCCGACCTCCCCTTTCTGACTTACGGGACCATTGAAGAGGCCATCGTGAGCGCGCGGTGCCTGCTGGGCCAAGGCGGTGCTCAGGCGGTAAAGTTGGAAGGCGGATCGCCGGTCATCGAGACGGTGCGCTGCCTTACCGGCCTTGGTGTCCCCGTCATGGGTCATCTGGGCTTCACCCCGCAGTCGCAGCACCAAATCGGCCTTCGCGTCCAGGCCAAGGACGCGACCTCAGCCCGTAGTCTTCTAAATGACGCCATGGCTCTGCAAGAGGCCGGTGCCTTCGCCGTCGTCTTGGAGTTGGTTCCGGCGGCCCTGGCCGCCGCGGTCAGCGACAGGCTGACGATCCCCACCATTGGCATCGGCGCGGGAGCCGGGTGCGACGGGCAGGTTCAGGTCTGGCACGACCTGCTCGGCCTCTATGGCGACAAGCCGCCGCGCCACGCCAAGCGCTATGCCAATCTGGCACCGGTGATCGAAGACGCACTGCGCGCCTATGTCAGCGATGTTACCGCCTCGACCTTTCCCACCGAACAAAACTGCGCTCGCATGGACGAGGTAGCTCTGGCCAAGGCTCTGGCGTGAAAATCCTTCTAACGGTCGCCGAGGTCCGCGCAGCCCGCAGCGACTATTCCAATTTGGGTCTAGTTCCCACTATGGGCTTTCTGCATGAGGGTCACCTCAGCCTTGTGCGCCGGGCCAAAACCGAATGCAGCGCTGTCGTGGCCAGCCTGTTCGTCAACCCCACCCAGTTTGGTCCCAATGAGGACTTCGACCGCTATCCCCGCGCTCGCGAACGGGACCTGACGCTTCTGGAAAGCTCGGGTTGCGATCTCGTCTTCATCCCTGAGGTCAGCGAAATCTACCCAGCAGACTTCGACACCAAGATTACCGTTGGCGGGGTAAGCCAAGGCCTGGAGGGCGCGATCCGACCCGGCCACTTCGAGGGCGTCGCCACGGTGGTGGCGAAGCTGCTCAACATCTTCCAACCCGTCAGCGCCTATTTCGGCCAAAAGGACGCCCAACAGGCCGCCGTTATTCGCAAACTAGTGCGCGATCTCGACATGCCGGTCTCAGTAGTGATCTGCGATATCGTGCGTGAAGCCGATGGCTTGGCCATGTCCAGCCGCAATGCCTACCTCTCACCTGATGAGCGAACCCGCGCCACCATCTTGATCCGTTCCTTGCGCGCGGCGGAGGCAGCTTATGACGCCGGAGAGCGTCGCGCCGAGGCTTTGCGAGGGATCATGGGCGATGCGCTGGCTGCCGATCCCTCAGCGCAGGCCGATTATGTGAGCGTCGCCGATCCCGACACGCTGCAGGAACTTGAGATCATCGGCAGGTCGGGTGCCTTGATGTCACTCGCGGTAAGGATAGGCACCACCCGATTGCTCGACAATCTGATTCTACTTAGGAACTAGACGATTGCGATGTTTGTGGGGGTGAAGTCGTGGCCTTTTCGCGCTTCAATTGCGCAATTACCGCAAGTTTTTCGGCCCCAGTGTTCCCAACGCCACGCTTGCGGGCCAATTCGCGAACCATTGCGTCCGTCTCAGGATCGCGGACATGCACCACCATTGCGCCCTCCATAGCCTTGGCAATTGGAATCATACTTGAAGGCTAAAAGCGATACTAGCCAACCCAGTCCGCCGCCCGCTTCTCCGTCCAGGCCTTGACGCCTTCCTTGTAGTCCGGGTCGCGGATCATGGCTTCCAGCAGGCGCTCAGCCGCCACCACGGACGAAGCCGCATCACGATGCAGGTCGCGATAAACTTGGCGCTTGGTCTCCCG
>JANLPK010000105.1:0-2289 GCA_031367205.1 Alphaproteobacteria bacterium
GATCGAGGATGGGTCTTATGGCTATTGCGAAGAAACCGGTGAACCCATCGGCTTGGCGCGACTGGATGCTAGGCCCACCGCGACCTTGAGCCTTGAGGCGCAAGAGCGGCACGAGCGCCGCGAGCGTATCCATCGCGACGACTAGACTGCCCCAACGCCCCGTTGCCGAGGCGATTTCCCAACCCGTTTGGCCGGAGGCCGCGTGAGGCTTTCGCCGATATTGATTTTGGTTGCTGCCGCTATTTTGGCGGTCGCGTTGGTTTATCAGCTGCGCTCTAGCCGGGGTTTCTATCATTTTGCCGGGGTGAGCGGGCCCATTGGACGGCCCGTCGGCCCAGCGACAGTAGGCGCTTCGATCGGTGATTTCGATCACGGCTCAGATCATCGATTGGCGGTGCTGGTCACCGATCCCGACGCCGGATGGCTTGGCTTGGCCAGGGGCCTAAGGGCGCACGGCGTGCCTTTCACCATGACAACTGATGTTGGCAGGGCGCTGCAGCACAAGGTGGTTTTCGTCTATCCGATGATTTCGGGCCGAGCCCTCAAACCCGGAGATTTTCCAGCCCTTGCGCGCTTTGTGCACCAGGGCGGGTATCTGCTGGCGTTTGATGTTGAGGGCGGTGGCCTGGAGTCGCTGTTTGGCATTGCCGCACCGCCAACCGCGACCCACACCGATACGGTGGCTTGGGATCCGGCGCGCAAGGGTGAAGCCGGCCTCGTGGCGCGGGTCAGCAAAGCCGGCACCGAGGCGGCGTCTGTAAGCCTCGCCTACAGGTCCGCCGGGGGAGTCGTCGCTGCGAAGTTTGAGGATGGGTCACCGGCGATGATCTGCCATCGTTCGGTGGGTCAGGCTTGCGTTCTAGGTATTGACCTTGGCGGCCTGAGCGCGCGGGCGATGAACGGCCGAGGTGAGGCCATCGCTAAGTCCTATGTCAACGGATATGAACCCAGCCTGGATCTTGTCTATCAGAAACTGGCGGCCTTCTATGTGGAGGGTGAACCCATGCCCTGGCTGATTGATTCAGCACCGCCGGGCCACAAGCTAAGCATCATCTTGACCCACGACATCGACTTCACTCGGGCCGTGGCCAGCGGCGCGCGATATGCGGACGCCTTGAAAGCCGCCGGGGTCAAGGCCACCTTCTTCGTTCAAACCAAATATGTGCGCGATTTCAACGACGACGTCTTCTTCACCAAGGCCGCCTTGCCGAGTGTGAAGCGGATATTGGCAGACGGCATGGAGGTGGGCAGCCACTCGGTCGCCCATGCACGCACGTTCAAGGCTTTTGAGTTTGGGACAGGACAGGAGCGCTATCCGTCATATCGGCCTTTTGTGGAGTCCAAGGCCAAGGCGCGCGGAGGGTCCGTCTTGGGGGAGCTGCGGGTCTCGAAGTACCTGCTGGAACATCTGACTGGAGCTAAGGTCGTTACGTTTCGGGCCGGACACCTCTCAAATCCTTTTCAGTTGCCCGACGGCCTAGCCGCAACGGGTTATGGAACTGACTCCAGTATCACGGCCAACAGTTGCCTCACGCACCTGCCCTTCCAACTGACCTATGGTCGGCAAAATCAAGCCCTGGCACCGGTGTTCGAGTTCCCGGTGACCATTGAGGATGAAGGCTTGCCCAGCCTGCCCGCCAGACTTGGAGCGACCAATCTTGTTTTGGAGCAGATTGCCCAGCAGCATGGTTTGGCTGTGATCTTGGTGCACCCTGATGCGTCAGGCGCGAAACTCCGCTTTGAGCAGTCCATTGTGGCCCGATGGCGAGATCAAGCTTGGTTTCCGAGCCTTGGGGATTATTCGGCCTGGTGGCGAGCACGTGACGCGATGGAGGTTGACCTGGTGCCGGACGGCGAAGGATGGCGTCTTAGCCTACCCATGGGGGCCGATCAGATCTCGATCCATTTGCCGAAGGCCAAGTCCCTGCAGGATATCAGCGCGACAGGCTCAGTGTTTTCCGAGGGGGTTCTTCGGATCATTCAGGCCCAACCCGGCGCCGTGATCAAACTACACTGACACCGCCGCATGCTTTCCCGGTGGCGAGGCGACGCGAGCAAGGTTACATCAGGTTTATGACTCAGCGCCTTGTCATCGCCGCCGTTCAGGCCAATCCCACTGTGGGGGCCATTGCCGCCAATGAAGCCTTAGCGCGCGCCCGAATGGCAGAGGCGCGGGCGGCTGGGGCCGACATCGCGCTGTTCTCGGAGTTATTCCTCAACGGCTATCCACCTGAGGATCTGGCCCTCAAGCCGGCGTTCTGGGCGGCGGGGCAGGCGGCGATTGAGCGC
>JANLPK010000113.1:0-5719 GCA_031367205.1 Alphaproteobacteria bacterium
TGCATCCGCATGGCATAAACATAGGCGCGATTGAGAATGGCCTCGTCGGCGGTCGGGTCATAAGCCCGAACCCGCTCAATCAGCTCATACTGACGCAGCATCTTCGGCCGCTTTGAAGCGGCGACAACTGGCGTGTCTGTAAGTTCGGCGGGCGGCGCCGCAGCGGTGAGTGGTTCTGTGCCTTCTGGGCTCAGTACCGCTCCTCCTGCCCACCATCGCGGTCGCTCTGCAGGGCGCGAACCAATTCAAGCTCGCTCATTTGCATGTGAGTCGGATCGGCCAGCAGAGCCAGGGTCTCGGCCTCTTCCTCAGCTTCCGAACGCTCATCAACCCGCTGTAGGGTGGTGATCAAGTTCTCGCGCAGTTCTTCTGCATCAACCACGTCGTCGGCGATTTCTCGAAGCGAAACAACGGGGTTCTTGTCGTTGTCGCGATCGACCATGATCTGAGAGCCGGCCGATATCGCCCGCGCCCGATGCGACGCCAACAGCACTAGACTGAAGCGATTGGGGACACGTTGGATGCAGTCTTCGACGGTGACGCGAGCCATGGATTCCTCAGAAAGCGGTTAGAGCCGGTCGGAATACAGCTTTGCACGCCATTGTGCAACGCCGCATAGTCTCAATTCCTCTTGCAAGAGTTCGCCGGTGCCGAAGCCATGTCTCTGTTGATCATCGCCCCACTTGAAGCCGCCTGCGCCGATCTCGCCCGCATCGAGACCCTGCGCCGCCGACACGACCCCCAGTCCACCATCGTCCCAGCGCATGTGACCCTGGTGTTTCCCTTCGAAACCGATGACTTACCGACCATCTCCCAGCACATCGGCCAAGTCGTCGCCAGCCACGGCCCCATCGCCCTACGCCTCAGCGCCTATCTCGCCGTCCGAGCGCACGACGATACCCAGAGCCACATCTTCCTGGTCCCCGACCAAGGCCGAGCCGAGATCGAGGCCCTGCACGACGCGATCTACTCAGGGCCCTTGGCGGTCGCGCTTCGCCACGACATCCCCTTCATCCCCCACGTGACGGTAGCCGCGAGCAAATTCCATGATGATGCAGAAGACTTGGTGCGAGAGTTCGGCCAGGTCGGCATCGCTGCACGGCTGACGCGGTTGGAACTTATTGAGTTCGATGGACAAGTCGTCACGACCCAAACACAATTCAAACTTTAGCATTGCTCCGGGAAAACTCTACTGTTTGAGACTCGTCGCTTGCATCAAGGTCGATATGAAAACTGCCTGCAAATCCATACTGGCTCTAGCGGCCCTGACTTTCGCAGGTTGCGACCGGCCCACCTGGCCCGAAAGCGCGGGACACCACGGACGCTATGTCGGCATCGGAATCTATTCACCTGACGAGGGGTGGTCTCGCGTTCCAGCGCCGGCGGGCGATCCCGCCGCTGCTAAGCCCAAGGACGACAGCCAAGTGATCGTGGTGGTCGACAGCAACACTGGCGAAGTCCGCCAATGCGGCAATATGAGCGGCCATTGCATTGGCATGAACCCCTGGGCGAAAGACTTGTCGAGCGGTCAGAGCTTACCAGTGAGGCTTGCACCCGCCCCAACACAGCAACCCGCTGCTAGCTCCCTTCGTTGAAAATCACGGCCGGATGGTGATGCCTCAAAAGACCGCCATTGTCGGAATCAGCGGTTCCGGAAAATCCACCTTCGCCCGAGAACTGGCGGCGCAGACCGGCCTGCCGTTGCATCAAATGGACGCCCTCTTTTGGCGGAAAAACTGGGAGCCTGTTCCTGAGGCAGATTATGTCGCTGCCCAGGCACAGATTCTTCTGAGCGATCAGTGGATCATTGAGGGGTACATCGACTCTGCACTCAGTGATCGCGCCAAGGCAGCAGATTTGGTCATCTATCTCGACCTTCCAGGCCCGCTCTGCGCGTGGCGGGTTCTCCTAAGGTGGATCAAACACAGAGGCGTTGCGAGACCTGAACTGCCAGTCGAAGCCCGCGAGAGGCTTAGTCTCCAATTCCTCTGGATCATCCTGACGCGCGCTGAACGAAGAGCGATCGAGGACGCGCTTCAAGGAATCCCCGACGCGAAAATCCGTCGGTTTCGATCGGACCCTACCCCGCCACCGCCGCCAATATCTCGCCCATCTCATTGAACAAAAGGGTTGGATGGTGCGCCGCCAAGACGTGCGGCTCCGCATAGCCCCAGGTCACCGCACCCGACGCAATCCCCGCCTTGGTCGCGGCTTCGATGTCGCGGGTCTCATCACCGATCGAGATAACCTCAGCGGCACTCACCTTGGCGTGCTTGATTACCTTCCTGAATTTCGGCGTCTTACCGTAGATCGAAGCCCCGCAGGAGAAGATCGCGACGTGGCTTGATATATCCGGTCCCAGAATCTTGCGCACATTGGCTTCGGAATTGGAGCTGACCAGCGCAACGCAAACGCCTCGACTGGCCAAGCCCGACAACAGCTCCTCAACCCCGGGGAAAAGCGCGATTTGTGAGGTATTTTCCGAGACCAGCTTGCGCGTATGACGCGCGATAAACGGCATCTTCCAGGCCGGGACACGCATATAGTCCACGACCTCGCGGGTGGAGTGCCCGCGCAGCATTTCGATCTCAGCATCAGTGATCTTGCGGAAACGGAACTTCTCCGCCACCACGTTGACCATACTGATGAAATAGTCAGCGCTGTCGGCCAAGGTGCCGTCGAAATCGAAGATAACGAGCCGATAGGCCAAGAATTGCGCCTCACATCCAACAGGGTGTCGCCCCCCGACTTTGCACGATTGCGAACCCTTGATCGAGTCCTGTTGGCCTTACAAGGGCCGTGCGTCCAATCCTGCGGTCGCGCGTTGGGCCAAAACCCGCGCGATCAGGTCCAATTTGGGATGGAGCCAATCGCTAGCGATCTCCGCCAGCGGCCCCATAACGAACAGCCGCTCATGCGCGCGGGGGTGGGGTAAGATAAGCTCAGCGGTGTCCAGCACGTTTCGGCCGTGTGCTATCAGGTCCAAATCCAGGGTCCGCGGCGCATTTTTCAGCCCGCGTTGGCGACCAAATTGCTTTTCCAGGCTGAACAGCGTTCGAATCATCGCCTCCGGGCCCTGCGCCGTCTCGACAAGCACGACGCCATTGCGATACTCGTGTTGCGTCGGGTCCGGCCAGGCGGCAGAGCGCCACCAGGACGACCGGCGCACCACAGGCAATCCCGCCTGGGCGAAACACGAGAGCGCAGCTTCGAGCAGAGCTTCTGACGATCCGTAATCCCCGGCGATATTTCCGCCGATCGCCACAATGACGGCTTCGTCCAGGTCCATGCGCCAACCGCCCCCCATTTGGATTTCCGATTTCAATGACATTTTATCCCACTGACCGGCTGGCGCTCTTCATCGACGGGGCGAACCTCTATTCGGCCGCCAAGGGCCTGGGCTTCGATATCGACTATCGAAAGCTGTTGGAAGAGTTCCGCAAACGCGGCATCCTGGTTCGCGCCTATTATTACACCGCCCTGGTCGAGGATCAGGAATATTCCCCCATTCGTCCCTTGGTCGATTGGCTCGATTACAACGGCTTCCAACTCGTCACGAAGAGCGCGCGAGAATACACCGACTCCCAGGGCCGCAAGCGCTGGCGCGGCGACATGGATGTCGAGATCGCCGTCGACATGATGGAGATGGCCGTCCACACCAATCATCTCGTCCTATTTTCCGGTGACGGCGATTTCCGCTGCTTGGTTGAGGCGGTTCAACGTCGCGGTGCCCGCGTCACCGTCGTATCGACCGTGAAGTCCCAGCCGCCCATGGCATCCGATGATCTGCGTCGCCAAGCCGATAACTTCATCGACCTCGCCGACCTCTCAGACATGATCGGCCGCCCCTCCCGCCTGCCTCGCTTCCTGCAGGAAAGCCGCACCGGTGCCGAGCGCGAGCAGGATGCTGAAGCCTAGTTCCGAACAGACTTCCGGCTTTCCTCACTTCTCCCCTTGCGGGAGAAGGTGGCCTTGCGGAGCAAGGTCGGATGAGGGGTCTCGCTCCGCTAACATCTGCTTCGCCCTCAGCTAGTCCGGGAAGCTAGGTGAAACCCCTCATCCGTCGCGCCTTCGCGCGCCACCTTCTCCCGCAAGGGGAGAAGGGGTTTCAGAACCCCCGAACCTGGATTGGAGTGCATCAGTGTCGGACCAAACTCTGATAGCAGAGCCCGGCAGGGACTGCCCGATCTGCCTGCGGTTGGTGGCTTACCGCGCGGTCAATCGCGCGGCAAATCCCGATTGGTGGAACGGTCCGGCCCCCTCCTTCGGTGACCCAGATGCGCGATTGCTGGTGGCCGGACTCGCACCGGGCCGCACAGGTGCCAATCGAACCGGCCGACCCTTCACCGGCGATACCGCCGGCGTCATGCTCTATGACACACTGCTCAAAACAGGCTTCGCCCGAGGCACCTATCAAGCCCGCCCTGACGACGGCCTGGAGTTGGTGGACGCCATGATCTCCAACGCGGTACGCTGCGCGCCGCCCGGCAACAAGCCCGAGACTGCCGAAGAGAATGCCTGTCGCCCGTTCCTAGCCGCCCGCCTAGCCGCCCTTCCCCGCTTGAAGGTGATCATAACCCTGGGCGACGTGGCCCGGCGCAACGTGCTCAAGGCCATAGGTCTCAAAGCCACTGCCGGCCCGCCCGGCCACGGCACCGAGTTTCAAGCCGGCCCCTATGTGATCTTGAACAGCTACCACTGCTCCCGGCTCAACACGAACACCGGGAGACTGACTCCGGCCATGTTCGAGGCGGTGTTCCAGCGAGCGCGGGCGCTCATCGTCGCCGACTAGGGGATAGAACCTAACTTTGAGGCCGGTTGGGGACCGTTTTGCGAACGTCCGCTTGCCGGGCCGGCGCTAATGATCAGGTTCGACCCATTGCGGACCTTGCGCGTTAGCCTTAGCCTCCGCTCATGAACGGCCCGTCGAAGCAGCGCCGCACTGGCAATCCGTTGTGGTTGCTCGCTTTATTGATTGGCATTCTCGCTGTTGTCTTCATCCGCGGCGGCCTTTGGCTCATTTCGGGAGTAGGCCCCAATCTTCGGGAGCACTGGGAAGGCTTCATTTTTCACTCTGTTTTTATCGCCGCGCCTTTTGGTTACCTCGCCCTGAACCGGATAAGCGCGAAGACACCATGGATAGCCGCCGTTATCCTCACGGCGACGTACTGGGGCTTCTATCTTGCTGTCCCGTCGGCGCGGCCTCAGGACGCGAACGATTTAGGAGCAGTGCTGCTATTGCTACTCTCTCCGGTCATCACGACCGCTGGTGCCCTTGCGGCCGATCGTGTGGCGCACGTCGTCGTTAGGAACGACCGCTAGCCGCCCAACTCTGCCGTTCGAAATGTCCTCTTCAGCCGATGCAGTAATCACAATCCACGGTCCCGCCGGTCCATGGCCGCGTGGGTGTCAAGCATCAGATTCTATCCGCTAGGCTTGGCGGCTCCAGTACAGATAACGCCAAGCCGTCTCAAAGCCAGCTCGCCGATAGAGCGCCTGCGCCCCGGTGTTTGCTTCCTCGACTTGCAGAAAAGCCCGCACAACTCCGCGTGCCCGCGCTTCGAGGGCCAAACCCGCCAGGACACGCGCCGCATATCCCTTCCCGCGCTGGGCCAACTCCGTGCGCATCCCGTGGAAGCTGGCCCAGCCATGGCTGTACGATCCACATCCCACCGCCACCGTGCGACCGTCCTCGACGACCTGGCCAAAGCTGGCGTCT
>JANLPK010000179.1:0-7221 GCA_031367205.1 Alphaproteobacteria bacterium
CCCGGTCGGCTATCCGCTGCGTGCTGCTCCACCTGCGGCCCATGCACGGGGCCGGGTCGGTGAGAGATTGGATCTGGGCGTGCGCGCCATGAACGTCTTCACCACCTGCTGTCGTGGTCAGCGTCTGGGCGTGTTCGCGGGTTCGGGCGTCGGCAAGTCGGTGTTGCTCTCTATGCTGGCCAAACAGGCCGACTGCGACGCTGTGGTCGTGGGGCTAATCGGTGAGCGGGGCCGTGAGGTTCGTGAGTTCATTGAGGAGACCCTAGGTGAGGAGGGGCTGAAGCGAGCCATCGTTGTGGTCGCCACCTCCGATGAACCGGCGCTCAAGCGCAGGCAAGCCGCCTACATGACCCTCGCCGTCGCCGAGTTCCTGCGCGATCAGGACCTAGAGGTGCTGTGCATGATGGACAGCGTCACGCGCTTTGCCATGGCTCAGCGCGAGATCGGTTTGGCTGCCGGCGAACCGCCCACCACCAAGGGTTATACCCCCACTGTCTTCACTGAGCTGCCCAAACTGCTGGAGCGAGCCGGGCCTGGACCTGTGCGGCCGGACGGCACCACGGCGGGGCCGATCACCGGCATCTTCACGGTGCTGGTGGACGGCGATGATCACAACGAACCCATCGCCGACGCGGTGCGCGGAATCCTCGACGGCCACATCGTCATGGAACGCGCTATCGCCGAACGCGGCCGCTTCCCGGCGATCAATGTGCTCAAGTCCATCAGCCGCACGATGCCGGGCTGCCACGGGCCGGAAGAGCGCGAGATCGTCAAACATGCCCGCCAAACCTTGGCCGCCTATGCCAATATGGAAGAGCTGATCCGGATCGGGGCCTATCGCGCCGGGGCCGACCCGCAGATCGACCGGGCGATTGCGCTTAACCCCGCCCTGGAGGCCTTCCTGGCCCAGGATAAGGAAGAAGCCACCACGCTTGAGGCCAGCTTCGAGCAACTGGCTCAGATCCTGATCGGTGAAGCGGCATGAGCTGGGCTGACAGCCTGATCAAACTTTCCGGCTATGAGGTCGAGACGCTGCAAAAGCGCCTCTCCGAAGTGGTCGATCGCCGGGTGCAGGCCGAGATGAAACTGGTGCTCTTGGTGGCCGAGGGTGAGGCTGAGGCGGCCCATGCGCGGGCCGATGCCGAGGCCGGGCTCTACCAGGTCGGCTTCCTTGAGGGTCTGCGGATTCGCAAGGCCCTGGCTCAAATCGAAATCGATCGCATCGGGTTGGAAGAGGCAGGAGCCCGCGACGCCCTAGCGCTAGCCTTCGAAGAGCAGAAGAAATACGAGCAGGTCGCCGAGACGATGGCCCTCACGGCTCGCAAGGAAGCCGCCCGCCGCGACACCGCCGCCCTCGACGAAATCGGTTTGCGCCGCGCGGTGGGTTCGGGTCGGTGAGCCCTCTTCAATCCTCCGCCAGCGCGCAGCGCAGTTTGGGGGTTGAGGAAGGCCAGATCGGGATTTGCGATCTGGTTCGGGTCGACAACGATTTGTCGATCCGCCTGACGAACGACCACGAAGTGGTGGAGGGGGTTGCAGCCCACGGTCTGCGCACTTCAACCTGCTCAGTCAGCTTTGCTGACAGTTCCCCCAGCGGGGGAGCGCTTGTGCATCACTCCCGCCGCGCCGTCCTCGGCTCGGCTTTGGCGCTCGCCGCCTGCCGACCTGCGGCCCAGGCCCAAGGGGTTGCTATTTCGCCTTTGCGATCCGTCGCCAACTTCCCAGTGGGGACCTGCGTTCAGGCTGTCCACCTCACCGACCCGGTGCTCTCCAGACTGATCGCGACCGAAGCGTCCCAGCTCACCGCCGAGTGGGAAATGAAGATGGAGTACATCGTTCAGGCCGATGGAAGCTTGCGGTTCGACGCGCCGGACGCCATCGCCGCCTTCGCGCGCGCCAATGACCAGCGACTGTTCGGTCACACTCTGGTTTGGTACGCCCAGAAGCCGCAAACCTACATAGAAGATGCAACGAACACGCAGGCCTTTTCTCGACGTTTCGGCGACTATATCGGCACCGTCGTGGGACGATACCGCGGCGTTGCGTCAGGATGGGACGTGGTCAATGAGGCTGTGGCTGAAGACGGCATCGGATGGCGCGACAGCCTTTGGAGCCAGGTGCTGGGGCCGCTGGATCACATGGTCAGGGCCTATCATCACGCCCACGCGGCAGACCCTGGCGTTCCTCTTTTTCTCAATGATTACAATCTTGAAAGTCTGCCGGCCAAGCGCAAGACCTTTCTTAAATTGGCAGAGACCTTGCTGAAAGCCGGCGCTCCGCTCTCCGGCTTGGGCACCCAGACTCACATCAATGCCGACTTGGCTCCCGGCGCGCTCAAGGCCGCGATCAAAGACTTGGCCAGCCTGGGTCTACCCATCCACATCTCCGAGATGGATATCTCGATCGTTCGGGCTAAGGGTTTGATAAAGAACAGGTCTCAGCTCGCGGAAAGCCAGTCCCGACTCTTTGCCGAGGCCGCCGAGGCCTTCTCAAACCTGCCGCCAAGCCAACGCTTCGCCTTCACCCATTGGGGCCTGCGCGACCGAGAGTCCTGGCTCAGGCGAGAGGATGCCACCGACACCCCCCTGCTGTTCGACGACGACGGCAGACCCAAGACCGCCGCAGCGGCTTGGGAAGGGGCATTGGGCTCCTAAATCCGCCCCCAGCGCGCAGCGCGGTTTGGGGGAGGGGGACCACGAAGTGGTGGAGGGGGTTGCAGCCCACGGTCTGCGCACTTCAACCCCCTCAGTCAGCTTTGCTGACAGCTCCCCCAGCGGGGGAGCATCTACTTAAGCCCCGTAAACCACCGAAATCGTCTCGGCGATGCAGGCTGGCTTGGCCTCGCCTTCGATCTCAATGGTGCACTCGTTCTTCAGCTGCATGCCGCCGGATTTTGGCTCAGCGCTCAACAGCTTCTGGCGCATCCGCACCCGCTTGCCGACCCGGACCATGTTGATAAAGCGAACCTTATCAGAGCCATAGTTGATGCCGCGGGTCACGCCCTTGATCGGCAACATGCCGCCGCCGAGGAACGGGATCAGCGATAGGGTCAGATAGCCATGGGCAATCGGACCACCGATTTCGCGGGTGGCGCGCTCGACGTCAACGTGGATCCACTGATGGTCGCCGGTGGCCTCGGCGAACTGATTGACCCGCTCTTGGCTGATCTCCACCCAGTCCGACACGCCGACCTCTTGGCCCACCAAACCGGCCAGATCCTTAAATTCCACGGGGTTCATTGCTCGCTCCCAAATGATTTGAAACAGATGTTCGTTCCTATCATCTGTCGAAGCTGTCGCAACCGGCTTTGATCTGAGCGCGCGGCGGATTAAACAGCCCCCATGCAACGCGCCCTTTCCGTAAGCCGCCAGACCGGCAACCGCCTCACCTTCCCTGATTGGTATCAGGCCATCGTCCGCGAGGCCGACATGGCCGAAGCCTCGCCCGTGCGCGGAACCATGATCATCAAGCCGTGGGGATACGGCGTCTGGGAGCGGATCCAGCAGACCATGGACCGACGCATCAAGGCGATGAACGTCGAAAACTGCTATTTCCCGCTGTTCATCCCGCTGAATTTCTTCGCCAAGGAAGCCGCCCACGTCGATGGTTTCGCCAAGGAAATGGCGGTGGTCACGCACCACCGGTTGAAGATGATCGACGGCAAACTGTCGCCTGACCCCGAGGCCAAGCTGGAAGAACCGCTGATCGTCCGGCCGACCTCTGAGACCATTATCGGCGACGCTTTCTCCCGCTGGATTAAGAGCTATCGCGACCTGCCGCTGAAGATCAACCAATGGGCCAATGTGGTGCGCTGGGAAATGCGCACGCGGCTATTCCTGCGGACCTCCGAATTCCTCTGGCAGGAGGGTCACACGGCCCATGCTGATCGGGAGGATGCTTTGGCCTCCACCTTGGAGGCCCTGGAAATGTACCGGGAATTCTCCGAGACCGTTTTGGCCGTGCCGGTGATCGCTGGAGAAAAGCCCGAGCACGAGCGGTTCCCGGGGGCCGACGCCACCTATTCCATCGAAGCCATGATGCAGGACGGTAAGGCGCTGCAGGCCGGGACTTCCCACTATCTGGGCACCAGCTTCGCCAAGGCCCAGGACATCCGCTTCCAGAGCAGCACGGGTGACCTGGAATATTGCCACACCTCCAGCTGGGGCACCTCGACACGGCTGATCGGTGGGGTGATCATGACCCATGGCGATGATGACGGCCTGCGCCTACCGCCCGCCATTGCCCCACGCCAAGTGGTGATTGTGCCCATGCTGCGCGGCAAGCCGGAGGATGCGCAGGTGTTGGAGTTCGGTCATGCCTTGGTCAAGGAGCTGGCCGCCGCCACCGCGCTGGGCGAGCCCATCCGTGCCATCCTCGACACCAAGGATCAGAAGTCTGCAGACAAGCGCTGGAACTGGGTGCGGCGCGGCGCGCCGATCATCGTTGAGCTGGGTCCCCGCGATGTGGCGGCCGGTATGGTCAGCTTTATGCGCCGTGACGATCTGCGCGATGAGGCGGGTGACCGGGTGAAGAGCCAGGCTCTGTCACGCGATGAGTTCGTGGACCAGGTGCCGGGGCTGCTCGCGGACATCCAACAACGGCTATTTGATGAGGCCAAGGTTAGACTCGACGCCAATATCCGCACTGACCTGACCACCATGGCTGCCATGACCGAGTATTTCGGTGCCGCCGCCGAAGACGACGAGGACACGGTCGCCTTCAAGGGTTGGGCGCGGGTCTCTTGGTGTCGCCCGACCGGTGAGGCTTTGGAAGCCGTGGTGCAGAAGCTGAAAGCTCAGAAGCTGACGATCCGCAACGCGCCCATGGACCAGCCGACCAGCTTCGGAGTCTGTATCTTCACCGGACAACCGGGTGTCGAAGAGGTGCTGGTGGGGCGAAGCTACTGATCAGGCCACCGCCTGCGCTAGCCAAGTTCCGTAGACCCCCTCGTGGGTGTTGTTCAGCACGCGGAACCCGGCTTCCTCGATCATCCGAGTGATCACCCAGCTGAAGGTGGAGTGTTCGTCGCGCACGTGCCCGGCGACGTCCTGGCGGCTATAGCCGGTCTCGCGGCTCATATGGGCCGCCCAGCTTTCCACAGCGCGGGGCAGGGCATCTGGCGCGCAGTTGAAGGCCACGTCGCGGATATAAATGCGGCCACCCGGGCGCAGGGCATCGCGCAGACGGGTGAGGGCCACGGCCTTCCACATGTCGGGCAGATGATGCAGGGCGTTCTTGCTGATGATCAGGTCCAAGTCGCCTGAGGCCGCGAAGGTGAGGAAGCCGGCCTGCTCATAGGTGATGTTGCCGAGGCCCAGGCCGGTGGCGCGCGCCTTAGTGGCGGCGAGCATGGCAGACGATATGTCGATGGCTCGCACGGACCTAGCCTGGTCGGCGGCTTCACAGACCAGCATGCCGGTGCCGCAGCCAATATCGGCCAAGGCGGTGGCCCGGGTGACGCCTAGGCTCTTCAGCAGAGCGCGGTCGTCAGTGGCTGAGCCGCGCTGCCGGTGGTCATAGGTGGCGACTTGCTCAGGATCGGCGAAGTCGAGGCCGACCTGATTGAGGTCGTCATACCACCAGTCGGGTAGGGTGTTGGTCGAGGGCATTTGAAGTCTCCATCTGGGTTTGCAGATGGAGGGGAGCCTTTCCGATCCATCCGCGGTTGCGGGGATCGGTGGGAGGCGGTGACTACAGTCGCGCGTGCCCAACAGACCCCGTGAAGGGGGCTGCTACGAGTTTGGTCTGGGCGAGGCGGGTTGTCATTGCGAGGAGACTGTAGCCCCTGATCGTTTCAAGCGCAACTAGACGATCTTCGACCCCTCTTTTCCCCAATAGGCGTCGCGGATCAGGCGCTTATAGAGCTTACCCGTCGGATGGCGGGGCAGTTCGGCCATGAAGTCGATCACGCGCGGCGACTTCACGTGGCTGAGATTGGCGCGGCAGAAGGCCATCAGTTCGGCCTTGAAGTCGTCATTGGCATTGGCCCAGTCCATCGGCTGGATGACAGCGATGACCTGTTCACCCATCTCCTCGTGCGGCCCGCCCACCACGGCAGCGTCGGCGACCTTGGGGTGGGTGATCAGGAGGTTTTCCAGTTCCTGCGGATAGATGTTCACCCCGCCTGAGATGATCATGAAGCTCTTGCGGTCGGTGAGATAGAGGAAGCCCTCCTCGTCCATCCAGCCCACATCGCCCAACGTGGTCCAGCCGTGCTTGTTGGTGTTCTCGGCGATCTTCTCCGGGGCATTGTGATAGGTTAGCGGTGCGCCATTGGCGAAATAGACGGTGCCTTCGGCGCGTGGTGGTAGAGCCTCGCCATCCTCGCCGACGATTTTGACCTCTACGGTTAGGCCACGGCCGACGGTGCCCTTGTGGGTTAGCCAGTCCTGGGGGCCGACATAGCAAAAGCCGTTCCCCTCGCTGCCAGCATAGTATTCGTGGATCACCGGACCCCACCAAGCCATCATTTGTTCCTTGACCGGGATCGGGCAGGGGGCGGCGGCATGCACCGCTGAACGCATGGACGAGACGTCGTATTTCGCCCGGATTGCGGGATCCAGCTTCAGCATCCGCACGAAGTGGGTGGGCACGAACTGGCCGACATCGACTTTGTACTTCTCGATCAGGCCTAGCATGGCCTCGGGGTCAAATTTTTCCATCACGATGACGGTGCCGCCCAGCTGATGCACGGCCATGCACCAGCGCAGAGGCGCCGCGTGGTAAAGTGGGGCAGGCGAGATATAGACGCTGTCGTTCTGAAAGCCGAAGACGCCCTGGGCCAGGGTCGCAACACCACCGGGCTCATCGATGGGTCCGCCAGTGAGGGGACGCTTGATGCCCTTGGGCCGACCCGTGGTGCCGGAGGAATAGAGCATGTCGGCCCCGGCGCTCTCATCGGCCACGGGTGTGGTCGACATGGCGTCACGGGCGGCCTCGAAGCTGGCATATGGTGCGCGAGCCTCGCCGACCATGTAGAGCTTCAGGCCTGGAACCAGCGCTGGTATCTCATCGATCACCGGGCCGACCCCAGCACTGGTGATCAACACCTTGGCCTCACAGTCCGTGACGATGTACTCAATCTCGCTGCTGGTGAGCTTGGACGAGATGCAGGTAAAATAGAGCCCGCAGCGTTGGGCTGCCCAAGCGATCTCGAAATACCGGGGATGGTTGTCCAGCATCATGGCGATGACATCACCGGTCTTCAGGCCCAGTGAGCGA
>JANLPK010000186.1:0-15003 GCA_031367205.1 Alphaproteobacteria bacterium
TTCGTGGCTCGTCGCCTGATCCGCGCGGCGGCGGAAGATATTGGCGAGGCTGATCCGATGTCCCTGGTCCTGGCCAATGCCGCCAAGGACACCTACGATTTCCTGGGCAGCCCTGAGGGCGAGATTGCGCTGGCACAATTGGTGATCCATCTGGCGTGCGCACCAAAATCCAACAGCGTTTACAAAGCCTTCGGTGCGGCTATGAAGGCGGCTAAGGAAACCGGCTCGCTGGCACCACCGGCCCATATCCTCAATGCCCCCACGAAGCTGATGAAGGATCTCGGCTATGGCCAGGGCTATGCCTATGACCACGATATTGAGGGTGGGATCTCCGGCCAGAACTACTTCCCGGACGGCATGGGGCGTCGCAAATTCTACGACCCCAAGGGGGAAGGCTCCGAGAGCCGGGTCAAGGAACGTTTGGATCGCTGGGCGGCCACCAGAGCGGAGCGCAAAGGGTGAAGGACAACCTTACTCCCGTCGCACTCACCAAGGCCGAGATCGAATTTGTCCGCAGCCTGGTGATTTTCCAGGACAACCACATCATTGCGCTGAACAAGCCCGCCGGTTTGTCCAGTCAGGGCGGGCGCAGTCAGGTCCACACTCTGGACGAATTGGTCTGGGCCTTCGCCAAACCGGGCAAGGCCAGACCGCGCCTGATCCACCGCCTGGACCGCGATACCTCCGGCGTCATCCTGACGGCCCGCACCAAACCCGCCGCAAGTTTTCTGGGCAAGGCGATGATGGGAAAGCGGTTTTCCAAAACCTATCAGGCCATCGTCACCCCCGGCGCTCCCGATCCCGCATCGGGTGAAGTCACCGAACCGCTACGTCGCGATGAGGTCGGACGTGAGGCCTATATGCGCATCTGTGCGGCCGATCACCCTGACGCTGAGACCGCGCTGTCCCACTACAAGACCCTTGCGGCCACCGAGACTTCGGCCTTGCTGGAGCTGTCGCCGCAGACTGGCCGGATGCACCAACTGCGTGTCCACTTGGCCTCCATCGGTCGCCCCATCGCCGGTGACGCGCGCTACGGTGGAGCCTTGGCTGTGGCGGGCCGCCCTATCCCACGCCTGATGCTTCACGCTGGAGCTCTCAGCTTCCCTCACCCCAGTGGGCACCGCGCGACCATGGAAGCCCCGATCCCCTCCGATATGGCGGGTTTGATCTCCAGCCTGAAACTGACGTGACGCACTTCCGCCAAACTCTCGACGTCAACTCCAAGGCCTCAACAGGTTGAAATCATGATCAGACCCATTGCCTTGGCCCTTGCCGCCGCGCTCACAGGCTGCGCCACGCAGGTCACAACTCAATTCGTCCCGGCTCAAAATCCCCAATCGATGGGCTTTTCGGACTACAAGATTGAACCGGGCAGATATCGCGTCACATTCCGGGGCGGCCCAGGCGCACCGCCGAACCAAGTCGCTGACTACGCCCTGTTGCGGGCCGCTGACCTGACCCTAGGCGATGGCTATGACTGGTTCCGGGTCTCCGACCGAAGCTTTCAGCAATCGCCCGATAGAAATCGCCCAAGCTTTTCCGTGGGCGTCGGCGGCGGCAGTTTTGGCGGTCGCACCGGCGTTGGTCTAAGTCTGGGCCGCAGTTTCGAACTCGGCGGTGGGCCGGCCCTGGCCCAATCCCTGGAAATCGTCATGGGCAAAGGAACGTCCCCCCAGAACACCGATGTCTATGACGCCCGAGAAATTCGTAAATCCATCGGTCCGCGCACCTAGAGCGCGTTCCCTTTAGACGGAATCGTCTAAAGGGAGAAACCGCGCTCTAATTCAAATATTTAGAGCCTGTTCGTCTCCGATAACCGGTTCCCACTTATCGGAACAGGCTCTAGCGTAGGGCGTCGGCCTTCTCGGCCTGCAGGACGAGCCACAACCGTCGGGCATCCAGTCCTAGGAGGACAACAACGGTGGCGATGGCCCCTAGGATGCCGACGCGCATGCCGGTGTTAAAACTTGCCTCCATGCTGCTCACGGCACCCGGCGTCGACAAGTGACCAGTGATGACGATCCAGTGACCGGCTCGCAAAAGCACCGTGAATAGGATCATTCCGGCAGTGTATCGGATGATCGATGCGACCGCATGGGTCTTGACCCAGGGACGCCCCACAACAGCCAAGAGACCCACCAGGAACTCCACCCCTGCGTAGGCGGCAATGGGCCAAAATAGTATTGAGAATACGGGTCCCATGCCGATCGCGATTGATTTGGGAACCGGCATCCAGGCTCCGATATGCAGAATTCCGAACCACCAGAACAGAAATACAAGCGCCATCCCGGCCTCGACCACGGCGTCAAATCGTGACTTCAACTTGACCCCTGCGGTCGGCAAGCTGGAGGGCCGCCAACGGTAGAGATATTTCGTGAAACCTAGTTGCTCCATGGCCACAGCAACCAGGGTCACCACACCAAAGGCGTAGAACAGGGCGATACTGAGATTGGGGATGGGGACCTGGTCCACGTTTTCCGCTTGCCCAGAAGCGAGCGACAGCAAGAGCAAAACGACATAGACGCCGGCAAGGATGGTCAAGGTGCCCTTCAGCCCGGCCCACCAGAACGGGAAGACGTCTGGTCCAACGAGGTATTGAACCTTGCGATAGCGGCCTGCCACGGCGATTGGGTGCCCGAAGTCCTTCAGCAAAGCCTCGGTCTCGTCCAGGGTCAGAGGACGACCGGAAGCCTCCTCCTTCGCCTCGACCTGCGAAAGCAGCAGGTCACGAAGCTCGGCCGTGATATCAGCCCTCTGCTTTTCAGGCAGTTGGCGCGACACGGCGGCCAGATAACGATCCAGCAAGTCCTTCATGGCTTGTCCCTTAGTATCTCATTCACAGACGTGTTGAGTGCGTTCCACTCAGTGACTAGCCGCTGCAGCACCGCCGTGCCCTCGGCAGAGAGCCTGTAGAACCGCTTCCTCCGGCGGTCTTCCTCGCGCCATTCGCTGGTCAGCAGGCCCTGGGTCTCCAAGCGCCGCAGCATCGGATAGAGCGCGCCTTCCTCGATCTCCACGCCGGCGTCGGCCAGGGCCCTGCGCAGGGTGTAGCCATAGTGCTCGGCTCTTAGCTGGCCCAACACGGCCAGGATCAGCGATCCACGGCGGAGCTCCTGTCGGAGCGACTCGAAAAGGTCGGTTTCGTTTGGCATCACGCTGTGCGGTATACACTGTGTGATACATAGTGTCTACCGCATAGTATGCGAATGCTTTGCGTCCGCGCCGGACCGTCGCATAAGGGGGTATGAACAACTTCCTTTTGGTGGCGCTCGGCGGCGCGGCCGGCTCCGTGGGACGCTACGCCCTGGGTCTGCGCCTGGCCGGTTCGGGTTGGCCCCAAGCCACCTTTGCTGCCAATATCTTCGGCGGTCTGCTGATCGGCGTGCTCGCGGGTTTACTGGCGGTGCGCACAGGGGAGGGTGCTGAACGCCTCCGGCTGTTGCTACAGGTCGGCGTGCTCGGCGGCTTCACCACCTTCTCGGCCTATTCTTTGGAAACCGTGCTGATGATCGAGCGCCGGGCCTACGGCGGCGCTGCAATCTACGCTTTGGGATCAGTGGTGGCCTCCCTGCTGGCCGTCGGCCTTGGCCTCGCCATCTCGCGCAGGCTGTTCGCATGAGGGAGGTCCGCACCCTGTTGGTGGACGCCGGTGAAGACGGTGTGCGCCTGGACCGCTGGTTCAAGCGACGCTGGCCGCACCTCAATCACGTCCATCTGCAAAAGCTCACCCGAACGGGCCAGATTCGCGTTGACGGGGCCCGCGCCAAGCCTGACACCCGCCTAACCGCCGGTGCCCAAGTCCGCGTCCCGCCATTACCGGAGGCTCCGGCTCCCGGCACCCGTGAGGTGTTGGATAAACGTGACACGATTTATGCCAAGTCTTTGGTCCTCTACGAGGATGATGAGGTGCTGGTGCTCAATAAGCCCGCAGGCCTCGCTGTCCAAGGCGGCACCAAGACCTCCAAGCACGTCGACCGCTTGCTGTCGGCCTGGGGGGAGGGGCTGGAGCGCCCGCGCCTGGTCCACCGCCTAGACCGTGATACATCCGGTGTGTTGGTGTTGGGCAAAACCCCTGGCGCGGCGGCCAAGCTCGCCGGCTCCTTCGCGCGGCGCAAAGCCGAGAAGACCTATTGGGCTCTGGTCTTGGGCCACCCAAAGCCGCAAGACGGCACGCTGGACCTGCCCTTGGTCAAGAAGGGGGTCGGAGACCGCGAAATGGTCGTCCCGGCCCAGCCGAAGGAGCCTGGTGCTGAACCGGCCCAAACCGACTTCTCGATGATCAGTCGCGCGGGGGCTCGGGTGGCCTGGATGGCCCTGCGGCCTCACACAGGCCGTACCCATCAGCTTCGCGCCCACATGCTGGCCATGGGACACCCGATCCTTGGTGACCCGAAGTACAAGACGGAGGCCTCGGCTGCCCTTTCCTTTGGCTTGAAGCTTCAGCTCCACGCTCGCCGTCTTACCCTGCCGCACCCCACGCGCGGCACCTTGGTCATGGAAGCTCCCCTAAGTCCCGAGATGAAAGCCGGCTTTGCTAAGTTCGGCTTCGACGAGCGTGAGGCCGATCCTGAACCTTTTCTAAAGAAGGGCAGGCGGTAGTTCACTTGATGGGTGCGCAGGATTGTGATAGTCAGCTGACTAGTTAAGGGAACCCCTATGACGGCCTGGAAGCTCGAGACCGCGAAGGCCCGCCTCAGTGAGGTCGTTCGTCAAGCCAAGGATCAGGGTCCGCAAACCATCACTGTGCGTGGCGAAAATACCGCCGTGCTGCTCTCGACTGATGACTATCTTCGCCTGACGGGATCAAACGATCTGACCTGTTGGGTTGATCACTTCCGCGCCAACTTTGTCGGTGACATTGACCTCGACAGAGACGTTGACACGGGCCGGGAGCTCGACCTGTGAGGGGCTGGTTGCTGGACACCAACGTGGTCTCAGAGCTGGTCCGGCCGCGCCCAAATGAGCGTGTCATCAGCTGGCTGCGACAGGTTCCGCAAGACCGCACCTATGTCAGCATCCTGACCCTTGGCGAGATTGATCAAGGGATCGAGTCCTTGCCGCTGACAGACGGTCGGCGCGCGCGTTACCTCAGCTTTCGAAATCATATTGAGGCGCAGTTTGCCGGGCGCGTTCTCCCGCTAGAGGACGACATAGTTCGGAATTGGGGTGTTCTTAGCGGCCAGTATCGCCGGGCCACAGGCGGTAGGGCCCCAGTCATCGACACCATGCTCATTGCCACGGCGCAGAAGCGCAGGCTCTATCTAGCGACGCGCGATGTGGCCGACATGCGCACATTCGGCTGGTCAATCTTCGATCCTTGGCTCGACAATTCGGCAGACTGCCCGTTGCAGCTTTGAGGCCAGAACCCGTGATCGCCCCAACCGTCGTCCATCAAGCCGATTGCCCCATCGAGGGCGGCGATGATCCGCGCTTTGCCGCCGTCACTTGGCGCACCTTGATCAGCGCAGACCGCACGCCAACCAACGGCCTGACCATGGGCGTCACTGAGGTTCGGGAAACAGATGCGCCCTTCAAACTCCATCGCCACGCCCAGGCGGAGACCTATTACATCCTCTCCGGCCACGGGATCATCTCCTTCGAAGGCGTCGAGCAGCCCCTGGCCCCCGGCGACGCGGTCTACATCCCCGGCAATCTCATCCACGCCGCTCGCTGTGTTGGTCCTGAGCCGCTGAGGATCCTCTATGTCTTCGCTGCCGACAGCTTCAGCGATGTTGAGTACGTATTTCCGGGCTAAACAGATCCCGTTGACTTGGCCGGGCATTCAACCTCTGATCAGTGTGCCGGAGTTTCAATCGTAGGGAGCCTGACATGAATACAAAATCGGTCGCCGTTGTCGCGCTCACGGTGTTGGCGACTTCCCCGACAAGGGCTGAGGAGCCTGGGGCGGGCAACCATGTCATTACCAACCCGGATTGGGTGAAGAAGCCGACACCGGAAACCATGCTCAGTGTGTGGCCCAAGGCAGCCATGGAAAAGGGCATCGATGGAAAGGCGGTAATCAGCTGCGAAGTCAGCCGTCAGGGCGTAATGAAGAATTGCGTGGTCGTCTCTGAGTTTCCAGCAGGTGCGGGCTTTGGCCAGGCGGCCATCGCAATGACACCACAACTGCTTTTGTCACCAATGAAGGTGGATGGCGTGCCCGTCGATGGAGGAAGGGTCCAGATGCCCCTGACTTTTAAGGATAGCGGTGGATCAACATTTGGCACTAACCCCACCCTAACAATCCATCGTTGGACAACTGCACCTACCTTTGCTCAGGTTGCCGCCGCCTATCCGAAGAAAGCGCGAGACAAGAAACTTGGCGGACGTGTCGTTCTGGACTGTAAGCTCGCAGCAGCGGGTAAGTTAGGTGACTGCATCGAGTTCGCAGCTCAACCACCCGGACTCAATCTGGGTCTCGCCGCCAAGACTCTTGCCCGCTATTTCACCGGCCCAGAGACGGTTGAGGGCAAGTCAACCAAGGGAATGAGCACTCAAATCATCGTCGTCTTTACGCCGGAGATGTTGAACGCCAACATTCCGACAATCGGCAAGCCCGATTGGGTCGCCTTACCGACAGCCCGGGACCTTGCTGCCGCGCTACCTACCGACAATTCTCTTACCGGCACTGCCCGCATTCGTCTTGATTGTGCTGTCGTTGTGGAAGGGAGGGTGGAGGACTGCAAAATCATTAGCGAAGATCCCCCCGCGAAGGGTCTTGGCACCAAGGCCCTGGAACTCGTGAAGTACTTTCAACTCACCGTCTGGTCCCAAGAGGGCCTGCCCACTGTCGGGGGTCGGGTGACCATTCCCATTCGCTATGAACTTGGTGCCGCGCCGACCTCGCCCAAACCCTAACAGAGAGACTTCAAACCAACCCAAGCGCACAGGTGGAGACCCACTATATCCTCTCCCGCCACGGAATCATCTCCTTCGAGGGTGTCGAGCAGCCCCTCCACCTCTCATCTAACCCCGCGCAGCCAGAGCTGCCCGAACTCCTGCGCCATAGGCTAGGTCAGCCTTGTCGAAGTGACCCAGTTGGCGTTGCAGGATCTCGTCGCTGACCTGAGACAACGGGCCGGCGAGATTGGCGAACAGCTTGGCCTGCTCCACCGGCGATAGGATGCGAAAAAGGTTCCCGGCCTGGGTAAAATCATCCTCTGCCCCGCGTCCGTCAGTTCGCCCGGCCACACCCTTCAGGGACCAACCGGGGTCGCCGTGACCAAAGCCTGACGCCCCGGATCCGGCCGCCGCCACGGTCGCGTAGTTCTGGGCTGCCCCGCCATTGGCCACCGCCATTTGGCCGTCGCGTTGCTGATTGTGGACTGGGCAGCGCGGCGCATTGACAGGCAGGTGCTGGTGGTTGGTGCCGACCCGATAGAGCTGGGCATCGTGATAACCGAACAAGCGTCCCTGCAGCATCTTGTCGGGTGAATATCCCATGCCAGGCAGGATATTGGCCGGCGAGAACGCCGCCTGCTCAACCTCGGCGTGGTAGTTGGTCGGATTGCGGTTCAACTCCAAAATTCCTACTGGAATGCGCGGGAAGTCGGCATGTGGCCATACCTTGGTCAGGTCAAAGGGGTTCCAGCCGGTCCGCGCCTCCCAGGCCTCAAGCTCTGCCTCGGTGGCGATCTGCAGGCGCACCTCCCACTGGGGGAAGTCGCCCTGGTCAATGGCCCCGAACAGGTCACGCTGGGCGTAGTCCGGGTCTTGCCCGGCTAGTCGCACGGCATCTGCGGCCTCCAGGTTCTTGATCCCCTGCCGGGTGCGTAGATGCCACTTCACAAATACCCGATCACCGTCCTCATTGAGCAGGCTGAAGGTGTGGCTGCCGAACCCATCCATGTGCCGATAGCCATCGGGCGTGCCGCGGCTGGAGAACAGCATGGTGACCTGATGCAAGCTCTCTGGGGCCTTGGACCAGAAGTCGAACATCATGGTCGGCGACTTCAGATTGGTTTGTGGACAGCGCTTCTGAGTGTGCACGAAGTCGGGAAACTTGATCGGGTCCTTGATGAAGAACATCGGCGTATTGTTGCCGACGAGGTCCCAGTTGCCGTCTTCGGTATAGAACCGGATCGCAAAGCCGCGCGGATCGCGCTCGGTGTCGGCTGAACCGCGTTCACCGCCCACCGTGGAGAACCGCACAAAGGTCTCGGTCTGCTTGCCCACCTGGCTAAACAGCTTGGCCTTGGTGTAGGCGCTGATGTCGTGGGTTACCGTAAAGGTCCCGTAGGCACCCGAGCCCTTAGCGTGGACCACGCGCTCAGGAATGCGCTCGCGGTTGAAGTGCTGCAGTTTCTCGATCAGGTGAAAGTCCTGCAACAGCAGCGGCCCGCGTGCGCCTGCAGAGAGGCTGTTTTGGTTATCAGCGACCGGAATTCCGGAAGCGGTGGTGATCTGGTCTTTGGTGCTCATGGCGCGGCTCCTGCTGGCAGTGAGTTTCCTCTTGCGGCGACCCGCATGATTAGTAAAATCGTATATTCCTGAAGTGTGATCGGAAAAACCTATTAATGCCGACTCTGCGTCAACTTCGCTATCTGGTGGCCTTGGCCGATCAGGGTCATTTTGGTCGTGCCGCCCTGGCGTGCTCCGTCAGCCAACCGGCTCTTTCGCAACAGATCGCTGATCTGGAGGCCCGCCTCGGGGTCGGCCTCGTGGACCGGCGAGGTCGGGGGGCAACCTTGACTGAGACCGGCGTGCTGATCGTTGCCCGCGCCCGCGCTGTTCTCTCGTCGGTGCAAGACCTTACAAATGCCGCCACCGGCATTGACGCATTGGTCGGGCCGGTGGCCTTGGGTGTCATCCCGACCATCGCCCCCTTTTTGTTGCCCAGCGCATTGCCGTCCATGCAGAAGGCTTTTCCGGAGGCGAGCTTCGCAATCCGCGAGGCTGTGTCGGCCACTCTGATCAGTGAACTACGCAACGGGAGGCTTGATCTGATCCTGCTGGCGCTACCGGTCTTAGGCGACGACCTTGAAACCGTACCCCTCTTCGAGGACGGATTTCATCTGGCAACTGCGCTGGCCGACTCCCCCGGCGTTCCGATGGACCCCGCCAACCTTAACTTGGCAACGCTCCTATTGCTCGATGAGGGCCATTGTCTGCGCGATCAGGCGCTCAGCCTGTGCGGCACCGCTGATCCAGGCCTGCGTACTCAGCTCGGGGCCACCAGCCTCGCCACCTTGGTGCAACTGGTCGCCGCCGGCCTGGGCCAAACTCTGATCCCGGAAATGGCTCTACAGGCTTTAGCCGACCCGCGCATCGCCATCACACCCTTCGTCCAGCCCGGCCCTACTCGCACAATCGGCCTTGCCTACCGTTCGACATCGTCTCGCAAAGCAGCCTTTGCACGGTTGGGGCATGTGGTGAGCACGAGCGCTTAGGGCCGGGGTTCACCCAACCCCAATGCCCGCTTCATCGCCTTGATATTGCCGCGACAAAACTTCGTCAGGCCCTCAGTCAATTCCTCAAGCTTGGCCGGGTCCTTGGGCACGAACTTGACCTTCAGTGCGATGGCGCAGCTGTCCGGACCGCCCGGCTCCACCGACACGGTAGAGAGATAAACCTCCAGGTCCGGGCGATCGAGGGTGTAGGTGTAGTGGTAGGGTCCCTCGTCGGTGCAAAGCTCGCTAATTTGACGACCGCCGGGCATGGTCAGCGTCCGAACCTTGCCCTTGGGCGTCACCTCGGTGCTCTCGGCCTCCAGGGCAGGCGCCCATTTCCGAATGCCGGAGAAATCCCCGATCACCGCCCAAACGGCGTCGGCGCTAAGGGCTAGGTCTTCGCGGGCGGAGGCTTCGTGCATGGCTGGGTCTTTCCAAATGGCGTGCTTGCAATGAAGTGACGATGTCCGTTTTCAGCCAGCATGTCACGGCCCAAACACCTAGGGTAGCCCAAGAAACCCAGGAATCACCATGCCCACCGTCCACAAAGAAATCCTGATTAAAGTCCCTTCCGAGACCGTTTGGGCCGCCGTACGCGATGTTGGCGCTTTGCACACTGGACTGGTCCCCGGCTTCGTAACCCATGTGGAGATGGTGCCGGGTGCCGAACCGCCCGCCCGCATGGTGACTTTCGCCAGCGGCATGGTGCTTAAGGAACACATCGTCACCGTTGACGACACCCAGCGCCGTCTGGTGTGGAGCATTGAGAGCGATCAGGTCCGTCATCACAACGGTGCCATGCAGGTCTTCGACGCAGGCCCGGGCCTAACCCGCGTAACCTGGATCGCCGACGTCTTGCCCCAAGCCATGGCAGATGCCTTCAGCCCACTGATGGGCCAGGGCATGGAGATCATGAAGACGCATTTGGAGGGTAAGACCTGAGTGCGGATCAAACCAACCCCGCGAGACGCTTGACCCCGCCGCTCTCTGGAAACACGGAGCTGTTCAGCGCCCCATCATCCAAGCCCAATTGCTCAGCCAATACGCCCTTGAACAGGGCGCGCATATCGAGGCTGGGCGCGAGGTCGCGGTTCTCGAACAAGCTTGACGCCTTCAAGGTCGGCCAGTCGCCGATAATGCCGCCGCGCTTTAGGCCGCCCCCCAAGAGTAGGGCCGTCGACGCGGTTCCATGGTCGGTGCCGCCGGTGCCGTTGGCTCGGGCTGTGCGGCCGAACTCGGTGGCGACCATCACCACGGTATCGCTCCAGGCTCCGCCGAGGCCGGTGTGCAAGCCGTCCAATAGCGCGTCCAGGCCTGCCAATCGCACGGCCAGCTGCCCCAACTGATTGGCATGGGTGTCAAAGCCGTCGAGGCTGATCGCGGCGATCTGCGGGCCGTTGGGTTCAGTCATGAACCCGGCCACGGTCTCGCCCAGCTTGCGCGCCGCGTCCTGGCCCTGCTTCAGATACCCGCCCTTGCCGCTCGACGCCCCGCCACTGCCCATGGCACTCCCGGCCATGGTCTCGGTCTCCAAGCCGCGTGCGAAGGCTGGGCCCAGCACCGGATCGTCCTTGTAGAGGTCCTGCAATAGGCTGGGCAGGCGGGCTGAGGCGTCCACGAGCTTGCCCGGTGACCAGGACGACACCGCTGCGGGGCCCCGCATGACCAGGGGCGCTGTAGCCCCGATGGAGATCGCCTCGACCTTGCGCTGAGCGCTAAGGCTGGAGACGGCTCGGTTCAGCCAGCCGGAGGTGGTGCCGTAGACCACCGATCCACCGCTCTCCAAAACGTCCTGCGCCTCAAAATGCGACCGGGCTCGGTCCGGCGTGGCGACGGCCGGAACGATCCGCGCTTGACCGGCTTGGGCCAGGGCGTGAACCGATGCCAGTGCCGGGTGCAATCCGAAGGCCCCGTCCAACTTCAGGGCCGTGTCGCCCAGCGCCAGACCGCGCCGAAGCCCCACATAGTCTGGGTCACCCACCGGCGGCGCGACGCTGAGCCCATCCAACCCGCCGCGACAAATGACCAACACCAGTTTCTTGGCTGCTTGCCCGCCTTGGCTGGCGGCAAAGCTCTGACGGGCGACGAAGTTTAGTGACAAGCCAAACCCGGCTGCTGCGGCCAGGGCGTGGCGGCGTGAGAAGATCAGAGAAGTTGTCATCGGCGTTGAAACTCCGGGCTCATTAAGAGTAGCGCCAAGCCCTCGGGCCGGGACTCCGCGCGGGAAATCATCGCCGCTGTATTGGGTTGCAGGCGTGCGCCCAGGGCGTCGTTAGCCAGAACACTTGGGTCACGATCTGCGGTGGCGAGGGCAGCAAAGGCTTGAGCCCAACTCATCCGCTTGACGATCGCATCAGGGGCCGCCCAGGACTCCGTTTCCTCGGGCCAGCCCTTGGGGGACGGCGGGGAGAATGCCTTCTGACCCATCGCATTCAGGGTCGGGGCCAGCTCGGTGATGTCGCGCGGTACGTCCCCCGCTGCCCGCCAACTGGAAATCAAGAACTCATACGGCGTCTTGAACTTCGTGGGCGTCGGGTCCCAAGCCTCCGGGGCATCGATCAAAGCCCCGGCGACGACCGCCAGATCGCCCTTCGACCGGGTCCAGGCCTGGATGAGTCGCGATACGAGGGCAGGGGGCGGATTATCGGCGACGAAATGCCGGGCGATCTTGCCGCAGATGAACCGGGCGGTCTCCGGCCTTTCTGCCAGGTCGGCCAGGATAGCGGCGGATTGCGCCTTGCCGCCGGGCGGATAACGTATGCCCATCACCAATCGTTCGCCCGGCTCATGGGTATTGCCGCGAAAGACGGTAGTGCCGACATATTCCGGCGGTTCTCTGAATCCACCGATGGAAAGCCCAGTCATCGCGCGCGCAAACTCGGTGACATCAGACTGACCATAACCACCGTTCAGCCCGACGGTGTGTAGTTCCAGGATTTCGCGAGCCAGGTTTTCATTCAACCCCACATGATGCAGGTTCTCCGGTAGGGATGGTTTGCCAACCCCGCGCTGATTTTTGCCGCGCTTGAGGTACTGCGCCGCCACACTGCCTGGTCCAATGGACTGCGCCTGATCCAGATAGAGCAGCATAGCCGGATGGGTGTCTGCTGCCCCCAAAAGGCTGGTGAACCTGCCAAATACGTGGGGTCGGATCGCCTCCTGCTCAAACGGCCCGACCACCGTGGCGGTGGCCAGCTTTATGGCGCTGACCGTGAAATGGTTGGTCCAGAACAGGGCCCAGCGCTCACGGAACCCGGCGGGTGTGCTGGCTCCCAGTTGCGCACGGGCGGCAAAGTCGCCACCGGTCTCGTTTCGGATCATCCGCTGAACCTGCTTCGAAAGGTCGCGTCCCTCGGGCACCATGGTCTCAGTTGCGGCCTTGGCAGTTTTTTTGTCTTGGCGATATTCCCGCAACTCAGCGACCCGCTGCTGGGTGGTTTGGGGATTGTCCTGGGGTTGATCAGCACCTTCTTGTCGGATCTGCGCTCTCAGCCAACCGCGTGGATCGCTGCGCACCAGCGCGATTTCGCCCGGCCGAGCCCCCATACCAAATCGGGTGACGGCGATGGCAGCGTCTAAGTCCGCGTCGGCCATGTCGCACAGCTCCTTGCCTATTTCCGCCCCAGCCCTCATTTCACGGCTCAGAGACCTGCATCCGTCGCAGGCGGGAGTCTTGAGCTTGCAAAAAGGGTTTCACGAACCGGGCGAAAAGCCCAGGCGCTTCTACAAAGCCGTGGAGGTGCGTGCGGTCGAAACCGGCCATGCCGTCCTCCTCGATGGTCGAGGTCCAAGCTCGGCTGGAGGCCTGAAACTTGTCTTGCCGACCCCTGCTTTGGCCGAGCTTTGTGCCGACGAGTGGGCACGGCAGGGCGAATTTATCGAGCTCGCCGCCATGAGTGCCACCCGATTGGCCTTCACCGCTATTGAAGCGATCCCGCCAGTCCGCGACGCCACTGCCGGGCAGTTCGCCGACTATGCCGGTTCGGACCTCATCTGCTACTTCGCCGAGGAGCCTGTGGCGCTGGTTGTCGAGCAGACCAAGGCTTGGGAACCGATCTTGGAGCGCGCCGAGACCGAGCTTGGCCTGATTTTCATTCGCGCCAAAGGCATCCGCCATCGGTCCCAACCGAGTGAGACCCTCACCAGGGTCAGAGCGTTGGCTCTGGATTTGGATAATTTCGGTCTGGCAGGATTGGCCTTTGGTGCCCCCCTGTTCGGCTCTGCGATCCTGACCTTGTCCCTCCAACGAGGCTGGATCGAGGGTCATGAGGCCCACAGTCTTTCCCGCGTCGATGATGCATTCCAGGAGCGCAAATGGGGCATCGATGAGGAAGCCGCTATCCGCACAGCAGGACTCCTCAAAGAGTCCCGGATGCTCTCTCAATGGTTCGCCGCTCTGCGCTAAACATGCATCGAACATGTATAGGTCATGCAACCCCTTTACCCCCCGTGAACTTGCGTCTCCCGGCTGACCCGACTAGGTCTTGCTCCAACAAAAACATCGGCGGAGCCCGGCGTGAAGCAGATCCTGGAAGAGCTTGAGCGGCGTCGCGAACAGGCCCGCATGGGCGGCGGCGAACGGCGGATCGCCAGCCAACACGCCAAGGGCAAACTTACCGCCCGCGAGCGCTTGGACCTCTTGCTAGACGAAGGCTCCTTCGAGGAATTCGACATGTTCGTCGAGCACCGTGCCACCGATTTCGGCATGGCCGACAACAAGATTTCCGGCGACGGCGTCGTCACCGGCTGGGGCAATATCAACGGTCGTCTGGTATTTGTTTTCTCCAAAGATTTCACAGTCTTCGGTGGGTCTCTTTCCAACGCTCACGCCCGAAAAATCGTCAAGGTTCAGGAGCAGGCGCTCAAGGTTGGTGCGCCAATTATCGGTCTGTTCGATGCCGGCGGTGCCCGAATCCAAGAGGGCGTGGATGGTCTCGCCGGTTATGCTGATATCTTTTTGCAGAACACCTTGGCCAGCGGCGTGATCCCGCAGATCAGCGTCATCATGGGCCCCTGCGCGGGTGGCGATGTCTATTCACCGGCCATCACCGACTTCATCTTCATGGTGAAGGATACCAGCTACATGTACGTCACGGGTCCGGACGTTGTGAAGACGGTCACTCACGAAGAAGTCACCCACGAAGAGCTTGGCGGGTATCGGGTCCATGCGATGAAATCCGGGGTGGCAGACGGCGCCTTTGAGAACGACCTTGAGGCTCTGACACAGGTGCGGCGACTGATCGACTTCCTGCCGCTATCGAACCGTGAAAAGCCGCCGGTTCGTGACAGTTTCGATGACGCGGAGCGCGAAGAGCCCAGTCTTGACACGCTAATCCCGACCAATCCGAACAAGCCTTACGACATGAAGGAACTCATCAACAAGGTCGTCGATGAAGCGGATTTCTTTGAGATTTCTCCCGATTTTGCCAAGAACATCGTGGTTGGGTTCGCGCGCATTGATGGTCGCAGTATCGGCATCGTCGCCAACCAACCGCAGGTTTTGGCCGGGGTTCTCGACATCGACAGTTCGCGCAAAGCCGCACGGTTCGTGCGCTTCTGTGACGCCTTCGATATTCCCTTGGTGACCTTCGTCGATGTCCCCGGCTTCATG
>JANLPK010000203.1:0-2192 GCA_031367205.1 Alphaproteobacteria bacterium
TTCAAGCTCTCTAGCGCAACAATGCCAAGACTTCGCAAACGCTCGATTCTATTGGCCGGACACGCCACCTCCATGGCCTTGGAGCCCGAATTCTGGGCCGTCCTCGACGAGATGGCCAAGGCGCAGGGCCTGAGCCTAGCCGCCCTCATCGCCCGCCTCGACCAATCTCGGGGTGAACGCCCCCTAGCCTCAGCCTGTCGCGTCGCGGCGCTGGGGTTTGCGCGCACCAAATGCTCCACCTTTGGGGGAGCTGTCAGCGAAGCTGACTGAGGGGGTCGAAGGGCGTAGACCTGTCGACTGGAACCCCCTCCGGCGCTTCGCACCACCTCCCCCAAACCGCGCTTCGCGCTGGTGGAGGATTTGAAGGCCCTTAAGCTCCCCACATCTCGTGCTACATATGTTCCAATGTCTGTTCCCGACTCATTTGACAACGCCCCTGCCCCCCGCATCAGCGATCTCGCCCGCGTGCAGGGTCCTGACTACCGCGACGGCCTAAACCCCGAACAGCGCAAGGCCGTCGAAGCCACCGAAGGCCCAGTCCTCGTCCTGGCCGGAGCCGGCACCGGCAAGACCCGCGTGCTCACCACGCGGCTGGCCCACATCCTGGCCACCGGCAAGGCCAAGCCCTGGGAACTGCTGGTCGTTACCTTCACCAACAAGGCCGCGCGTGAGATGCGCGAACGCATCACCCACATCATCGGGCCCCAGGCCGAGGGTCTACGCTGGCTAGGCACCTTCCATTCCGTCGCCGCCCAGATCCTGCGCCGCCATGCTGAGCTGGTCGGGTTAAAACCAAGTTTCACCATCCTAGATACCGACGACCAAGAGCGCCTGATCAAACAGGTGCTGGAAGCCGAGAACATCGACGCCAAGCGTTGGACACCCAAGACCCTGGCCGGGCTTATCGATCATTGGAAGAATCGCGGCTGGACGCCCGATCGCCTGCCCGCCAGCGAAGGCTGCGAGTTCGCCGCCGGCAAGGGTCAAGCCCTCTACGCCCTCTATCAGGCCCGGATGCGGGTGCTAAACGCCTGCGACTTCGGCGACCTGCTGCTGCACAACCTGACGATCTTCATGGCCCATCCCGAGGTCCTGGCTGAGTTCCACCGCCGGTTCCGCTACATCCTGGTCGATGAGTACCAAGACACCAATGTCGCCCAATATCTGTGGCTGCGGCTGCTGGGTCAGGCCAGCCAGAACGTCTGCTGCGTGGGCGATGATGACCAGTCGATCTATGGCTGGCGCGGGGCCGAGGTCGACAACATCCTGCGCTTTGAGCGTGACTTTCCCGGCGCTACGGTCATCCGACTAGAGCGCAATTACCGCTCCACCAGCCACATCCTGGCCGCCGCCAGCGGTCTGATCAGCGCCAATAAGGGCCGCCTGGGCAAGACCCTCTGGACCGAACAAAACGGCGGAGAAAAGGTCGTGGTGCGCGGCGTCTGGGACGGCGAGGCCGAGAGCCGCCTGATCGCCGACGAGATCGAGCGCGCCCGCAAGGGTGGCACCGAAAAGGAACCGCGAAAATACCGCGACATGGCTATCCTGGTCCGTGCCTCGTTCCAGATGCGCGCCTTCGAGGAGCGCTTCGTCCTGCTGTCGATCCCCTATACCGTGGTTGGCGGCCCGCGCTTCTTCGAGCGCGCAGAGATCCGCGATGCCCACGCCTATCTGCGCCTCATCCAATCCCCCGATGACGATCTGGCCTTTGAGCGCATCGTCAATACCCCCAAGCGCGGCATCGGCGACACCACGGTATCCAAGCTACTCCAGATGGCCCGTCTGGCCGGTGTGCCGGTGATGACCGCCGCCCGCGAAGTCGTGCTCACCGACGAACTCGCCACCCGCACCCGGACCAGCCTCGCCAACTTCCTGCGCGATATGGACCGTTGGCGGGCCCAGGCCGAAACCGTCGCCCACGCGCGGCTGATGGAACAGGTGCTGGAGGAAAGCGGCTATACCGATGCCCTGCGCCTCGACAAGACCCCCACCGCCCAGACGCGGTTGGAGAACCTGAAAGAACTGGTCCAGTCCATGGGGGCCTTCGACACGCTGCAGGCCTATCTCGAGCACGTCTCCCTGGTGATGGACATGGATCGCGGCCCGCAAGCCGACGCCGTCCAGATCATGACCCTGCACGCCGCCAAGGGCCTGGAATTCCCGCTGGTCTTCCTGCCCGGCTGGGAGGAAGG
>JANLPK010000219.1:0-6516 GCA_031367205.1 Alphaproteobacteria bacterium
AACGTGAAATATCTGCGCATCTGAACGATCCCTCGGGTTTCGTTGCAATCAACTTGCTCTCATTGGTTCATTAAACCGTGACTGGATGGCGGACAAGTTGGCGCGCACCGCTGCTATGGGGTCTACATCCCTCGTGCGACCGCAAAGGATAGATCCGATTACAGTCGGCGAGGAACAGTGCACACCCTACGCGCCTGGGCGCGTGTTTTTGGGATAGACTCCAATAGAATCTGCGGGCGATGATAAAGCCGATTGGCGCAGGGGTGCTGGCGGTGGCTAAAGTATTTGTAACAGGTGGGACCGGTGCGATTGGGCGTCACGCGGTGTCTGCGCTCGTCGATGCGGGCCACGTGGTCACTGCGCTCGCGAGAAACACGGACAAGGCCGCGATTCTGCAACGGCAAGGTGCCAAACCTGTCGAAGTTTCCATCTTCGACAAGGCCCGTCTTACGGAGGTTTTTGTTGGTCAGGACGCCGTCGTCAATCTGGCGACAGCTTTGCCTGCAACGGCCGATTTTCGGAAGATCAGCGCGTGGTCGGAAAACATCCGAATCAGAACCGAGGGCTCGGCTGTCGTCGTCGATGCCGCCCTTGAAGCCGGCGTGCCTCGCCTGATTCAAGAATCGGTCAGCATGATCTACCGCGATCACGGTAGCGAATGGATTGACGAGACTTGCCCAACGGATGACTTTCCGATGGCGCAATCCAATCTTGCTGCCGAGGCAAGCGCGAGCCGATTCAGCAGCAGCGGCGGCACGGGCATTATCCTTCGCTTTGGATGGTTTTATGGTCCGGGTGCCAAGCATAGCGAGGAGTTTCTGGCGCTAGCCCGAAAATGGGGAGTCTGCATTATGATGGGCGGCGCAAAAACTTATCTTAGCTCGATCCATGTGGCCGACGGTGGCCGCGCTGTCGCAGCGGCGTTGGCAGCACCCGCCAGCAGCTACAACGTCGTTGATGATGTGCCGCTGACCAAGAGTGATTATGCCGATGCGATTGCCCATGCCGCCGGTCGAAAATGCTATGTGAGGGCACCGGGCCGGATCGCCGAACTTCTCGGCGACGGCACAACATCGCTGACGCGATCACTGCGTGTCAGCAATTCAGCATTTAAGAGTGCCACAGGATGGACCCCAAAGTTTCCGAGCGCGCGCGAGGGGTGGCTCGCGATGGCCGCAGAATTGCGGTGAAGTTGAAGGACGTGCGTCGCATTGATGAGGCGGTGGGGGACGAATTTCGGCCTCACCGCGCGACATTTTGACGCCCGACTGCACGAGGAGGCGGGATGGATCGGCGAACGATGTTGGCGGCAGGTCTGGCGGGGGTCGTGGAGCGTGGGGGATCGCCATTCGCCGCCTATGAGATGCCGCTGGAGACCGCGCCGCATGAGCGGACGCTGATGCAGTGGCCGGTGAGCCTGCAGGTCTATGATGAGGCCGAGCTCGTCGGCGTTCAGCAGACCATTGCGCGGATTGCCAATGCCATCAGCCGGTTTGAACCCGTGGCGATGATGGTGGGGCAGGATCAGGCAGCAGGCGCGCGTGAGGGGTTGGGGCCTCAAGTGGCCCTCTGGGACATTCCGACGGATGACCTGTGGTGCCGTGATGCGGGACCGACCTTTGTGAAATCGGGGGCCGGAGCCCTGGCGGTCGCTCACATCCAGTTCAATGGCTGGGGGGGCAAGCAGGTTCACGTCAATGACGGTCAGATCGCCAAGCGGGTCGCGGCGCGTTTGGGCGTTCCGCTGTTGCCCACCGGCCTGGTGGGCGAGGGTGGCGGGGTGGAGCACGACGGGGTCGGAACCCTGCTCGCCACAGCCAGTTGCTGGGCCAATCCTAACCGCAATCGCTTGACCAAAGGGGTGGTGGGCGAGCGGCTGGTGCGCGCCCTGGGCGGCAAGCAGATCATCTGGGTCCCGGGCGTTAGGGGTGAAGATATCACCGACTATCACATCGATGCTTTGGCGCGGTTTGTGGGCCCCGGACGGGTGCTGATCCAACTTCCAGACAAGGTGACTGTTGGTGATCCCTTTTCGCGGGCGGCCTATGAGGCCTATGAGATCCTCAAGCGCGCCACAGATGCCCAGGGGCGAAAACTGGAGATCATCGTCATACCTGAACCCTTCAAGACCCGGTGGCGAAACCCCGATTTTCTCGCGAGCTATGTGAACTTCTATTGCTGCAACGGCGCGGTGATCAGTGCGGAATTCGGCGATGATCGGACGGATCAGAAAGCCCATGAGGTGCTGACCGCGCTCTATCCCAAGCGAGAGATCGTCAGCCTGAATGTCGATGCCTTGGGTGAGGCGGGCGGTGGCATTCACTGTGCCACACAGCAACAACCGAGGGCCGGAAACGGGGTGAGATTGTGAAGGCGGTTTGGCGTTGGCTTGATGCCCATGTGGGCGCGATCCAGGCCTTGGCGGCGATCTTGACAGTGGTCCTGGCGCTGGGCGCATTGATCGGGGTCAAGCTGCAGATCGATGCCTCGGCGCGGATCGCCGCGGCGCAGTCGGCGCGCGACATCTACCGCGAATTTCTCAACCTCTCGATCAGTCGACCGGAGTTGGCCAACCCGGATTATTGCGCCTTGATCGGCAGTCCCCAGGAGGGGGCCTATGAAAACTATGTGGAATACATGCTCTATGCCGCCGAGCAGGCCATTACCGCCGATGCCAGTTGGAAGACCACGTTTCAGAGCACGATGACCGCCCACCAAGACTATATTTGTTCGATCAAGGACTGGTCCGGCTATAGCGATGAAGTGCGCGCGATCGCCACTGAGTTTCGAGCCGCCCATTGCAGCAAGGTAAGGGTATGTCCTCGAAACTAGGAACACCGGCAATTACCACCATTGTCGACCGCCATCTTGGCAGCTAGCCTCGCCCCTAGGTTGGATTGGGGCTTGGGCATGAACCTTGGGCGCGCATGGGCGGTGATCGCCGGGGTTTTGGCCCTGGCCAGTGGGGCGAGCGCGGCCAGTTGGGAGCGGGTGGCCAGCGACCAGAGCGGCAATGTCTATGAGCTGGATATGTCGCATTTTCGGCCCAACGGTGCCTATACGGAAAGCTGGATTCGTCAGGTCCTGAAGCGCCCGTTGCGCGACGTCGAGACGCGCAAGACCTATACCTATGTGATAATGCAGCGGCTGGAAGATTGCCGTTCGCGGACCTTTTCGATCATCGCGTTCGCCAATGGCAATGCCAAGGATCAGGTGGTCTCAAAATTTGAACCGCCGCGGGCTGACTGGAAGTTTGCGTCGCCGCCGCCCGGCAGCGTTGGGGAAACCTTGCAGGCCAAGATCTGCGGGATTGCCGCTAGTCGGGCCGTCTTGAAGCCCGGCCTCGATACCAACCCAACCACCAAGGCCAACTGGTTGCCGACCGCCTATGATCCGGTTTCGAAGACGAAGTACTTCATCGATGAGGCGGGGGTGATCGCCTTAGAGGGCGGGCAGGTGGGGGTGATTGTGCGGGCCGACAATGAGGCCCCACGCAAACTGGCAGACGGCACCTTCTTCACAAACGGCTATTTGGCCCAGGCCTTCGACTGCAAGGCCCAGACCGTTGAGACCATGGTGGTGGATAGCTATGACGCCTCAGGCAACCTGGTGGGCGTCTATGCGCCGCCAGCCGACAAGGTCGAGGTCCAGAAGTGGGCCAGTGGATCCAGCGTCGAGCTGATCGCAAAATATGCCTGCGACCCGAACCACATCGCGGCCAACGAAACCGAGGAAAGCGGCACCTTCGTCGGCACCGGCTGGCTAGGCCCCAAGGGCTATATCATCACAGCCAATCACGTGATCGAAGGCGCGACCAAGCTTGAGCTGGCGCAGAATGGCAAGCTGGTGGGTACCGCCGAGCTGGTAGTGGCCGATCCGGCCAATGACATCGCCGTCTTGAGGCCGGTCTTACCGGCTGGTGCGAGGGTCGCGATTCCGTTCCTTGCGGGTTCGGCGCGGCTGGGGGAGCAGGTGTTTACCCTGGGCTATCCGTCGCCCGATACCTTGGGTCTGGCCTTGAAGATGACCTCCGGCGAGGTCAGCGCGCTTGCAGGCAATGACGTGGCCAGCGGGCGGATGGATGACGCGCGGCTGCTGCAGGTCTCAATGCCGATCCATTCAGGCAATAGCGGCGGGCCGGTGATCGACGTTCAGGGGCGTGCCGTGGGGATCGTGATCTCCAAGATGGAGAAGGCCGGGGAAAACGAAGCCGCCCAGAACGTCAATTATGCGCTGAAGATCACCTATGTGCGCAGCTTGTTGGGGGATTTACCCAGTGTCGGTTCGGCCCCGTCGGCGGTGCCCAAGGCCGATATTGCCGGACTGGTGGACGAGCTGAAGGGATCGGTGTTCCTGGTGATTGCGACGCGTTAACTGGTTGAAAGCTACTCATGCTTGCTGAGTTCGAATTCGGCGAGGCTCGGAACCTTCCTCGATCGCAAGATGGGTTGCTGTGAAGGAGTCAACCATGCCCAGAACCCGAACCTCGATCCTACCAAGCCTGTGCCTTGCGAGCGTGTTGATCGGTCTGGCTTGTCCGGCGTCCAGCGCCCCGGTCTGCACTGCACCGGCGGCCCTGTGTGCCACCCTGGACCCGCCTGACCAAGCCGCTAGTTTGCTGCACGGGGTGGTAGTCGAACAGAACGGGAAGATCATTGCTGAGCGCTATTTCGACGGCAAAGATCGGCAGATTGGCGACTGGTGGGCGCACGACGCGCACTTTGATGCTGCAGCCTTGCACGACATGCGCTCGATCAGCAAAAGCGTGGTCGGTCTCTTGATCGGTATTGCGGTCCAGGAGGGGAAGATACCCTCCCTCGATACGCCGGTCTTTGATCTGCTGCCTGGTCGTGAGGGGCTAGCGACTCCGGCCAAACGCCGCATCACCCTGCGTCATCTGTTGACCATGAGCTCGGGTTTGGAATGGGGTGAGGACGGGGCCGTCTCCTTGGTCAGCAATGAGACCCAGATGGAAGGGTCCCGCGACATGGTGGGCTATGTACTAGCCCGACCTGTGGCTGCCGCGCCGGGCACACGCTATGTCTATAACAGCGGCGGTACGGTGTTGTTGGGGGCCGTGTTGGAACACGCCACCGGGCTGAAGCTGGAGGCCTATGCCCGGCAGGTCTTGTTTGCGCCGTTGGGGATTACCGAGCTGGAGTGGCGAACCGGGCGTGGCGGTCAGGTCATGACCCATGCCGGGCTGCGCCTGCGCCCTCGCGACCTGGCCAAGATTGGTCGGCTGGTTCTGAACGATGGACGATGGCAAGGTCGCCAGATGGTACCCGCAGCCTATGTGACGCAGAGCGTGACAGGTGTTTTACCTGCCGAGCAGGACTGGCGCTACGGATATCAATGGCGGACCGGAAGCGTAACGGTGTGGGGCAAGCCCTTGAGCTGGGTCGGCGCCTTCGGCAATGGTGGTCAGCGGATGTACCTCCTGCCCAGCCTCGACTTGGTCGTGGTGATCACCGCAGGACGATACAATCAGCCGTATCCGGTGAATGGTCGGGCCTCGGATCAGTTGTTCAAGCGGATTGTCACAGCGGCGGTGCGTTAGCGCCGCTGATCCAACCAATCTGCGACGGTGCGGTTCACGAGCGCCTCCGCATCGTGCTGCACGAAGTGGGCGGCGCCGGGGATCATTAGGAGGGTTGTGTCTGCGGTGACCTGATCCCAGGTCCCGGCGTGTCCCCCGGCACTCAGCGCGGCGTCCTTCATGCCGTGGATAACCAGGACTGGGACATTGATCTTCGGAGGTTTGGCGGCGGGCGCGCTGTCGGTGCCGCGCGGATAGTTGGCGCGGTAGTAGTTCAGCATGGCGGTGAAGTCGGAGCGCTTGAAGGCCTCGACATAGCCGGGCTTGGCCTTGGGGTCTTGCACCCAACTGGCGAGGCCCTCGGCCGTCAGGTTCTTCTCAAAGCCCGGGGTTTGGAAGTTGCGAGCGTACTGGCTGTTCTTTTGCTGCACCGGGTTGGCGGCCATTTCGCGGGCGAAGCCGACGGGGTGGGGCACGCTCATGGCGACCAGCTGGTTGACCAGATCGGGGCGGGCGAAGGTCAGTTGCCAAGCGATGGCTGCACCCCAATCATGGCCGATGATGATCGCCGACTTCTGGCCCTCGGAACCGATAACGGCGGCCACGTCACCCACGAGATTGGGCATGGCATAGGCGGCCTCACCCTGCGGTTTGTCGGAGAGATTGTAGCCGCGTAGATCTAGCGCGGCTGTGCGGTAGCCGGCCTTGTTGAGCACCGCCATCATAGGTTTCCAGGTGCCCCAATAGTCCGGGAAACCGTGGATCATCACCACCAGCGGGCCTTTGCCCTCGACCACATAGTGGATATTCACATCGCCGTTCTTGGCATAGTGATCCTGCGGCGCGGCCTGGGCAGGTTGGCTGAGCAGCAGGGCGGCGGTGAGGGCCAGTAGGGTGCGGATCATGATGGGTTTCCTTTAGAACCCAGCCGTCACGGTGGGCAGGCCTAGGAACAACCGACCGGCGGTCTCCAGGAT
>JANLPK010000252.1:0-1748 GCA_031367205.1 Alphaproteobacteria bacterium
CGTGCCCAGCTGGCCCTTGAGCCGTTGCTTGTCGGCCGCCATGATCTGGTCGGCCATGGCTTTGCCGGGGCGACCCTGGAGTGTGATCGGGGCTTCGCCCGGATAGAGTCTAGCCACGTTGGAGGACAGCGGCACCACCACCACGCGGGCCAGATTGCGGTTGGCCGCGTCATTGCTGACGATGACAGCGGGGCGGGTCTTGCGGGTTTCGCTGCCGACCGAGGGGTCGAATTCGACCCACCAGACCTCACCGCGTTTCATCTTCGCCGTCGCTGATCAGGCCGCTGATCCACGCGGCGGCATCGGCCTCGCGCGTGCCGTCGGCGGCCATTGCGGCATAGCCGGCGTCCAGGGCCGCGCCGGAGACGTGGGGGCGCACCAAGTCTTCGATGAACTGGCTCATCCTGCGCTTGCCCACCGTGCGGTAGAGGCCGTCATAGACCGCCTCATCCAGCGTGATCGTCATTCTTTTGTGCATAGTGCATAGTGCATGACGTGTTGTGAGAATGCAAGTTTTCCTGGGAAACCCCATCACCAACTCGACATTGTTACCCCTCGCCCTTCTCCCCCGTCCGGTAATCCCCGAACGCGCCGTCGCGGCTGCTCAGCGCCTGGGTGACGCCCTTCCTGAGCTCACCCATGTATTCTCGGCTGGCGGGGGTGTGCCAGCCTAGGGCGTGGAGGTCGGTGCCGGCCCGGATGCCGGCGCGCATGCCCATGGCCTCCATCTGGCGGTGGACTAGGCGCTTGTTGAGCTGGGCCAATTGCGGGTCGATCTTGGCGATGCGCTCCGCCATCTTCAGCACTTCACCCTCCAGGGCGTCGGCGGCGAAGGCGCGGTTGGCAAAGCCGAGCCGCACCGCCTCATCGCCGTCGAAGGCGTCGCCGGTCAGCATCAGCTCCATGGCCGCGCGCATGCCCACGATCCAGGCGTGGTACTGGTTGTCGGGCGGGCTCATGGTGCGCACCGCCGGATAGCCGATCTGGGCGTCGTGGGCCACGTAGACCAGGTCGCAGGCCACGGCGAGTTCGGATCCGCCCGCCAGGCACCAACCGTGCACCTGGGCGATGATCGGCTTGGAGAGGTCCCACATGCGGAAGCACCCCTCCACCACGTGGCGCGCCCACTGGCCCTGGCCGCCCGCCGTATGGAACGGCAGCTCGCCAAGGCTGGAGAGGTCATAGCCCGACGAGAAGCAGGTGCCCGCGCCGCGCAGGATGATCACCCGGACGTCGGGGTCCTGGTCGGCCGCCTCCAGCGCCGCAAAGATCGCACCGCGCAGGGCGTTGGAGAGGGCATTGCGCTTGGCCGGACGGTTCAGGGTCAGGCGACGAATGTGGGGGGCGGGGTTGTCGGTCAACAGGATGGGGTCGTCGGTCATCAGGGGTCCTCACAGATTGACGTTGGGTCGCGCTTGACGCACGCCCGGCAGCAGACGACTAATCCCCCAAACCAACAGGGAAGCAACGCCATGAAGCTCTATAATTCCGTCGGACCCAACCCGCACGTGGTGCGGATGTTCATGGCCGAGAAGGCGATCACCCTGCCGCTGGAGGAGATCGACATCCGTGGCGGCGACAACCGCAAGCCGCCCTTCAACGACAAGATCAATGTGGGTGGTCAGACCCCGGCTCTGGAAATGACCGACGGGTCCATGCTGGCTGAGATCACGGTGATCTGTGAGTATCTGGAAGAGAAGAACCCCGGTGCGCCGTCGCTGATCGGCACCACGCCGGAAGAACGCGCC
>JANLPK010000332.1:0-4469 GCA_031367205.1 Alphaproteobacteria bacterium
CACTAGCGACCAAATGGACCTGGTGGCCGACCTAGCTGAGCGCTTCGGCCAAGATGATATCCGGGTGACGCATGAGCAAAACCTTGTCTTGCCGCACATCAAGCTGGATAACGCGCATTCGGTCTTTTTGGCCCTGAAGGCTGCGGGTCTGGCGACGCCGAACATCAACCTGATCAGCGACATCATTGCCTGCCCAGGCCTCGACTACTGCGCCTTAGCCAACGCTCGGGCGATCATCGTGGCGCAGGACATCGCTAAGCGCTTCGCTGACCAGGACCGGGCCGAACAGATCGGCGAACTGAAGATCAAGATCAGCGGCTGCATCAATGCCTGCGGACATCATCATGTTGGCCATATCGGCATCCTGGGCGTCGATAAGAAGGGTGAGGAATTCTATCAGCTGACCCTCGGCGGTTCGGGCGCAGAGGATGCCAGTATCGGCAAGATTCTCGGCCCAGCCCTGCCCATCGACAAGGTGACAGACGCCATCGACAACTTGGTCGAGGTTTATCTGCGCGAGCGCCATGGCAATGAGCGTTTCCTCGACACCTTCCGACGGACCGGTGAAGCCCCGTTCAAGGAGGCCGTCTATGCCGACGCTCATTAGACGTCAGGGCGAGGCCTTCGTGTTGGCCAATGACAGCGCGACCTCGGTGGCTGACGATCAGGATATGCCGAACGGTGACGTGATCATCAGCCTGACCCGATTTCAGACTGAGGGTGATCAGTTGCTCTCCGAAGGGCGGAAGGTCGGCGTGCGCATCGAGCCCGCAGATGAGGTTGAAGCCCTGGCCTACGACCTGCCGCGCTTGGCGTTGGTGGCCGTGGCCTTTCCGAAGTTTCGTGACGGGCGGGCGTTCACTTCTGCGACTCTTCTGCGGGAGCGTCTGGGATATGCTGGGGAAGTGCGCGCTGTAGGTGATGTGCTGCTCGAACAGGCCGGCTTTATGGTCCGCTGTGGCTTCGACGCTTTCGAGCCCGCAGACGGTTCGACCCCGCAGCAATGGGCTCATGCCGTCCATCGGCATCGTCACGTCTATCAACGTGCGGCCGACGCCCGCGCGCCGGCCTTCATCGAACGCGGGGAGGGTTGAGCGATGGCCTTTGATCAGTTGGAGCGTCCATCCTTAGCTGTTCGTCTGGATACCGAACTTCGGCATGCTCATCCTGTGACCGTGATTGAGACTGCCATAGAGACCTTTGGCGACAAGCTGGCGCTGGTTTCATCATTCGGCGCGGAGTCGGCAGTTTTGCTGCACATGATTTCTCGCCTGAAGCCTGACATGCCTGTCCTATTCCTCGACACCGGCATGCTGTTTGGTCAAACCTTGGACTACCGCAAGAGCTTGGCGACCAAGCTGGGCCTGACCGGTATCCGAGACCTGCGCCCGGCATTCAACGACCTGGCGACTGCCGATCCGTCTGCCAAGCTGTGGGAGACCGATACCGACGCCTGCTGTCATGTGCGCAAGGTCCTGCCGCTTGACCGCGCACTGACTGAGTTCGGTGCCTGGATCACGGGGCGCAAGCGTTTCCACGGCGGAGATCGCATGAGTTTGCCTGTGGTCGAACCTGCCGACCATCAGGTGAAGTTCAATCCCTTGGCCAATTGGGGCAAGGCTGAGCTGGACGCCTATGTCGCAGAGCATGACCTGCCGGCCCACCCGCTGGTGGCTCAGGGCTTTCCTTCCATCGGTTGCTGGCCGTGCACCAATCCGGTGGAAGACGGACAAGATGTCCGCGCCGGACGCTGGGCAGGTTCCGAAAAGACCGAATGCGGCATACATGTCGCCCGCGCGCCAGACGCCGTCGCCAATGTCGGCGGCGATATCTAGCGTTCCCTATTAGAAGATCTGAGCATGACCGACCTGACCGCTACGGCTCCAGCCGCCAAGAAGAGTGCCTTCCTGACCGAAACGGTCACCTGGGTTCAACACTGGACCGACCAGCTGTTTTCGTTCCGCACGACACGCGATCCGGCCTTCCGCTTCCAGAGCGGTCAGTTCGTGATGGTGGGTTTGGAGGTGGACGGCAAACCGCTGCTGCGTGCCTATTCCATCGCTAGCCCGTCGTGGCATGAGGAGCTGGAATTCTATTCCATCAAGGTTGCCGACGGCCCGCTGACTTCGCGGCTACAGAAGATCAAGGTGGGAGACCAAGTGCTGATCGGCAAGAAGCCGACCGGGACGCTGGTGTTGGACGGCCTCAAGCCTGGCAAGCGGCTCTATATGCTGGGAACGGGCACAGGCTTAGCACCCTGGCTCAGTCTGGCCCGCGACCCCGAAGTCTATGATCGCTTCGACGAAGTGATTGTCACACACACAGTGCGGGCTGTTGCGGACCTGAACTATCGCGAGCTGTTCGAGGTGGAGCTGAAACAGGATGAAATCCTGGGCGAGATCATTGGCGACAAGCTGCGCTACTATCCGACAGTGACACGTGAGCCGTTCAAGACTCAGGGTCGAATCACCAATCTGATCGCGTCAGGGCAAATATTTGCCGATCTTGGCCTGCCCAAACTTGACCCGGCGGTGGATCGTCTGATGCTGTGTGGCGGCCCATCGGTCTTGGCCGACCTCAAGGTCCAGCTGGAGGGCTACGGCTATGTCGAAGGCTCGCTCTCGTCGCCGGGCGACTATGTACTGGAACGGGCGTTCGTCGAAACCTGAAGAATCGCAGATTCGGAGCACGTCCATCGGGCCTTCCGTTCCGCAAGGGTAATGCGTTTCTGTGGTCATCTTGCGAGGACCAACGACCCATGATCGGCAACGAGCGCTATCCAAATCTCTTCTCGCCCCTCGATCTCGGATTCACCCGGTTGAAGAACCGGGCGTTGATGGGTTCGATGCACACGGGTCTAGAGGATGTTCCCGGCGGCTTCGAACGGCAGGCCGCGTTCTTCGCTGAACGGGCACGCGGCGGCGTCGGGATGATCATTACCGGAGGCATTCCGCCAAATGAGGAAGCCGGCGGCGGCTCTAAGCTGTCAACGCAGGACGAGGCCGAGCAGCATCGGCTGGTGACAACAGCGGTCCATGCCGCCGATCCCGACGTCAAGATCGTGATGCAAATCCTGCACACCGGTCCCTTGGCCGGAACGCCCAACTGCGTGGCACCTTCGCCGATCCGATCGCGTATCGGTCGATATGTGCCCAATGAGCTTGATGCAGCGGGCATCGAGAAGCAGTTGGCTGATTTCGCCAATTGCGCGGCCCTGGCCAAGAACGCGGGCTATGACGGCGTCGAGATCATCGGATCGGCCGGCTATCTGCTCTCAACTTTTCTGGTCGAGCGCACCAATCAGCGGACCGACGAGTGGGGCGGCTCGTTTGAAAACCGCATGAGGTTCCCGGTGGAAGTCGTGCGGCGCGTGCGAGAAGCCGTCGGCAAGGACTTCATCGTGATCTTCCGCATCGCCGCCATGGACATGCTGGAGGGTGGCATGGCCTGGGATGAGGTGGTCGCCTTGGGCAAGGCCGTCGAGGCGGCAGGTGTTACCATCGTCAGCACCCATTTCTGCTGGCACGAAGCCCCGGTTCCGACCATTGCCACCATGGTGCCGAGGGCGGCCTTCACCCAGGTGACAGGGCGCCTGCGCGCCGCGCTTGGGGTTCCGCTGATCACCAGCAACCGGATCAATATGCCGCACGTCGCCGAGGAGGTATTGGCGCGGGGCGATGCCGATCTTGTCTCTATGGCTCGGCCGATGCTGGCCGACTCCCAGCTGGTGAAGAAGGCGCTTGAGGGCCGCGAGGACGAGATCAATACCTGCATCGCCTGCAATCAGGCCTGCCTGGACCACACCTTCACCGGGCGGATGACCAGCTGTTTGGTCAATCCTAGGGCCTGCAACGAGACTGAGCTGGTCTATGCCCCCGTGACCAAGGCGCGTCGCTTGGCGGTAGTCGGTGCGGGCCCGGCTGGGCTCAGCTACGCCGTCACCGCTGCCGAGCGTGGGCACAAGGTCACCCTGTTCGAGGCGGGCGCAGAGGTCGGAGGGCAGTTCAACCTGGCCAAGCGCATTCCCGGCAAGGAAGAGTTCGAGGAGACGCTGCGCTATTATCGCAGGATGATCGAAGTGCTCGGGATCGACCTTCGACTGAACACCCGCACTGATGCAGCACGGCTCGCGGCGGAAAAGTTTGACGAGGTGATCATCGCCACCGGCATTGCGCCGCGCCAACCCGCGATCCCAGGGATCGAGCATGCCAAGGTGATTGGCTATATCGATGCGATCATGGGGCGTCGTGAGGTCGGCAAGAAGGTCGCGATTATCGGGGCAGGGGGGATCGGGTTTGATGTCGCCGAACTGATCACGCATTCCGGTCCGTCCGGAGCCATGGACATCGACGTGTTTGCAGCCGAATGGGGGATTGATTTCAAGAACCATCCGCGCGGCGGGGTCACCGGTGTGGTGCCCAAGGTGGCCCGTTCTGATCGCGAGGTCACGCTCATGCAGCGCAAATCCG
>JANLPK010000335.1:0-4147 GCA_031367205.1 Alphaproteobacteria bacterium
ATCTTCGAAGGGGCCACCATCAACACGCCCTCCATGCTCTGCGTTGAGGATGCCGTGGACGCCCTGAAATGGGCCGAGCAGATCGGTGGGCTCACTGAAATGCAACGCCGTGCCGATGCCAATCTTGGCGCGCTCGCCGAATGGGTGGAGAAAACTGCCTGGGTGGCCTTCCTAGCTGCCGATGCGGCCAACCGTTCCAACACCTCGGTGTGCCTCAGCGTCGTCGATCCACAGATCACCTCGCTCTCTGACGACGCTCAGGCCGATTTCGCCAAGAAGCTGGCTGCCATGTTGGAGAAAGAGGGCGTGGCCCTCGATATCGGCGGCTATCGCGATGCCCCTCCCGGACTGCGGATCTGGTGCGGGGCCACGGTGGACACTTCCGATGTCGAGGCTCTGACGCCTTGGCTCGACTGGGCCTTCGCTTCGACCTTGCAAGCCGCTTAAGCCCTCTTCGCCTTCGGCTCACCCCCTCCGGCCTTTCAGGCCACCTCCCCCAAAAGGGGAGGAACGCCACCTCTAATTCCTCCCCGCTGGGGGAGGTGGCCCAAAGGGCCGGAGGGGGCCGGGCGAAAAGCCCGGTCGGGGAAGCCGCCACTCATCATAAGGAACTGACCCATGCCTCGTGTTCTCATTGCCGACAAACTCAGCCCCGCCGCGCTCGATATCTTCAAGCAGCGGGGCGTCGAAGCCGACGTCAAGACCGGCCTGTCCAAGGAAGAATTGCTCAAGATCATCGGGGACTATGACGGTCTGGCCGTCCGCTCGGCCACCAAGGCCGACAAAGATGTGCTGGCCGCCGCCACCAACCTGAAAGTCATCGGCCGGGCCGGCATCGGCGTGGACAATGTTGATATTCCCGCGGCGACGTCGCGGGGCATCGTGGTGATGAACACCCCCTTCGGCAACTCGATCACCACCGCTGAGCATGCCATCGCCATGATGTTTGCTCTGGCCCGCCAGCTGCCCGCCGCCGACACTTCCACCCAAGCCGGCAAGTGGGAGAAGAACCGCTTCATGGGCGTGGAACTCTACGCCAAGACCTTGGGCCTGATCGGAGCCGGCAACATCGGAGGTATCGTCGCCGACCGTGCCAACGGCCTGAAGATGAAGGTCGTGGCCTATGACCCCTTCCTCTCCCCCGAACGGGCCGTCGAGTTGGGCGTCGAAAAGGTTGAGCTCGAGGATCTGTTGGCCCGTGCCGACATGATCACTCTGCACACCCCGCTGACCGATAAGACCCGCAATATCCTATCGGCGGAGAACCTGGCCAAGACTAAAAAGGGTGTGCTGATCATCAATTGCGCCCGTGGCGGCTTGGTGGACGAAGCGGCTCTGCGCGCGGGTCTCGACAGCGGCCATATCGGAGGCGCGGCCTTTGACGTGTTCGTCGAAGAGCCGGCCAAGGCTAATGTATTGTTTGGGGCTGCAAACTTCATCGCCACCCCGCACCTGGGAGCCTCGACCCTAGAGGCCCAAGAGAACGTCGCCCTGCAGGTTGCCGAGCAGATGAGCGACTATCTGCTCACGGGCGCGGTCTCCAATGCGCTGAACAGCCCCTCGGTCACCGCCGACGAAGCTCCAAAACTTAGACCCTTCATCGCCCTGGCCGAACGTCTGGGGGCCTTTGCGGGTCAGATGGTCGATGTCGAGGTCAAAGCCATCGACATCGCTTACGAAGGCGAAGTGGCCAAGCTCAATACCCGCCCGCTGACGGCAGCGGCTTTGGCGGGCGTCATGCGGCCCATGCTGGCGGAGATCAACATGGTGTCGGCCCCCGCCGTGGCCAAGGAACGCGGCATCACGGTTTCGGAGTCCAAGCAGGACGACAGCCCGATCTATGAGAGCTTGGTTCGCGTCACCGTCACCACCGCCATGGGCAAGCGTTCTTTCGCCGGTTCGGTGATGGCCGGCACGCCGCGCATCATTGAGGTCAAGGGCATGGATCTCGACGCCCCGTTCGGGTCGGTCATGCTCTATGTGAACAACCAGGATAAGCCGGGCTTTATCGGCAGCCTGGGTGCCTTACTGGGCGAGGCCAAGATCAATATCGCCACCTTCAATCTGGGTCGGGTCTCTGCCGGTGACGACGCGATCGCCCTGGTCGGCGTCGATCACGATCCGAGCGAGGACCTGATCAAGAAGATCCGCGCCTTACCGCATGTGAAGGAAGCCCGCACGCTTCGGTTCTAGAGTTCGAGGCTTGGGGCATGGTAATATCAAGCCATGTCCCAGACGCCCCATCAGCGTGCGGAAGCTGAGCTGACCGCCTATGGCTTGAGCCTTCCGGAAACCGATGTGGTGCCGGGCTGGAGCGTCACGCGTTATATGCGGGTGCGCGGTAAGGGCTTCACGATCTTTGGCAACAAGGGTGAGCCGCGCGATGAACTGACCATCATCGTCAAATTGCCGATCTCGGTAGAGATGGTCGCTGACCTATATTTTGTCCGGGCGAGCAAGGGTTGGTTCAAGCAGCACGACTGGGTCATTGCCCATTTCGACCCCGAGAATGACATCTTGGCTGAGCTCGACACCCTTAAGGCCTGGATGAGGCAGAGCTATGTGGCCATGGCCCCAAAACGACTTGGTCGGATGATTTCCGAGGCCTGACTCCCCACAAAGGTCTTTGAGTCGAGAGTCCATTGACTCCTTTTGTTCCCGTATTAGAACAAAATAGGAACCATAAGGATCAAAATACCATGTCCGATTTTCGCGCTAGAGCATGTTCCGATAAGTGGGAACCGGCTATCGGATCCAAACATGCTCTAACTTTCTGGATTAGAGCGCAGTTTTACCCATTAGACGATCCCGTCTAATGGGAACGCGCTCTAGCGAGCTTGCAGCTCTCAAAGCGAAGATCATCGCGCTGGAGAGCGGCGGGCGGGCGGCGTTTGGCGTCTTGCCCTTTGGCGTGCCGGATTTGGACGCCGCATTTCTCAAGGGTGGTCTGCCGCTGGCCTGCTGGCATGAGCTGACTGGTCAGGGGATGGAAGCCGAAACCTGCGCCGCGCCGGCGGCCTTCGCCGCCATGATGGCTGCGCCCCTGGCCCGTCGCGGGGAGGCGGTGTGGATCCTACGTCGCGATGATCTGTTCGCGCCGGGTCTGGTGGGGCTGGGTTTCCCCGCCGAGCGGTTAATCCAGGTCTGTGCGCGCGATGAAGCCGAGGCCCTGGCCGTCGCCGAGGACGCCTTGGGCACTGAGGGGGTCTCTGCGGTGTTTGTCGAAGTTGGGGCCGTGGATCTGGTGGCCGGACGGCGGCTGCAACTGGCCTGCGAAAAGCGCGGGGCCACCGGCTTTGTGCTGCGGCGCAGGCCCTATGGCGGCGGAGAACGTAAGAACGCTTCGGGCACCGCCGCCGCTACCCGCTGGGCCATCGCCTCGGCTCCCAGCCAGACCCCGCCCGGCGAGTTCGGCCTCGGCCCGCCCCGCTGGCAGGTCAGTTTGGAGCGCTGTCGCAGCGGTCGCCCCGGCACCTGGCTGATGGAAGCAGCTGACGCCTATTCATATGAGGATCACCATGGGACGCATCCTCTGCGCCTGGTCGCCCAGCTGGGCGATCGACAACTGGCGCCGACGCAACCCCTACGCCTCGCCGGGTGAGTCCAGATCCTCCACCAGCGCGCAGCGCGGTTTGGGGGTTGAGGAAGGTCGACCCGCTTGCGGGGCGGATCGTATCGACAACGATTTGTCGATAGGCCTGACGAACGATCGGCGTGCGAAGCCCGCCGAGACGGAGGGGGTTCAAGCCCAGCCGCCTTTGCGCTTCAACCCCCTCCGGTCCCCTGGGCCACCTCCCCCAAAAGGGGAGGATTTGGAGCCCCCCTTCGCCTTGATCACCTCGGTGCGAGGGGTGCGGGTCTTGGCGGCGGTGGATCAGGCTGCGGCGTTGGCGGGGCTCTATCCGGGTCAGAAAGCCACCGATGCCACAGCCCGTTGCCCGGAGCTTGCCAGCGCAGAGGCTGAGCCGGAGGTTGACGCCTTGGCCCTCAAAGCGCTCACCGATTGGTGCGTGCGGTTTTCGCCTGCGGTGGCGCTCGATGGCCCTGATGGTCTCTTCCTCGATGTCACCGGCGTGGCTCATCTCTGGGGCGGAGAGGCCAAGCTCATCGCCGACCTGCGCACACGTTTGGCCCGCAACGGCCTGCA
>JANLPK010000340.1:0-3012 GCA_031367205.1 Alphaproteobacteria bacterium
CGCTTCGACATCAGGCGGCCATCGTCGTGTTCGCCATCGGCTCATGCCCCAGGCGCTCAGGGCAACTGAAAACCGTGTGGCCATCTTCACGGGCCAGGGCGACCAAGGTGACACCGGCCTCCTCGGCTTTGCGGATCGCAAGGTCAGTGGGTGCGGAGACTGCGACGATCATCGGGCAACCGATCCTGGCGACCTTCTCGACCATCTCGAACGAACAGCGACTGGTGACGACGATGAAGCCGCAAGCAAAATCGACCTCAGCAAGCAGGAGGCCACCTGCCAGCTTGTCGAGAGCACAGTGGCGACCGACATCCTCGCGCACGAGGACAAGCTGACCCTCCGCGTCGGCAAAGCCAGCCGCGTGGGTGGCGCGGGTCGCTTGACCTAGAACTTGGTGTTGGGTCATGGCCGCCACCGCCCGCTGGACCGCGTGGGGTGAGAAGCTCTGACCTTGGCTCACGACCGGCAACGGGCGCACGGCATCAGCGAGTCTCTGAACGCCGCACAAGCCGCAACTGGACCGGCCTTCTAGGGTGCGTGGCCGGGCTTTGCGGCGAGCCGAGTTGGCCGACAGCCGGACGTTGGCCAGAATGCCCTGCGCGGTCGCCTCAATATCGATGCCGAGAATTTCATCGAAGGTCGCAATGGCCTCCGTGACGGTGAAGCCGCGTGCCAGATCTTCAATATCCCCAGGTGTGGCCATGAGCACGGTGTGAGGGCGGCTATCGAAGGATAGGCCAATGGCCGTTTCCATCGGTGTCTGACGGCTGATCTCGCGAACCGGTTGGTCGGCTCGCCACTCGAAACCGACCCTTTGTTCGACCGCTTCGTCCAAAGTGCGCATGGTTGAACCTCCGCAACAGATCGAGCCCTGGAAAGGAACTTAAGGCAGGCCTTGTGAGGGCGCGCGCCCTATTTGCGGCTGATGGGGCCTAAATACGCATGTGGCTATGACGTGCCAAAGGTGGTGTCTTGGCCTGAATGGGAGTCGATTTTAATTGTAGTCGGGTCGTAGCGCTCGGACGTGATTGTAATTGATGGTCGAGAGATTTCGATCCTCGGCTGCTAGATAGAGGTCCAAGTCAGCTGTTAAAAGAGTGGCGTTGGTCTCAGCGAGTAACAGCAGGACGGAGTCTGTTATTCCGAGCCTTAAGTGTTCCGGCAGGGAGGCAGCATCGACGCTGGGTACATAGGATTCCTCAATGCGGGCAATTATTTCTGCGAATACGTGGCCGATCCTGGACCGCGCGGGTTCTCCAATCTGTCGAAGCAGGTTTGACGTTTCGCTGGCGACATTTGGACAGATGATCAGCTTGTCCGAACCTGCAACAATTTCGCTGACGATCTCGAAATCCCGCTGGTCGTAGACCGCGAGTCGTTTGTGTTTTGGAATGTAAGACGGGTCGGTCAACCCCACGACGAACAGCACAAGCAGGTTTGTGTCGAGGAGTATGGGTAAGGGCATTAGTCGCTTACGACGTCTCTGCGCTTGATCGAGATGACTTCCCCATTGTCATTCAATGACACAATTCTGTAGGCTCGCTTCGGGTTTTGGTCCCCCGCAATCGCTGTCAGAGCGTTGCGAGTCGTATTCCATGGTCTGGAGAAGCCGACCGTAACTAGCCACATCTTTTTTGCTTCGTCGTGCTCGACTTCTTCCAAGCCGAGATTGGAAAGATTCTCTTCGGAAAAGACGTCGGCCACATAGATCTTTGCGGCCTTCACCGCTTCTTTCACATCCATCGGACACCTCGATCACTGGTCCACGATTGTATCACGGAAGCTTCAGTTCAACCCAGAGGCCATTGCGCTCCCCTCGTAACCATTTTCGGCCTAGATCCGGCTGGGGATCACGACCTGCATGGAGACGTAGCCCTTCACGAAGCCGGAGGGCACGCGGACGGGCTCTTCCAGGACCTTGATCATCGGGAAGCGCTTGAGGGCTTCTTCCCACAGGATGCGCAGTTGCAGCTCGGCAAGGCGGTTGCCGACGCAGCGATGGATACCAAAGCCGAAACTGAGGTGCTGGCGGGGGCGTTCACGGTCGATGATGTAGGCGTTGGGGTTTTCGATAACCTCTTCGTCGCGGTTGCCCGAGACGTACCACATCAGAACCTTGTCGCCCTTTTTGATCGTCTTGCCGCCCAGCTCAACATCGCGGGTCGCGGTGCGGCGCATGTGAGCCAGCGGGGTCTGCCAGCGAATGGTTTCGGAGACCATCGAGGGAACCAGCGACGGGTTATCGCGCAGCTTTTGATATTGATCAGGGTTCTGGTTCAGCGCCAGGACCGAGCCGGTCATCGAGTTGCGGGTGGTATCATTACCGCCGACGATCAGCAGGATCAGGTTTCCCAGATACTCCATCCGGTCCATGTTCTTGGTGGCTTCACCGTGCGCCAGCAGCGAGATGAGGTCGCCCTGGGGCGGCGCGTTAATGCGCTCTTCCCAGAGTCTAGAAAAATAATCGACGCAGCCGAACAACTCCACTTTACGCTCGGCCTCAACAATCTCGGGATCTTCGGAGCTGAACAGCCCCGATTCTGGCCCGGCCGTTGCGACATCCGACCAGCGCGTCAGCATGCGGCGATCTTCCCAAGGGAAGTCGAACAGGGTGGCCAACATTTGGGTGGTCAGCTCGATGGAGACCTTATCTACCCAATCGAAGGGCTCGCCGATGGGCAGGCTGTCGAGGGTCTTCTGGATCCGCTCGCGGATCAGAGGCTCCATCTGGTGTAGATTGGTAGGTGACACGGCCGGGCTGACGGTCTTGCGCTGCACATCATGCTTGGGCGGGTCCATGGCGATGAACATCGGCAGCATGAAGTCGTCCTTCTGGTCCGCGATCGTGATCGAAAGCTCGGACGAGAAGGCCTCGTGGTCAGTGTCCACGGCCATGATGTCGTTATACTTGGTCACCGACCAGAACGCGCCGTCCTCATGATGGTCAGCGGGGTGCAGGTGGACCGGGTCTTCCTTCCGCAGGCGCTCGAAATACGCCCAGTGGGTGTCGGT
>JANLPK010000058.1:0-2203 GCA_031367205.1 Alphaproteobacteria bacterium
CGGAGCTGCTCAAACAAATCCACTTTGGCTTTCCAGTCCACAAAAGGTCCCCCGATCCAATCGCGGGAACCGTAGGTTGAAGGACGGGGGGTGGGCCAAAATTAGCCAGCACTCCTGGGCCAGAATTCGATAGCAGAGCTATCCATTCCAGGACTGAGATCTGCCCATCGCCATTCAACAGGTACGAGATCGCATCCTCAAACAGCCAAAAGGTGACAGAGGTTTTGTCGAACTGTTGATCATGGCGCGCGGCGCGGGCCTGGAAGCCCTCCAGGTCGCCTGCGAGCTGGTACTGGAAGGCAACGTCGTCACCGCCGCCGTGGTCATGAACGAAATGCGCCGGCTGATCTCACCCGCGCCGCCGGTGATGCTGAACATCCCGGACATGCTGAAGCTTCAGCGCGAACCGCTGGCCGATTGCGGCCGTTACGATCGTTTGCGCGAGGTCAGCCATGTCATCCACTGAACGTCCAGTTATCGACCGTCTGGTCCAACTCGGCGCATTGCATCTGTATGGAATGGCGACGGCCTGGAGCGAACTTCTGGCCGAAGGGCCGCGCCGCCCGGTGCAACCCGAAGCCTGGCTGGACCGGCTGATCGAGGCCGAACTCGCCGATCGCCAGGTTCGCAGCCTGCGTTACCAGTTCAAGGCCGCGCGCTTCCCGGTCCACCGGGACCTGACGGGGATCGATTGGGCGGAAACACCGCTGCCACAGGCGCAAATCGAGCAACTGGCGAGCGCGGCCTTCATGGAAACGGCGCACAATCTGATCCTGGTAGGCGGCACCGGCACGGGGAAAACACACCTGGCGACAGCTTTGGGTGTGGCCGCGATCCATCGGGGCAAGCGCGTTCGCTTTTACAACGCGGTCGATCTGGTCAATCAACTGGAGAAGGAGAAACAGCTGGGAAAGGCCGGAAATCTGGCCCGGCAACTGGTTCAGACCGACGCCGTGATCCTGGACGAACTGGGCTATTTGCCATTCCCGGCCTCGGGCGGCGCCTTGCTGTTCCACCTAGTCAGCCTCCTCTACGAAAAGACCTCGCTGGTCGTGACCACCAACCTGTCCTTCGCCGAATGGGTGGGCGTTTTTGGCGATGCCAAGATGACCACGGCCTTGCTCGATCGCATCACCCACCACTGCGACATACTGGAAACCGGGAACGATTCCTTCCGATTCAAGCAACGCAAAAAACAGGCGAAATCAGGCTGACCAACTGGAAACTTTTGGACGCTGTTACCTGGAAACTATTCAACGCTGATTGACACCATTGAAGTAAACCGCTGGGTCGCCGGCGCCGACGATCCCCCTGCCCAAAAAATTGCACTCGAAAAAAACCAAGAATTCTCGCGGGGGGTCTGTTCCATTTGCCCCACCCCGGTCTTGAAGGTGACGGGGGGGGTACGCCCATAGTAGTCCGCCCCGCACCAGGGTCATCGCCAGCCTCCTGGCCCCGAGAGCGGTTCTCCGTGCGGCAACCGTCCGATGGATGCCAAACCTCGCCCAATCCTGTCTCGGGAACCGAATTTGGGGGCAACAGTGGAGTGGCCGGCTGCGGTAGTTGCTACACGAGTTGAATGGGCCGTGCCCGCCGCACTGACAGCAGGCGGGCGTATCGGGGGCCTACGACCGCAGAGAAGGCTGAACGCGACAACGGTCGTGCGCCCGGCGTGACGACGGAGATGGCCGCCAGGCTGAAGGCGCTGGGGCGGGACAATCGCGAACTGGGACATGCCAATGAGGTCCTGCGCAAGGTCAGAGCGTATTTTGCCCAGACGGAACTCGACCGCCGGTTCAAGCCATGATCGCCTTCGTCGACGATCACCGTGAGGCGAATGGGGGCGAGCCGATCTGCAAGGTGCTGCCGATCGCCCCGTCAACCTACCAAGCGCACGCTGCCTAGCGCGCCGACCCGACGTAGCTATCGGCACGGGCGCAACGGGATATGGCGCTGAAGCCCGCGATCGCCCGCTTCTTCGCCGCGAACTTCAAAATCGATGGCACGCGCGAGGTGTGGCGGCAGATTGTGCGTGAGGGCTTCGGCGCCGCGCGCGGCTGATGGCCGATCTTCGTCTTAGGGGGTCCGGTAGCAACGGAACCGAAAGTTCGATTCAGACTGGAGACCGGGCCAAGCGGCGAGGTCCGTAGGACCGGAATCGACTCAAAGTGGACGCTGGCGACGGCCGACGAGTGGCCCCGCC
>JANLPK010000069.1:0-13882 GCA_031367205.1 Alphaproteobacteria bacterium
GTCTTCCATCGCCCGCATCCTAGCCCCGACACCAAACGCAGTAGCTTGCGGGCGGTTCGAGAGTTTCTGATCGTGGCCGGTATTCGACCGGGAGAGGAGTGAATCATGTTGGAATACAAAGGATATGTCGGAACCGTCGAAGCAGACGATGGGGCCTTTGTCGGGCAGGTTGTCGGTTTACGCGACGTGGTCACCTTCGAGGGCGATAGCTTTGCTCAGGTGGAGACGGCCTTCCGGGAGAGCATTGATGACTATTTGGCCTTCTGCGCTGAGCGGGGCGAAGCGCCAGATCGGCCCTATAGCGGTAAGGTTCCCCTTCGTCTCGACCCGGAAATTCATCGTCGAGCGGCGGTGCGTGCCTTGGCGGAAGGGGTGAGTTTGAACGCCTGGATTGCGAGGCGGATTGAAGCTGTGGCTTGAGGGGGTGAAATCTGAGCCGTTAGCCACCGCTACTCCGCTTCAACTGGCGGATTGCTGGCTCTATCCGCCACTTTCCCTTGACGCCAAGCCCGCGCGGGGCGACTCTCCGCGCAAAGTTCCACAAATCTAAGGGAGGCCGCTATGGCCGATGGTTCGCTTGCAGGGGTGATCTCGCTTAAGGGCAAGGTCAGCGAAGAGGAATGGCACGCTCGCACGGAGCTGGCGGCGCTCTACCGTCTGGTGGCGCTGCACGGGTGGGATGACATGATCTACACCCACATCTCGGCGCGCATTCCGGGGCCGGGTCATGAGTTCCTGATCAATCCCTACGGCATGTTGTTCGAAGAGATCACGGCCTCGTCGCTGGTGAAGATCGATCTTGAGGGCAATATCCTGCAGGACACGCCCTATATGATCAATCCGGCGGGCTTCACGATCCACTCGGCGATCCATGATGCCCGCGAAGACGCCAAGTATGTGATGCATCTGCACAGCGACCAGGGTGTCGCGGTGGCGGCCCAGAAGGAAGGCCTATTGCCGATCTCTCAGCACGCGCTGATCGTCCTACCGATGCTGGCCTATCACGACTATGAGGGCATTGCGCTGAACCTCGATGAGCGCGAGCGCTTGGTAGCCGATATCGGTGACAAGACGGTGATGCTGCTGCGCAATCACGGCACCCTGTCAGTGGGCGAGAGCGCAGCCGATTGCTGGACGCGGATGTTCTATCTTGAACGCGCCTGCAAGCAGCAGATCATGGCGTTGTCGGGCGGACGCGAGAATGTGCTGATGGCTCCAGAGTCGGCTCAGGCCGAGGTGCGCTCGCAAATGTCGCGCGGCATCGGCGGCAAGCTGGGCTGGCCGGCCAATCTGCGCAAGTTGGACCGTGAGATGCCGGGCTACGACGCTTAGGAGCTCTAAATCCTCCCCCAGCGCTGAAAGCGCGATTTGGGGGAGGTGGCCCGAAGGGTCGGAGGGGGTTGCAGTCCAACCCCCTTCGCGCTTCATCCCCCTCAGTCAGCTTTGCTGACAGCTCCCCCAGAAGGGGAGCATTTACAGTTACTTCGCCGGGCTGGTCTCTGTTTTCAGATAAGCGATCACGTCGATCCGGTCCTTGGGGTTTTTGACGCCGACGAAGGACATTTTGGTGCCCAGGACCAGTTCCTTGGGGTCAGTGATCCACTTGTCGATGGTGGCGGCGTCCCAAGTGAGGTTGGCGGACTTCATCGGATCCGAATAGTTGAACCCAGCCTGGGTGCCCGCCTTGCGCCCAAAGATGCCCCATAGGTTCGGGCCGGTCATGGCCGCACCGCCCTGCACCGTCGTGTGGCACGACTTGCAGACCAAGAACACGTTCTTGCCGTTGGCGATGTCGCCGGTGTTGTAGGGGGCGGGCAACTCGGCCACGAGCACGGCCTTCTGGGCATCGGTGAGTTCGACGGGGGCCGAGGCCGGCGGCGTTGCGGCGACTTGGCTATCGCTAGCTTTGCCACAGGAGATGAGTGTTGTGGCGACGGCCAACACAAGGGCGACTGGGGCGATTACGCGGTTCATCGAAGTATCCGGAGTAGCAACCCTTCTCCCCCTGCGGGAGAAGGTGTCGTGCGCGGGCACGACGGATGAGGGGTCTCTCAGAAGTCTGAGATTGGCGCTTCGTCGAGTGCGCGGTTGGCGGAGCAAAATCCCTCATCCGACCGCCCTTCGGCGGCCACCTTCTCCCGCAGGGGGAGAAGGGAAGCAAGACAGAACAGCACCATATTCTCATGTTCTGCGCCGTTTTTCCTTCTGGATAACTTCGTCGAGGGCCTGCAGGAACCTGGATCGGTCATTGCGGTCGAACGGTTTTGGGCCGCCCAGGATATCGCCGGTAGACCGAAGCTGCTCCATCAGGGCCCGCTGGGCGATGGCCGAGCCGATGGAGTTCTCGGTGAACGGTTTGCCGTTGGGCGCGATGGCATGGCCCCCGGCGCGCAACACGCGCTCGGCCAAGGGGATATCATTGGTGATGGCCACGTCGCCCAGGGCCACATGCTCGGCGATCCAGTCATCGGCCACATCAGGCCCGGCATCGACAATGGTGCGCACGATCATCGGAGATTTGGGAATCTGCATGAAGGCGTTGGAGACCACCCAGGTCTTCAGGCCATAGCGGGCGGCGACCTTGTAGATCTCATCCTTCACCGGGCAGGCATCGGCATCGATGAAGATTTCGATGGGACGGTCGGTCACGAAATGTCCTGGATCGAGATGGTGCCGGCTGAGGGACTCGAACCCCCGACCTTCGGTTTACAAAACCACTGCTCTACCAACTGAGCTAAGCCGGCTACGCCAGAGCGGGCAATGCCACGGTCCGGGCGTCGCGACAACACCCTCTGTCACTTGGCGTGACGCCCGCGATGTGGTCGAGTGGGCGCAGGAGAGCAACTATGACGGTAGTTTCGAAGGTGTGCGGTGTGGTTATGGCCCTGACCTTGAGTCTGGTTGGCCAAGCGATAGGTGGTCCCCTAGAGGACGGCATTGCTGCAATTGATAGGGGAGATTTTGCGGCGGCGCATAAGCTGCTGACGCCCCTGGCAAAGCAGGGCGATTCGGTTGCCCAGTACCGCGTTGGCCGGATGTTCGATCATGGCCAGGGCGTGCGGGCGAATTTTGTTCAATCTGCAAAGTGGTATGGCTTGGCTGCCGCCCAGGGAAATGCGGATGCGCAGAACAATCTTGGGGTTCAGTACGACAACGGGCAGGGGGTACGCCAGGACAAAGGAAAAGCCGTCGCGCTCTATCGCCTCGCCGCCGAGAGGGGAGACACGCTTGGCAAATACAATTTGGGACTCGCCTACCGAAAAGGAAATGGGGTCCCCCAAGACTACACAGAAGCCATGTCTTGGTTTCGACAAGCGGCTGCCGAGGGGGAGCCATTTGCTGCCTACGAAATTGCGGAAATCTTCGACCACGGACTGGGTGTCCCCCAAGATAATGCCCAGGCCTTTAACTGGTACATGAGGGCCGCCGAACTCGGAGACCCTGAGGCCCAGAATCATGTCGGGTACATGTATGACAACGGCCTAGGCGCAACCCAGAATTTCGAAAAGGCTCTAGCTTGGTTTCGAAAGGCCGCCGACCAGAACGACGTTTCAGCTCAGTTCAACTTAGCCGACATGTACTTGACTGGCCGAGGCGTCACTCGAGACACTATGGAAGCCGTTAAATGGTTCACCAAGTCGGCCGAGGGTGGCAATGCAAATGCCCAAAACAATCTTGGTGCCCTGTATTTCAAAGGAGTCTCGGTTCCGAAGGACCTAATTGCCGCATACAAATGGTTCAGTCTCGCCAGCCTTAGATTCGATGCAAGCGGCTCAGCGGATCGAATTAGGGCCGTCAAAAACTTACAAACCGTTGAGTCGTTGATGTCCCCGCAACAGCTCAAAGAGGCTCAACATGTGATGATCAGTTGGCTTAACCAGAGGGGAGCCAGTGAGTCATTGGATGCACCTTATGTCCTGCTTATGCTCCCCTGTGAGCAAGTAACGTTTCAAGTCGAAGACGACGGGGCGAACAAACATGTTGTCCGAAGGGGCCCGCTTGGTAGGTGCCGTCGCACTGTTCGAACCGGTCAATAGCGCCTAATATCGCCGACGAATCTAGCCCGCTATGCCGCGACTCCTGCACAGTGGGAAATGTCATTGAGTAGGCCAATATACCGGGAGCGCGCTATGAAGTTCGAAGATTATCGCAGCCACGACGCCGTGGGGTTGGCCGGGCTGGTCGCTAAGGGCGAGGTCAGTGCCGGTGAGGTGCTGGAGGCCGCCGTGACGCGGATGGCGGCGGTCAATCTGGCGGTGAATGCGGTTACGCTCGATCTGGCGGAGCGGGCGCGGAAGGTTGCGAGCGGCAAGCTGCCTGAGGGTCGGCTTGCGGGCGTGCCCTATCTGCTGAAGGACCTGGGCGCGGCGCTGGAAGGTGTTGTGACCAGCGGCGGGTCGCGGATGACCAAGGACGCCGTGGCGCCAGCTGATAGTGCCCTGGTGGCGGCTTACCAACAGGCCGGTCTGGTGATCTTCGGCAAGACCAATACGCCCGAGTTTGGCTTGATGCCGGTGACGGAGTCGCATCACTTGGGGGTTTGCCGCAATCCTTGGGATGTGAGCCGGACATCGGGGGGATCATCCGGCGGCGCGGCGTCGGCGGTGGCAGCGGGGATCGTGCCTGCGGCTCACGCCAGTGACGGGGGCGGGTCGATCCGCATTCCGGCCTCCGCCTGCGGGCTGTTCGGCCTTAAGCCTTCGCGGGGGCGAGTGTCGTTCTCGCCGGCCGGGGAGGGCTGGGCTGGAGCCTCGGCGCAGCATGCGGTAACGCGCTCGGTGCGGGATTCCGCAGTGTTGTTGGACATCGCCTGCCAACCGGCATCGGGCGACCCCTATTATCTGAGCCCGCCGCAAAGCCCGTTTGCACAGGAGGTCGGTCGTGCGCCGGGCAGGCTGCGGATCGGGTTCACGACTGTGGGCATGGCGGCACCAATTGAGGACCCGGACGTCATTGCCGGGGTCAATGCGACGGCCAAGCTCTGCGAGAGACTAGGTCACATCGTCGAAGAAGTGACCTTGCCCGGTGACTTCGCGGCCATGCAGATGGGGGCGGGCAATGCCATCGCCGCCTCGGTGGTCGCGAGTATCGAGGCCGAGGCCGCGCGACGCGGACGCCCCGTTGAGCAGGACGAGATCGAACCCTTGACCTGGGGTATGTATCGGCGAGGCCAGAGTGTGTCCGGTGGTGACTACGTGCGAGGTTTGGCGGCGATCCATGCCTATGGCCGGGCGATGGCGGGTCTGTTCGAGACCTATGACGTTTTGTTGCTGGCGACATTGGGCGGTCCGGCCATCCCGGTGGGCTATCTGACCGAGGACAGCAATCGCGGCACGGAGCGGCTATTCGGCTTCATGCCCAATACCCAAGCCTTCAACAATAGCGGCCAGCCGTGCATGAGCATGCCCCTGGCCTGGAGCGCCGGAGGCCTTCCTCTGGGGATTCAGTTCGTCGGGCGGATGGCTGATGAGGCGACCCTATTCCGACTGGCCGCCCAGATCGAGCAGGTCACCCCATGGTTTGACCGGGTGGCACCGCTTTAGGTTTTGGAGATCCGACGCTGGGCCAGATAGGCCGCCAAGACCCCGGTCGCCACCATGCCGATCAGCAGGGTTGAGACCGCGTTGATCTCCGGGTTCACGCCTAAGCGGACCTGGCTGTAGATCCGCATGGGCAGGGTGGTGGAGCCGGGGCCGGAGGTGAAGCTGGCGATCACCAGATCATCTAGGCTGAGCGTGAAGGCGAGCATCCAAGCTGCGGCGATAGCCGGTGCGATATTGGGCAGGATCACTTCGAAGAAGGCCTGGATCGGCGTGCGGCCTAGGTCGAGGGCGGCTTCCTCCAGAGATCGGTCAAAGCCGGAAAGGCGCGCCTGAACGACCACGGTGGCGTAGCAGAGGGTCATGGTGGTGTGGCTGACGGTCACGGTCCAGATGCCGCGCGGTAGGCCGAAGGCTACGAAGAGCAGAAGTAGGGAGAGGCCCAAAATCACTTCGGGCATCACCAACGGGGCATAGATCATCCCGGAAAACAGCAGGCGACCCCGGAACCGACCCGTTCGGGTCAGCGCAATGGCTGCCAGAGTGCCCAGGATCGTGGCCAGGGTTGCCGAGATCAGGCCAACCCGGATGGTCACCCAGATGGCATCGAGCATCTGTTGGTCTTGGAAGAGGGCAGCATACCAGCGTGTGGAGAACCCACCCCAGACGGTGACCAGTCGACCGGCATTGAACGAATAGATCACCAGCAGGACGATGGGCAGGTAGAGGAAGGTCATGCCCAGAGCGACGGAGATCAGGTTGAAAGGGGAGGGGCCGCGCTTCATCGCGAAATCCTCCACCTCTGGGGGAGGCGGATCGACGGGCATCGCCCGGCGAGACGGAGGGGGTTGCCGCACACGGACTTGGCGCGCTTCAACCCCCTCAGTCCGCTACGCGGACAGCTCGCCCAGAGGGGGAGCATTTGTTGAACCAGCCTCATCGGCCCTGGTCCATCAGGCGCAGTTGCTGGCGTTGGTAGAGGATGATCGGGACAATCAATGTGGCCAGCATGACGATCGCCACGGCCGACGCAGCGGGCCAATCGCGATTGGAGAAGAACTCGGTCCAGATGGTCTTGCCCAGCATCAGAGTCGAGGAGCCCCCCAGCAGATCGGGAATCACGAACTCGCCGACCATGGGGATGAAGCAGAGCAGGGCACCGGCAGCGACGCCGGGCAGGGAGATTGGGAAAGTTACCCGCCAAAAAGCTTGGCTTGGCGTGCAGCCAAGGTCGGCGGCGGCTTCCATCAGGCTCTCCTGTTGGCGTTCCAAAACCGCAAAGAGCGGCAAGACCATGAAGGGCAGGTAGGCGTAGACGAGGCCGATATAGACGGCGGCGTCGCTATCCAAAATCGCTAACGCAGGCAGGTGTAGGGCCGTCAGCGCGACGTTCAGCAGTCCGCCGGGTTTGAGAATGCCGATCCAAGCATAGATGCGGATCAGGAAGCTGGTCCAGAAGGGCAGAATGACGGCCATCAATAGAACTTGGCGCGCGCCGGGCGAACACCGGGACATGCCATAAGCGACGGGATAGCCGATCACCAGTAGGATCGCCGTGCCGACAGTCGCGAACTTCAAGCTGGAGAGATAGGCCGCAAAATAGAGGTGATCCTTGGTCAGGCGGACATAGGTTTCCAAGTCCAAGGCTTTGACGAAACTCGCAATTCCCGAGAAGCCCTGTGCCCATATCAATCTTGGCGCATAGGGTGGGATGGCGAGCGCGGCATCCGATAGCGAGAGCTTGGCCACCAGGACGAAGGGGAAGATGAAGAAGAGACTGAGCCACAGGAAGGGCGCGAGGGCCGACCATCCCCGGCGGCGTTGTCGGCTCATGAGGTCAAGACCACAGCAGCATCGGGAGCGAAGCTGAGCCAGACGGTGTCGTCCCAGTCGATGGGGCGGTCTACAAGACGCGAGGCGTTTGCACGGGCGGCGCGGACAGTTCGGCCGCCCGCAAGTTCGACCACGTATATCGTCCAATCGCCCAAATAACCGATATCGGCCACGCGACCGGTGAGCTGGTTTGGGCCCGGGGTGTTGGGTTCCTGACTGACCACGATTTTCTCGGGGCGAACGGCGAGCCATGCGGTGGATCCAGGTGTGAGCGGAGCCTCGGCCAGCGCCTCAAATCCTGCGGCATTCGTCGGCGTGCCCAGGCGCACCAGCTTGTCGTCGGCCTGGATGACTGTGGCTTCAAAGACATTCACATCGCCGATGAAGTCGGCGACGTAGCGGCTGTTAGGGGCCTCGTAGACCTCTGCCGGGCGTCCGATTTGCACGATTTGACCGGCCCGCATGACGGCGATCCGGTCAGCGGTGATCATGGCCTCTTCCTGATCGTGGGTGACGATCAGGAAGGTCATGCCCAGGTTCTGCTGCAGGGCCATGAGCTCGAACTGAGTCTCCTCGCGGAGCTTCTTGTCCAGAGCTGCCAAAGGCTCATCGAGCAAGAGCATCTTCGGGCGCGGTGCGATGGCGCGGGCGAGTGCGACACGCTGTCGTTGGCCACCGGAGAGTTGATCGGGCTTGCGCCGCGCAAGCCCCCCCAGCCGCACCAAGGCCAGCATCTCTATCACCCGGTCGGCGACCTCCGCCTTGGGCAAGCCCTTGAGGCCAAAGCCAATATTCTGTTCGACGCTGAGGTGCGGGAACAGTGCGTAGGACTGGAACATCATGTTGACGGGACGCAGATTTGGCGGTTGATCGGTCAAGTCTTCGCCCCCCAAGGTCACGCGACCTGAGTCTGGTCTTTCGAAACCGGCGAGCAGGCGCATCAAGGTCGTCTTGCCGCAGCCGGACGGGCCAAGCAGGGCGAAGAACTCGCGCTCATAGATATCCAGAGAAACACCGTTGACCGCCACGTCGTCACCAAATCGCTTGGTGACGTTCTCAAAACGCACCAGGGGCTTAGCCGTCGGGTCTGCCCACGGCGCGAATGTCGAGCGAACAGCGCCTATATTGAGGCGCGGGGTGCCAGTCATTGACCCGTCTGGACGCGGGTCCACTGCCGATTGACCTCGCGAACCAGGGTTTGGTCCTTGGCGATCGTGACGAACAGACGCTCGAAGACTTCGGGCGACGGATAGACATTGGGGTTGTCGCGTATGGCGGGCGATACCAGCTTGGTCGCGGCCTGATTGGCATTGGCGTATTGGGTAAAGTCAGACGCCTTGGCGATCACCTGCGGCCGCAGCATGAAGTCCATGAATTTATAGGCTACGGACGGGTTCGGCGCATCGGCGGGAATGGCGAACACGTCGAACCAAACCTGACTCCCCTCCTTAGGGATGGCGTATTCGACCTTGACCTTGCCGCCCGCCTCGGCGGCGCGGGCCCTAGCCTGAAGGATATCGCCCGAATAGCCGATGGCCAGGCAGATATCGCCGTTGGCCAGGGCGTTGATGTATTCCGAGGAGTGGAATTTACGAACACTGGGACGGGCCGCCAGCATCATGTCGGTGGCGGCTTGATAGTCGGCGATGGCCGTCGAATTCGGATCTTTGCCGATGTAGTTCAAAGCGACGGCGTACATGTCTTCGGATGCGTCCAACCAATAGACGCCGCAGTCTTTGAGCTTGGCCAAGACCTTGGGGTCAAAAGCGATGCTCCAGCTGTCGATCTTGACGCCCGGCAGGCGCTTGGCGAGCGCTTCGGGATTGTAACCGATACCGATAGTGCCCCACATATAGGGAATTGTGTGCTTCTGGCCGGGATCGAAGGGCTCCATGTGCGCCATGATCTTGGGCCATAGGTTGCCCAGGTTCTTCAGTTGCGCCTTGTCCAGCGGCTGGATCGCCCCGGCAGTAATATAGCGCGGGATGTTGTGATTGGACGGCACCACGAGGTCGTAGCCGGTCTGGCCCTGAAGCATTTTGGTCTCAAGAACTTCATTAGAATCAAAGGTATCATAGACAACCTTGATGCCCGTTTCGGTGGTGAAGTCGGCGAGCAGCTTTGGGTCGATATAGTCTGACCAATTGTAGAGGTGCAGCACCTGGGGCTTATCGGCCGCTTTCTGTCCGCAGGCCGATAAGGCGAGACAGGCTAAAGCAGCCACGATCCCCTTGCGCACCATCTATTCGTTCCCCAAACCCTGCCGAGTCTTGCTTATAATGCCCACTCCGCGTTTCGAAAGGCCGTTGCGAATATGCGTCCGCAGATTGATCCGTTCCTGGCCGTCGGGATTAGTGTTTTGGCTCAAAAATTGAGGGCTGAAGGGCGCTCGATTATCCCTATGTCGTTTGGTCAGCCGTCGACCGGCGCGCCGAAGGCTGCCCTGGACGTGGCTCACAGAGTTCTGGACAGCGAACCCGGCGGGTACTGGGAGAGCGCGCCTCTGCGAGAGCGGATCGCCCGGCACTATGACGAGAGCTATGGCGTCAAGGTGGCACCAGAGCAAATCATCCTGACATGCGGTGCATCACCCGCTCTGGTGTTGGCGCTGGCCTCAACTTTTGCGCCGGGCGATCGGGTGGCCACCGCGCGGCCTGGATACGTGGCTTATCGCAACAATCTCAAAGCTCTACATCTAGTTCCTGTGGAAATCGCCTGTGGTTCGGAGAGCCGGTTTCAGATCACGGCCGCCCACATCGCGGCCCTGGATCCCGCACCTGCCGGCCTGATCATTTCCAGCCCGGCCAACCCCACCGGCACGATCATCGAAGCTGATGAGTTGGCCAAAATTGCCAAGGTCTGTCGGGAGCGCGGCATCCGTATCGTTTCGGACGAAATCTATCATGGCCTCAGCTATGTCGAGCCCGCGCACTCGATGCTCGAGTTCGAAAGTGACACTCTGGTTGTCAATAGTTTCTCGAAATACTTCAGCATGGTGGGGTGGAGATTGGGTTGGCTATTGGCCCCTAAGTCCGACGTTGCTCGGGCGCGGGCCTATGCGGGAAATCTGTTCCTCACTGCGCCTTGGCTGAGCCAGCATGTGGCGCTCGCGGCGATGGATGCACGCGACGAGCTCGACGCCAATGTGGGTGTCTACCGGGCCAACCGCACGTTATTGCTGGACGCTTTGCCGCAACTCGGCTTGGCGGCCATCGCGCCGCCGGATGGGGCCTTCTATATCTATGCCGATGTCACCCACCTGACCGACGACAGCATGGCCTTCTGCAAGACACTCCTGCAAGACACCGGCGTCTCGATTGCGCCCGGCATCGACTTCGACCCGGTCGAAGGGCCGGGGTTCATCCGCATCAGTTTTGCCTCTTCCACGGCGCAGGTGGAGGAGGGGATTGCGCGGATGATCCCGTGGTTTGCCGCTCAGCCGAGGCGTTAGGTCTTCTTTGCTGGCCACATGCCTAAGACCGCGCCTGCCACCAGATATGAGATCAACTGAAAGCCCATATTGATGCCGACCAGGGTCGTGGACATGCCCATATAGATGTAGTCGATGGCCATGGTGGTGAAGTTGAAGAACAACCAGACCAGCAGAGCGGTTCGGATCATGCCGGTTCCACTGAGCCCCAGACGTGGCAGAGCCCAGGCGAGACCCAGCACGACAAGGAGCGTGTTGACCACGCCGATGCTTTGCATCACCGCCATATTGCTGTCGTCCGGCGCACGACCGAGCGAGGTCGTGTAGGCGGCTGTCCAGGCGTCCCGCACGACCATGCCGTAGTAGACGTAGCCGATGACTTCCAGGAGGATGACCGCAACTGCGACGGCCAGCCAGTTGATGTTCTTGAACATTGTTAGCCTCCCAACTCAAATGATCCTGATGTGCTGCCACGTTTCCCAGCTGAAGGAAACTCTTCGAGTTTCCCTCGGCTTGACATCAGCAGTCAGCTCCACGCAAATTCTCGCGACATGATTGAGTGTGTGCACACTTTCGCTCAACACAGCGAAATTGGGACCCAACGAGCATCTGGAACAAACGAATGAAATCGCACCGTCGACGCGTGGAACTGGTCGCTTTTTTTCTGCTCATTTCACTTGGCTTGATGTCGTGCAATCACTTGATGTCTCCCAATGTTTTGAAGACTCCGGGCAAACAAACCAGGTCAGCTGACAAGGCTATTTTTGACTGCGCTGATGTAGCCCCAACCATGATTACACCCTTGGGGACGACCATCAGACTGCCCAACGAGAGCGACAACAAACTCTACTCGCCTGGTGCCACCGTTTGTGATGCTAGGAATATGATCTTGGCGACGCGCCGGGCCAAGAAGGGCGTCCTCCAGTTCCGCAATATTTACGGGAGCAAAAGGACGATCTCTCCTTCCGACGCGATTCGACCCGTGGTCTCTGGATTGGTTGCACGTGCCAGCAAGGTAGAAGGAAATCAGCCTTTCAAAATCCTCATCTTCGCTCACGGCGGTTTAGTGAACCACGCTGGTGCAGTCGAAAGCGCTCAGTCATTGGCCCCAGGTATGGTCAAAGACGGCTTCGCCCCGGTATTTCTTGTTTGGAATTCCGACTTCGGAACCGCGTATTTGGATCGCTTATGCTGTGTGCGTGATGGTGAACGCGACAAGTCGGGATACGGATACTTCTTTCCAGTGCGAACACTGGCGGACATCGGGTCAAGCGTTCCCAAGTCCTTGGAGCATTTCGGCCGCCAAGCGGTCCGGTGGCACAAGGGCGGGCCGACGCGGAAGCCGGACTCAATCTACCACATCGGTGTGAAACGGGATTGGTTGGATTGGAATATACCTGGGACAGGATCTGATGGGAAGCCGTCCTACGAAAACGATGCGCCCTCGACTCGGCTCGCGAATTTGGACGAGCGGGAATGGATCTGTCTCTCGCTTAGTCAGATTGAGTGTCCGACGATAGTTTATCCCCCCAAGGGAATTCGGCAGAATCCCACGTCTAAGTGCTGTGGACCTTCACTCCGATTCGCTACTGGACTACCTGGCAGTGTTGTGTCCACGGCTCTCGCGTCGGAGGTCGGTGCGAAGTCATGGGATGATATGGTTCGACGCACCCGCCTTGGGTTCCAATCACCTACAACCTTACTGAAAATTCCCACGAAAACAGGGTGTGAGGCACCCGACCCCGTCGACTCTCGGGTCGGGGCCTATGCGATCTTCTTTGACCGAATGGTCTGCGAATTATCACTTTGTCCGGAGGCGAAAGGTCTGGAAGACCCTTTGAAGCCCTGCATTTTTCGCGACAAAGCGGGGCGGGCGATACCTAGAGAGAGGATTGAGTTGCACTTTTACGGGCATTCAATGGGCGCTCTAGTCGCCAACGAGGCGCTTGGTCAGTATCCAGATTTGCCATGGAAAAAGGTGGTCTATATGGCTGCCGCAAACTCAATCCGGGATTTCCGCCTCATGGCTGGACCGGTAATCGCGGAAAAGCAAATCAAGACTTATAGTCTCATGTTGCACCCATTGAACGAAACAAGAGAAATTGAAGCGTTCGGGATGGTCCCACAGGGAAGTTTGTTGGAATGGATTGATGAGATGTTTGAGGGCCCTAGGAGTCTCGATGACAAGACGATGGGAAAATGGGTAAATATTCAAAAAGTTATGTATCTATTGCCACCAAAACTTAGGCAACAAATGACATTCCGTGTTTTCCCGCGCCAAGTTAGCTTTGGGCTTGGGCTATCCGGCGACGAGAGCTCGAAGTCAAGTTCATTGGTAGAATTGGATTGCGTTGGGGCAAATGAGTACGGGAAATCCTTCGTCAGAAATCGAAGGTCGGTGACCCGGTGCCATCCGATCAGCCATGGAGACTTCACTAACTATAGCTTCTGGAGAGACGCCTATTTGGAGAGTGGAGACAACATCGTCGTTAGGTCAGGTCCGATTAGTTCGAACGAGGCATCGTATCAGCCACAAGCGGACCGGAGCCAGAGTAATCCCCCATAGCGATGGAACCTTTCTGCTCCCGACAAACCACCTTATAAGCCGCGCCTCCTCCCCATTTCGAGTGACGCCATGACCCGGATCCTGATCACCTCGGCCTTGCCCTATATCAACGGCATCAAGCACTTGGGGACCTTGGCGGGGTCGATGCTGCCGGCCGATGTCTATGCGCGATTCCAGCGGGCGCGGGGGCGGGAGACGCTCTATCTCTGCGCCACAGACGAACATGGCACGCCGACGGAGTTGGCAGCGGCGGCGGCGGGATTGGCCCCGGCGACATTCTGCGCCGAGCAGCACGATATTCAAGCCGATCTGGGCCGACGCTTTGGACTAAGTTGGGATCACTTTGGGCGGTCCTCCTCGCCGCAGAACCATCGGCTGACCCAGCAGTTCGCCCAGACGCTGTGGGAGGCGGGCTTCATTGAGGAAAAGGTCACCCAGCAGGTCTATTCCAACGCTGACAAGCGCTTCCTGCCTGACCGCTATGTGATCGGCACATGCCCACACTGCGGCTAT
>JANLPK010000131.1:0-10974 GCA_031367205.1 Alphaproteobacteria bacterium
GCCGCCCGCGCCATCTGCCTGACCACCGGAGTGCTGGCAGATGTGGCACGTTTGGCAGAGACGCAGGCCGAGCGCGACGTGGCTAAGGCGCGCCAAGAACTGCTCACGCCCATCGCCAAGGCTTGGTCCACCGACATCGGCGTCGAGGTCGCCTCCCTGGGCGTGCAGGTGCACGGCGGCATGGGTTTCATCGAGGAAACGGGCGCGGCCCAGCATTACCGCGACGCCCGCATAGCCCCGATCTATGAGGGCACCAACGGTATCCAGGCCATGGACCTGGGTGGTCGAAAGCTGGCCATGCAGGACGGCGGCGTGATGGACGCCCTCTGCGCCGAGATGCAGCAAACGGTCCAGATCTTGGCGGGGACATCGGGCTTGGAGATCGTCGGCACGCGTCTGGACGCCGGGGTTGCGGCCCTGGAGCGCGCCACCGACTGGATGCTGTCCCACAAAGGCCCTGATGCCCTGAGTGGAGCCACAGCCTACCTGAAACTCGCTGGCGACGTGATCGGCGGCTGGATGTTGGCCAAGCAGGCCTTGGAGGTCGCGGGTTCCGACGACGATTGGTCCAAGAGCAAGGCCGTGCTCGCGAGAGTGTTTGCAGGTCAGGTGCTGGCCCAAGCGCCAGGCCTAGCCGACGGCGTCATGGACGGCGGGGCGGACCTGGAGAGCTTGAGCGCTGAGGCCCTAGGCGGTTAGAGCTTGCGAAAACCTCAGCCGGTAAAACCGCGTCTCCGCGCCCTCGACGCCGAAGTCGTTGTCTGTGGCCAGGATCAGTTCATGGGCTGAGATCAACGCCATGCCTTCGAGGTCCGGGGCGATTTTGTCGCTGTCGTCGGTGTCGAACATCAGGGTTTTCGTGAGCATCGGCTGGTTCGCCAGTAGCTGTTGCGGCAACGCCTCCAGGGCCGGCCGGGTCGCGAGTTCAAGGTGCGCTGCGCCGACCGTCGGTGCGTTCAGATCAACGCGATAGATTTTGGCGCTGGCGGAGATGCGCTCCAGCACTAACAGCTGGTTTCCCGGCAGAGCGACCAGCTCACAGATCTTCAGATCATCGACGGAGATCTTGCCCGCCGCAGCGTCGCGGCGAAAGCTGTCGGGTGCCTCGAACGGATAGAGGTGCTGACCGGCCACCGCGCCAGTCGCGGCATCCAAGGTCCAGATCCGCACGAAGCTCGCCACCTGGTCGCCGAAGTCCAGTGCGCTCTGAAAGGCGATGTGCAGGTAACGCTGATCGTCCGACACCGTCACGGCCTCGAACCCGCGATTGATCCGTCGTTGCGCCGCGATCGCCGGCAGGATCGCGCGGACGGGATATCCGACGGCCTCAGCTGTCATCGGCGAACCTTTCGGAACCCAGCGTTCGATGACACCGCCCCCGGAATTGAGCTTGATCAGGGACGGGCCATACTCCTCACTGACCCAGAACGTGCCATCGGCCATGGCCGCCAGCCCCTCAGTGTCGGCCCCGCCGGGATCGGCATCCAAGGGGCGACCTTCCAGGTCATAGGTGGGCTCCATTTCCCCGGTTGGGCCAGCGGGCGGGGCTCGACCGGATATGGGAATGCCCGCAGCAGTCTGTAGGCGCAGAGTGCGCACCAGGTGGACGCGTTCCTTCCCAATGCGAAGCTGCGCCAAGGTAGGACCTACATCGGGCAGGGGAAGCAGCTTCAAGCCCTTGATGTCGGCAAGCGGCTTCAGGGCGTCTAGACCATAGTCTTTAATGGCTAGGTCAACCTTCAGATTGGCTCCGCGATCTCCTAGCCCCCACAGGCAGTCTGCAGGGTCTCCAGCTCGACGCGCCAGGGCCGAGCCAATGCCCAGGGTTAGGCGCAAGGTCCCCTTGGGAAGCTTGATGTCGGCAACGGATGGATCACGCCATGCTAGGCGTTTAACGGTAACGGGACGAGGTTGGGCCATGGCTCATCTACCTGCCGTCTGTAACCAAGTCGACGGTCGCTGCGAACCTGTTCTCGACGACGGAGATCCAGCATGTTCAAGCCCACGCTCACTGCGCTCGGATTAGCGCTAAGCCTTTCAGCCGGTGCAACCGCTCAACCCAAGCCGCTGACCGTCGTAGAGCTGTTCACCAGCCAAGGCTGCTCGTCCTGCCCGCCGGCCAACGCCAATTTGGCGATCCTGGCCGGCCGACCCGACATGTTGGCGCTGAGCTTCGGCGTGACCTACTGGGATGACCTCGGCTGGAAGGACACCTTTGCCAGCAAGGCCTATACAGACCGCCAATGGGAGTACGCCCATGGCCTCAAGCACCCCAATGTCTTCACTCCGCAGATCGTAATCAATGGTCGCAAGGATGTGGTTGGGACGACACTGGGCGAGATCGACCGCGCCGCCAAGGCACTGCCGCCCTTGAGCGGCGGGCCCTCAGTGACCCTGGCCGCCAACAGCGTCAGCCTGGGTGCCTCAACCAAGCCCGCCAAACCTGCAACGGTCTGGTTGGTGCGCTATGATCCCACCGTCGTGCAGGTTCCCGTCAAGCGCGGCGAAAACACCGGCAAGACCCTGCCCCACCGCAATGTGGTGCGCGAACTGACCAAGCTCGGCACCTTTGATGGGCGGGCGCAATCGCTCAGCCTGCCGACGGCACGCGACCTAAAGCTCAAGACCGCGATCCTGGTTCAGGCCGGCCCTGGCGGCCCGATCCTAGCCGCCGCCAAGAGCTAGGCGGCCACCAAACTTGGGTGATCATGCAACGACCGGTCCAGGCCCCTACCCATCAGATCGATGAAATTGTCGCGGTAAAAGGCCCGCTTGGCGGGTTCGCTCGCACCGACCAGGGCATCGTTGAAGCGCTTGAGCGGATTGCGCCCGCCCTCCACATGGGGGAAGTCAGACGAGAACAGGCAAACCCCCGGGCCGGTATTCTCAATGATCCAGGCCGTGTCCTCGTGCGGATAGGGCGTGACCCGAAACTGTCGCTGAATGATCTCGCTGGGTTTGGCCGATAGCCGTTGCAGCCGCTCTTCCTTTCCGAAGGCCGCGACGCCGGAGTCTAAGAACCGCATCAGGCTGGGCAACCAAGAGGCTCCCAGTTCAATGGCCCCAAACTTGAGGTTCGGAAACCGGTCGAATACCCCATCGATGATCAAGGCCGACAAGGTCTGCCAGATGGACAACGGGATCGTCATGAAGCTGAGCGAGGTGAAATTCTCAGCTCCGCCGTGGAAATCGAGCACCTGAGGTAGGCCGTTCTTGAAGTAGGACGGATGCATCTTCTCCTCACCACCCACGTGGAACAGGATCGGCAAGCCCGCCTCCTGGACGAGGGCCCATAGGGGATCCAGGTCCATATGGCTGGGCGAATGGCCGGGCGGGTGGCGCGAGGGTATGATCAGGCCCTTGCAACCCAGTTCAATGGCCTCGCGCGCGATTTCGGGAGCGCGAGCCATATCTACCAACGGCACGTATCCCGTCGCCAACAGCCGACGATCCACCGAGCAGAAATCGGCCATCATGCGGTTGTGGGCTCGAGCCCCGGCCACGGCGAGTTCGACCTCACCCATTTCCTCGAGGCCGTAGTTGCCAAGGGCCGCTGTCGTGAACACCAGTTGGCTGGTAAAACCCAAAAGGTCTAAAGTCTTGGGCCGGTCGACATTGCGAAAGGCCCCAAGCGCTTGGAAGTTCTTGCGCAGCAGCAGGTTGGCCTCATCGCCGGCGCGGAACTCGGCGTCGTCGTGCTGGGCCTGGACCTTGGCCGACCACTCCACCAAGGCATTCTTCTTGACCGTCTTTTCGGTGAATTCGTCGCGGAGACGAGCTTCCACATAGGGTAGGATCGCGCCCGGCAGTTCCATGACGTGACTATCGGCGTCGTGGATAGTCTGACCTTCAACATAAGCCATGGCGTGCGCTCTCCAAGTTTGTTTTGCGTAGTTCGAACCTGGAGAGCGGTTTCGTCAAGTGGTCGCCGCGCAGAGCTTAGAGTTGGGCCAGCAGATAGTCGGCGGCCGAGACCTTAAATTCGCCGGCGGCCTCGACATTCAGTTCACTGACCACGCCGTCCTTGACGATCATGGAGTAACGCTGCGAGCGCAGACCCAGGCCAAACTTAGAGGCATCCATGTCCAAGCCCACGGCTTTGGTGAAATCACCAGCAGGGTCGGCGATCATGTCGATGTCGCCCATAACGCCCTGGTTCTCGCCCCAGGCTTTCATGACGAACGCATCATTGACCGAGAGACAGACGATGGAGTCCACACCCTTACCTTTGATCTGGTCGCCCAGATCCTTATAGCCCGGCAGGTGCTTGGCCGAGCAGGTAGGCGTGAAGGCTCCAGGCACAGCGAACAGAGCCACGGTCTTCCCCGCAAAGATCGCATCGGTGGTAGTAGGCTTGGGGCCTTCTGCGGTGCCGGCGATGAGATTGGCAGCGGGCAGTCTGTCTCCGACCTTGATGGTCATGGGCGTGTCTCCAGATGATGGGTGTTGGGCACTCACATAGCGCGCCCAGCCGATGCTTCAATGCCGCAGTTTGCAATATCCCTTGAATCATTCGCTGGGGCGTTCAAATCTCCAGGGATGGAAGAGGCGCGTTTTCTATCAGGTCAGATGTTGATCGCCATGCCGGGTATCGGCGATCCTCGTTTTGAGCGCGCGGTCATCCTGATCTGCGCGCATGACGAAACCCACGCCATGGGCTTGGCGATCAATCGCCCGATTGAAGGGCTCACAGTCCCCGACCTGTTGCGCAAACTCGATGTCTCCCGCGCCATTCGCGCGCCGTCCGATCTGGTGCTGATTGGCGGGCCGGTGGAAACTGAGCGCGGATTTGTCCTGCACACCGATGACTACCATGCTGACGATGACGCCAGCTTCACGGTCGGAGGCGGCATATCACTGACCGCCCATCGGCAAGCGCTGGAGGCCCTCACGGACCCAGAGCGAGGCCCTCGCAAGTCGGTCCTGGCTTTGGGCTACGCCGGCTGGGGTGCAGGGCAGTTGGAGCACGAGTTACGGCAGAACGTTTGGCTAACCTGCGAGCCGGACGAGAGCTTAGTCTTCGGCGGTCAGCACGGCGCAAAATGGACCCAAGCTCTGGCCAAGTTGGGCGTCGATGCCAGTTTGCTGAGTGCGGAGGCCGGTCGAGCCTGAACGGGCTAGCCTCGCGCCTTCACCGGCGCGGCACCATCCACATAACTCTCGCTGAGATAAACCTCGGCCTCCTGCGGTGACAAAGCCCGCGAGTAGCCGAAACCCTGGCCATAGTCACATCCCATGGAAAGCAGCTGGCGGGCCATTTGGGCATTTTCTACCCCTTCAGCCACCACTTCCAAGTCTAGGTCCTGACCCAACTTGACCACGGACGCCACGATCTTGGCCGACCCTTCATTGACCGCCAGGGTGCGCACGAAATAGCGGTCGATCTTCAAGGTATCAAAGGGCAAGCGCGTCAAATAGCTGAGCGACGAGAACCCGGTCCCGAAGTCATCGAGCGCCAGGGACGCACCGGCATCGCGCAGGCGTCCCAGGATCACCGCGGCGCGATCAGGATCGCGCATGACTTCACCTTCCGTGACTTCCAACTTCAGGGCTCCAGGGGGTAAACCGGTTTCGCGCCGGATGCGGGCCACATCGGCCACCAGATCGGGTCGGTCAATCTCACCTGGCGAAAGATTGACCGCCACCGTCAGTTCACCTGAACTACGATAGGCTCGTCGCCAAACTGCCAATTGCTCTGCGGCCCGGCGCATCATCATAGCCCCGAGCTCACGCATTAGGCCCATTTCCTCGCAGAGGGGTAGGAACTGGTCAGGCATGATCATGCCGAGCCTGGGGTGCTGCCAGCGCACCAGAGCCTCAAAACCGGATAACGCCCCCGACACGAGCCTGACGATCGGCTGGTAGTATGCTGTCAGCTCGCCCCGCGCGACGGCACCGCGCAAATCACTCTCAAGGGCCAACTGAGAGAGACCGTCGCTCTCCATACCTTGGCCGTAGGCAGCGACCCCGCCACGTCCCCTGGCCTTTGCAGCCTCGACGGCAAGCTCTGCTCGGCGTAGCAGTTCCGCAGCATCGGGTGCATTAACGCCTCCCACCGCCACCACCGCGCCGATCGAGAGCGTCGGGTGAATATCGTAGCCCGCCACCCGCAACGGCTGCTCGAGGGCCGCGCGGAGACTGTCAGCACCCGTTGGATGAGCGAGCGGAGTCAGGACGGCAAACTCATCCTCCCCAACCCGAGCTGTCAAAGCTGTGGAGGGGTAGGCTGCGGCCAACCGCGAGCCCAGCGCTGCCAAGACCAAATCGGCACGCTCATGCCCCAGAGCCTCATTCAATTTCCGAAGCCGATTGAGGTCGGCGACCACCAGCTCAAATTGGCCGGTTCCACTCAACATTTCGCGAGCCCGGACGACAAAACTGCGGCGGTCGAGCAAGCCGGTCAGGGCGTCCTTCTCCGAGGCCGCGAACTTGGTTTCCGACACGATCACCCCGACCGCCCGCGTGCCGCCCTCCAGCCACATGCCGCGCCAGATACACACACACCCGCCGCGCATCTGCAGGCGCGCGGCGATCTCGGTTCCGGGCTCTTGCTGTCGCAAGATGTCTTCAGAAAACGCGCGGTCCTGAGGCAAGGTCAGTGCACGAAAAGCAGCGGAGGCGCACTCCGGGGCCAGGGGACCAAGCCCCAGCGCACGCGCCGCGCCCGTCAGACGCAGCTGGTCAAGCGCGGGCTCCCAAACCCACAGCGCCACATCGCCGGCACCCAAGGCTTCAAGGGTCGCGGCAGCATCCCAAATCCGACCGTCGTTGCCCATGGCTCCTATTACTTTCGAGCCGCCCGTGACGGGCTAAGCCAATGAACCCCTGTTGGTCTCGCCTCGCGCATATCTCGGGGACTCAAGACCAAACAAGTCATGGTCTCTCGAAACGCCGTTAATATTCAGATAATCCTTTGCCACGCCCTCTCGAACAAACCCGACCTGTTCGAGCAGACTCACGGAGGGCTCATTGTCGGCTATACACGCCGCCGAAAGCCGCCCCAACTTCAGAACCTCAAAGGCATATGCACAGGTTGCATAGATCGCAGCCCGTGTGAGGCCCGGTCGCACATAGGCAGGTCCGCACCAGTAGCCGATGAAGGCTGAACCTGAGGGAAGCCGCGAAAAATTGTAGAGGGTGATGCCGCCGGTTAACGCGCCATCGTAACTGCGGCAAACGGCGAGCGCGTACTCACGGCGCATCCAGCGATCACGGGCTTGCCCCAACAAGCCGCGATGAAAGGGCAAAAAGGAGAGGTCAGTTATCCAGGAGGAGGGTTCCCAAGGCTCCAGATGGGAGTGAGAACCGGCGCGTAATTCGCGCCATTCTGAGAAATCCGATGACCTCAAGGGCCGCACGATTACCCCGTCGCCTAGAATGCGAATGTGACTTCCTGGCAGCAGGTGGTCCATCAGCGCCATGACCGAAGTGTCACGATGTTTGGTAATTCACGTCAAGTCTCAAGGTATAGCCAATGACAGGCACGAAACACAGCGGGCTAGGCGATGCCGCCGGATCCACTGAGCGGCGACACGAGCCCGAACATCACGTGGTCGCGCCAGATCCCGTTGATTCGCAAATAGGCCTTGGCCTCGCCTTCTTCCGAAAAACCGGCCCGCCGCAGGAGTTTCCGAGAGGGCTCATTTTGAGGCACGCACGCGGCTTCCAAGCGGTGTAGAGCCAGGGTGCGAAATGAGAACAGCGTCAACGCCCTGACGGCAGCAAGGGTCTGACCCTGGCGGGCAAAAGGCTTGCCGCACCAATAGCCCACTGTGCCCATCTGGGCCACGCCACGACGTATGTTGGAGAGCGTGATCCCGCCCGTTAGGGCACCGTCGCGACTACGAAACACAAAGAAACTGTAGGTCAGCCCGGCCTCGCGATCCCGGCTGTAGGCGGCCAGTCGGCGTCGAAAAGCCGAGCGGGTTAGGTCGTCAGAGGCCCAAATCGGCTCCCAGGGTTGCAGGAAATCCCGAGATTGCTCGCGCAGCAACCGCCACTCGACAAAGTCAGTGAGCCGAGGCGGCCGCAGAAAGACCCCCTCACCCTCTACCCGAAGGCCGCTTTCCGGCGCGATCCAATCCAGCAGGGCCATAAGGTGAGCCTGCCGGGATTTGCTACGGCGTCAAGGGGTCGGCAGCTAACCCGCCATAATCGCGCCTTGGAAAGCGCCCTGCGCCTTCATCGACGCCTTGGGTCCCAAGATGCTGACAGCGGACAGTCCTGGAGCCAGCAACCCCGCCCCAACCCGCGCCAGGTCCGCGGCCACGACCCCGTCAATGTCGCGGGCGATCTCCGCAGTCGTCAGCAGCCGCCCGAACAACAGAACTTGACCTGCCGCCTGCTCAGCGCGTGCCAAGGGCGACTCTCGCGCCATGAACAAGCCCGATTTCAACTGGGCCTTGGCGCGCGACAACTCGCTTGGCAGGACACTCTCCGCGAGCGCGATGATCTGTTGTGCCGCCACCTGGGCCAGTTCTGCGGCATCCTTTGCGGCGCAGCCCGCGAACACGCCGAACACGCCCTGGTCCTCATAGGTTTCAGCATAGGCATCCACCGCGTAGGCGAGCCCGCGTTTTTCGCGCGCCTCCTGGAAAAGTCGCGAGGCCATGCCACCGCCCAGAATCTCGGTGAATAGGCGCAGGGCGTAGTAGTCAGGATGCCGGACCCCCACGGTCGGCAGCATGAACACCAGATTGGCCTGCTCCAGGGCCTTGACGCCTGTGCGCGTGCCAGGCGTGAACTGGGCAGGTTCGAAAGGGGGTGCACCCCGGCCCGCCACTGCGCCAAAGTCGCGCTCGGCTAGAGCCAGAACCTCAGCCTCATTCACCGCACCCGAAGCTGAAACCACCAGGGCATCAGGCGCATAGAGCGCTGAGCGCCAAGCCTCCAGGGTCGGAGGTGTGGCCGTCGCGATGGTGGCATCGGTGCCCAACACAGAGCGGCCCAAAGCTTGATGTTCAAAAGAGGCCTCCTGGGCCATCTCGAAAACCAAGTCGTCGGGCGTGTCGGCGGCCTCAGCAATTTCCTGACCCACCACCTGCTTCTCGCGGGCAAGGTCAGCGGCGTCGATCTTCGGGCGCTGGACCAGATCGGCCAGAACCGCGCAACCTAGGTCGAGCCCCCCGGCCAAGGCGCGAACCTGAAAACTGGTGCGCTCATAGCCGGTCGCGGCATTGATTTGCCCGCCCTGCGCCTCAATGACTTCGACAATATCTCTTGCCGAGCGATCTCCGGCTCCCTTGAACACCATATGCTCCAAGAGATGCGACCAGCCCGATCGCGCCAAGTCTTCGTGGCGCGATCCTCGACCCGCCACAACGCTTAGCGCGACGGTCTCAAGGCCGGGCATTGGGTCACAAACAACCCGGACGCCGTTCGAAAGGGTGTGAAGACTGGTCAATCGCGTTTCAGGCCTGCGCAAAATCACGGACATAGGCGCTGATAGCGTCCATGTCGGCGGGAAGGCGATCATAGCGCTCCGGCTTGGCACTCAATGCCTGGGCCTTGCGCGGCATCACCGGGGTTTCACCACAGGCAGCAGCGACGGCCTCGGGGAACTTTGCGGCATGGGCCGTTGACAGCACGATCACCGGGTCTGCCGGGTCGCGCAGCCGGTTGAACGCCGCCACGGCCACGGCTGTGTGCGGGTCGACCATCTCACCGGTCTGATTGAGCGTGGCCAAGATCGTCCGGCCAGTATCGCCCTCCCCCACGCTTGCGCCGATGAAGGTCTCGCGCATGGCGGCCAGGGCTTGCGGCGGAATATCGATCACCCCGGTATCGGCAAATGCCTGGAAGGCGCGCGCCGTCTCGATCCCGTCGCGCCGAACACTCTCAAAGTAGAGCCGCTCGAAGTTGGAGGCTGACTGAATGTCCATGGCGGGCGACTGGGTTGCAGCCACTTGGCCTCGGACGTAGCGGCCCTGTTGGAAAGCTCCAGCCAGGATATCGTTGGAATTGGTTGCCACAATGATCTGGGAGATCGGCAGGCCAAGGGTCTTGGCGACATATCCCGCAAACCCATCTCCGAAATTGCCCGAGGGCACGCAGAAGGCTACCTTGCGGTGCGGCGCGCCCAACGCCACCGCTGTCGTGAAGTAATAGACCGCCTGGGCGACGATCCTGGCGAAGTTGATCGAGTTAACTGCCGACAACCCCACCGATTGCTTCAGAGAGGCGTCGGCCAGTGCCGTCTTCAGAATTGCCTGACAGTCATCGAAAGTGCCGTCCACGGCGATGCACCGGACATTGTCCTCCGACGCCGTGGTCATGAACCGACGCTGGACCTCGGAAATCCGTCCATCAGGAAACATCGCCACAATCTTGGTATTGGCGCGACCCCGGAAGGCTTCGACGGCGGCCCCGCCGGTGTCGCCGGACGTGGCGCAGAGAATGGTTTGGGTGCGATTGGCAGCGGTCAGCACATGATCGCACAGCCGCGCCAGCAGTTGCATGGCCACGTCTTTGAAGGCCAGGCTGGGACCGTGAAACAGCTCTGCAATAAACCCGTTGGGTGCAATCTGGGTCAGAGGCACGACGGCGGGATGGGTGAAGCTGCCATAGGCCTCGACGCACATTTCGCTGAGCGCGGCCTTGGGGATTTCATCGCCGACAAACAGCGCCAGGACTGCCGTGGCCACATGATCATAGGACTTGCCGGCAAAGGCGGCGATTTCAGCATGGCTCAAGCTGGGCCAAGTTTCGGGCACATAGAGTCCCCCATCCGGGGCCAGACCCGCCAGGATCGCGTCCACAAAGCCGACTGCGGGCGAACTGCCTCGCGTGGAGATATAGCGCATCAGCCCTTCCACCGCTTCCAGAGCGTGGCGGCATAGACGCAGGCCAGGGCTCCGGCAAGGCCGAACCACGTCAAGGCATATTCCAAATGGCGGTTGGGGATTTCCGTCGGGAGCGGTGCCGGGTTCAGCGCTTTCCACGCCGGGTTGCTGGAGGTCTCGGCCATCAGGGTCA
>JANLPK010000150.1:0-14699 GCA_031367205.1 Alphaproteobacteria bacterium
ACCGCGATAGAGTCCGATAGCAGGCACTCTTCAGACCCAACATGGATGAGGATCGGGGGAAGCCCCGTGAAGTCCGCCTGGGCTGGGGAAGCCAGGATGTTCGAGGCGTCGGCACCGGCCAGATAGGCATCGGCAAACGAAATCAGGGCTGCAGCGGTGATCATCGGGTCTGTGGCGGCCTTGGCGGCATAGGACGGTCCGGTCGGACGCAGATTGGCCCAGGGACTGATCGCAAATAGTCCGGCAGGCTGGGGCAAGCCCGCGGCGCGGGCCGCCAAGGCGGTGGCAAAGGTCAATCCACCACCGGCGCTGTCGCCAGCGATGACGACCTTGCCGGGTGCGAAGCCCTGATCGAGCAGGGCGCGGTAGCAGGCCAGGGCATCATCGACGGCTGCGGGGAAGGGCACTTCAGGCCCCATGCGGTAGTCCGGTGTTATCGCCCGTGACCCAGCGCAATGGGCAAGCTGCGCGCTCAAACCGCGGTGGCTACGTGGGCTGCCAATGCAGTATCCACCACCGTGCAGATAGAGAATGACCTTGTTCGGATCGGCACCCGGGGGCGTATGCCACTCGACCGGTCGACCGGCAAAGGACGTGGCCTCCCAAACATGGCCTTCCGGTAGAGGCGCGGAATCGCCAAAGGCGTCCATGCCGGGACGGCGTTCGGCGAAGGTTAGCCCTTGGGCGCTCGGGGCGTCTGGCATCGCGCCTAGGACGGCCCGGACCATAGCGATTTCAGGATCGTTCCACTCAGTCATCGTCTTTGACTCCCCGATTGCTCTGGGAAGACCCTGAGCGATTAGGACTGCATGGTCCAGCCCTCAACGCCCATAGCGGCCTGACGCCCGGCTTCAGAGCGGGTGGGGTGGGGATGACAAGTGCGGGCAATGTCCTCACTGGCGGCGCGGAAAGCCATGGCCACGCAATACTCGCCGATCATCTCGCCGGCTTGAGGACCGATGATGTGCACGCCCAGAATCTCGTCAGTGGTCGCATCGGCGAGCACCTTGGCAAATCCGTCTGTCTCGTGATTGATCTTGGCGCGGCTATTGGCCGAGAAGGGGAACTTGCCGGCCTTGTAGGCGACCCCCGCCTCTTTAAGCTGCTCCTCGGTCTTGCCGACCCACGCGACCTCCGGGGCTGTATAGACCACGCTCGGCACCAGATTATAGTCCACATGCCCCGCCTTGCCGGCGATCATCTCGATGCAGGCCACGGCATCTTCCTCGGCCTTGTGGGCCAACATCGGGCCATGAATGGCATCGCCAATGGCCCAGATACTAGGTGCGCTGGTCTTGAAATGGTCGGTCTCGATGACCCCGCGCTTGTCGGGCGTGATACCCACGTTCTCCAGGCCAAGTCCGTCTGTATAGGCTCTGCGGCCGACGGCCAGCAGAACATAGTCGGCGTTCAGGGTTTCTGCGGGGCCTCCGGCAACGGGTTCAAGGGTCAGGGCAACCGATGACTTGCCGACCTTGGCCCCCGTAACCTTGGACCCCAACTTGAAGGTTATCCCCTGCTTGGTGAGGCTGCGTTGAAAGGTTTTGGCAGTTTCGGCGTCCATGCCTGGCGTGATCCGGTCCAGATACTCCACCACCGTCACCTGGGCGCCCAGCCGCCGCCAGACAGAGCCCAGTTCCAGCCCGATGATCCCCGCCCCAATGACGATCAGGCTCTTGGGGACCTCTGGCAATGACAGCGCACCGGTCGAATCGACAATGCGGATATTGTCCACGGTCACGCCGGGCAGACCCGAAGGCTCAGAGCCGGTGGCGATGACGATGTTCTTGGTTTCCAGAGCCGTAACCACGCCGTCGTTGCCTGTGATTTCGACCTTGCCTAGGCCGGTGATCTTGCCAGCGCCCTTGACCCATTCGACCTTGTTTTTCTTGAACAGAAACTCGATGCCCTTGGTCAGCGCGGTCACGGACTCGGCCTTCTGTTTCATCATCTGGACGAGGTTGAGCCTGGGCGCGACCTCGATGCCGAGGGTTGGGAAGTCATTGATCGCTGCCTCATAGAGCTCTGAGGCATGCAACAACGCCTTGGACGGCATACAGCCAACGTTTAGGCAGGTGCCGCCAAGTGTGGCCCCCTTCTCCACCACGGCCACGGAGAGGCCCAATTGACCCGCGCGAATGGCGGCGTTGTAGCCGCCGGGGCCACCTCCGATGATGACGACGTCATATTGGGCCATGGGTCTCAGCCTTTCGGGTCGAGGAGGGAGATCGGCATTCTAGACCCCCAGTAACAACCGCTGCGGATCTTCGATGGCTTCCTTGACCCGGACCAAGAAGGTCACAGCGCCCTGGCCGTCTACAACCCGATGGTCGTAGCTTAGCGCCAGATACATCATTGGCCGAATTACCACCTGACCGCCAATGGCCATGGGGCGATCCTGAATTTTGTGCATGCCGAGGATGCCTGATTGGGGGGCGTTGAGGATCGGGGTCGACATCAGGGAGCCGTAGACCCCGCCATTGGAAATGGTGAAGGTGCCGCCCTGTAGGTCGTCCATCGACAAAGCGCCGTCACGGGCCTTTTTTCCCAGCTCCCCGATAGCCTTCTCAACGCCGGCCAAGGACATCGCATCGGCATCGCGCACCACTGGAACCACCAAGCCACGATCGGTGCCGACGGCGACGCCGATATCATAGTGATTCTTGAACACCAGATCCTGGCCATCGATCTCAGCATTGACCTCCGGCACGGCTTGCAAGGCGTGAATGCAGGCTTTCACGAAGAAGCCCATAAATCCGAGCTTCACACCGTGGGTCTTTTCGAAGGTGTCTTTGTATTGATTGCGCAGAGCCATGACGGCGGTCATGTCGACCTCGTTGAAGGTCGTCAGCATGGCCGCGGCGTTCTGAGCTTCTTTCAGGCGCCGCGCAATGGTTTGGCGCAGCCGGGTCATTCGGACCCGCTGTTCGCGCGCGTGAACCTCACGCGGGGCAGCGGGAACGGCAACAGGGGCTGGGGCCGCGGCGCGCGCCTCCAAGGCCGCCAGAGCGTCCCCCTTTGTCACCCGACCATCCTTGCCGGACCCGGAAACTGTGGAGGTATCTAGGTTGGCTTCGGTAGCGATACGCTGGGCAGAGGGTGCCAGTATGGGGGGTGAATGGGGGGCGGAAGGGGGGCTAATAGGTGGTGCAGCAGGTTCTGTCGCGACCGGTGTCTCTGCCTTCGGAGCGGGTTTGGCACTGGCTGTGGCACCGTCATTGACGCGCCCGAGGATCGCGCCCGGTTCGACGGTCGCGCCCTCTTCGGCGGCGATGGACTCCAACACGCCGTCCGACGGCGCGGCGACCTCCAAACTGACCTTGTCGGTTTCAAGTTCGACTAGGATTTCGTCCTTGCGAACCGCGTCGCCGGGTTTCTTGGCCCAGCGCGCCACGGTGGCTTCAGAAACGGACTCACCCAGGGCCGGAGTCATGATGTCAGTCATGGAAGGTCTTTCTGTCTTGCAAGGTCGAGGGTGGCTTAAGCGAAGGCATCATTGATGAAGGTTTGAAGTTCTTTGAGGTGCCGGCTCATTTGGCCCGCTGCCGTGGAGGCCGAGGCGGGGCGACCTACATAGCGGGCGCGCTTGGCCTTGATCTTCAGGCGGTCGAGGGTGAGTTCCAGCCAGGGGTCTACAAAGGTCCAGCCGCCCATGTTCTTGGGCTCTTCCTGGCACCAGACCAGCTCGGCATTGGGAAACCGAGCGAGCTCAGTGGAGAGCGATTTCACCGGCCAGGGATAGAATTGTTCCAAGCGCATCAGATAGACATCATTGATGCCGCGCTCTTCGCGCGCCTCCAGCAGGTCGAAATAGACCTTGCCGGAACAGAGCACGATGCGGCGGATGTTCTCGGGTGGCACCAGTTCGATGGTCGTGTGCTGATGACGCTCAGCATCGTCGTGCAGCACCCGGTGGAAGGACGAGCCCTCGGCCAGTTCTGACAACTTTGACGTGGCCTTCTTGTGTCGCAACAGCGACTTTGGTGTCATGACGACCAAAGGCTTGCGGAACTCCCGGCGCATTTGTCGCCGCAGAACGTGGAAATAGTTGGCCGGGGTCGAGCAGTTGACGACCTGTAGATTGTCCTCTGCACAAAGCTGTAGGAAGCGCTCGAGCTTGGCGGAGGAATGCTCCGGACCTTGACCCTCATAGCCATGCGGCAGGAGTAGGACCAAGCCACTCATCCGCAGCCATTTGCGCTCACCCGAGGAGATGAACTGATCGATCACGACCTGGGCTCCATTGGCGAAGTCGCCAAACTGGGCTTCCCACAAGACTAGGGTTTTTGGGTCGGCGAGGGAGAAGCCGTATTCAAAACCCAACACCGCTTCTTCAGAGAGCGGACTGTCGATGACCTCAAAATGGGCTTGTCCGGGATTTAGGTTCTGGAGCGGCGTGTAATGCTCTTCTGTGGTCTGATCGATCAGGTCGCAGTGTCGCTGAGTGAATGTGCCGCGCACGCTGTCCTGGCCTGCTAGGCGGACGGGGAAGCCCTCATCGAGCAGACTTCCGAGTGCCAGGTGTTCGCCGGTCGCCCAATCAAGACCTTCGCCGCTGTCGATGGTCGCGCGTCGGTTCTCAACCACGCGCCTGACGTTTTTGTGGACGTCCAGGCCTTGTGGGATCGCCGTCATCTTCTGACCTATGTCGATCAGCTTTTGTAGCGGGACAGAGGTGTTGCCGCGACGCTCGTCGGACTCCGGCAAGGCCAAGCCCGCCCAAGCCCCGTCCAGCCAGTCGGCCTTGTTGGCCTTATAGAGTTTGCCGGCGTCGAACTCGCTGTCGAGGAACTGTTCGAACTCTGAAATCCATCCGTCGCTTTCGGCTTGGCTGGTGACGCCTTCGCTGATGAGGCGGCGGGTATAGAGCTCGCGCGTGCTGGGGTGGTCCTTGATCTTGGCGTACATCAAGGGCGAGGTCATGGTTGGATCGTCACCCTCGTTGTGACCAAACCTGCGGTAGCAAAACATGTCGATGACCACGTCCTTGCCGAACTGTTGGCGGAACTCGGTGGCTACGCGCGCCACATGGGTTACCGCCTCCGGGTCGTCGCCGTTCACATGGAAGATCGGAGCTTCGACCATCAGCGCCACATCGGAGGGATAGGGCGACGAGCGCGAAAACTTGGGCGCAGTGGTAAAACCGATCTGATTATTGACGATGAAATGGATCGCCCCGCCGGTGCGGTAGCCCTTGGTGCCGGAAATTGCGAAGCACTCGGGCACAACGCCTTGGCCTGCGAAGGCGGCATCGCCGTGCATCAATAGAGGCAGAACGTGGGTTCGGCCCTGCTGGGCATTGGTGCGGAGTCCCGAAGCTTGCTTAGCGCGCGCCTTACCCAACACGACGGGATTGACGATTTCCAGATGCGAAGGATTTGCGGTCAGAGACAGGTGGACCGTGTTGCCGTCAAACGCGCGGTCCGAGGATGCACCCATGTGATATTTGACGTCGCCGGAGCCTTCGACGTCAGTCGGTAGGCTGGTGCCGCCCTGGAACTCGTGGAAAATCACCTGATAGGGCTTGTTCATCACGGCCGCGAGCACATTGAGTCGCCCCCGGTGCGGCATGCCGATGATGATATCGCTGACGCCCAGGGCACCACCGCGTTTGATGATTTGCTCTAGGGCCGGGACCATGGATTCCCCGCCATCCAGGCCAAAACGCTTGGTGCCGGGGAACCGCTTGTGCAGGAACCTCTCGAAACCCTCGGTCTCGATCAGCTTCTTCAGGATGGCAATCTTGCCCTCCTTGGTGAAGACGAACTCCTTGTCGGAGCCCTCAATTCGGCCTTGCAGCCAAGCCTTCTGGGCCGGGTCGGTGATGTGCATATATTGCACGCCGATATTGGCGCAGTAGGTCCGCTTCAGGATGGCCAAGATTTCGCGGATGGTGCCGGTTTCCAGGCCCAACACGAAATCGAGGAAAATCGGCCGATCAAAATCGGCCTCGGTGAAGCCATAGGAGGCGGGGTCGAGTTCGGTCGCATCGCCTTCCGGGAAAGCAATACCCAAGGGGTCCAAATTGGCCCGCAAATGGCCGCGCATCCGGTAGGCCCGGATCATCATTACAGCGCGCAGCGAGTCCAAGGTGGCGGCGCGCACGGCCTCGACCGAAGCGGCAGGCGTGGACCGTTCGGCAACCTTTGCCCCAAGCTTGGCCTCTACTGCCGGCCACATGCCGTCGAGGGCTGACAACCAGTCAGGTCGGGCCGCGGGTGCGCCCTTTTGCGTCCAGGAGGGTCGAGCTGCAGCCGCCTTGGCGTCTTCGGCGCGGTCCATGAGGGTGGCGAAGAAGGTGCGCCAGGACGGCTCTACGGAATCGGGGTCGCTGGCCCACTTGGCATAGAGGTCCTCAACGAAGGTCGCGTTACCTCCATAGAGGAACGAGGTCTCCGCCATCAGTTGGTTGATCAGTCCTGCGTCGTCGGCCATGTGTTTCGCTTCCTGAGGGCCCGCGGCGCTTCATGGAAGGAGCTGAGCGCGGTCCGCCCTATGCTTGAATTGTACGACTTATGACTTCTTCAGAACCTCCAGCAGGGTTTCTCCCAGCTTGGCCGGTGATGGCGAAACGCGGATACCCGCTGCCTCCATCGCCGCGATTTTGTCTTCAGCCCCGCCCTTGCCGCCGGAGATGATCGCCCCCGCGTGACCCATGCGCCGACCGGGCGGCGCAGTGCGTCCTGCAATGAACCCGACCATAGGCTTCTTGGTTGCTGAATTCTTTATGAACTCGGCGGCGTCTTCTTCGGCCGACCCACCGATTTCGCCGATCATGATGATGGATTCCGTCTCCGGGTCCTTCAAGAACATGTCCAGGATGTCGATGAATTCGGTGCCCTTGACCGGGTCGCCGCCGATGCCGACCGCAGTCGTCTGACCAAGGCCAACCTGGGTGGTTTGGAACACGGCTTCGTAGGTCAGGGTGCCGGAGCGCGAAACCACGCCCACCGAGCCTTTGCGGAAGATATTCCCCGGCATAATGCCGATTTTGCACTGTTCGGGCGTCAGAACGCCCGGGCAATTGGGACCGATCAGGCGGGTCTTGGAGCCCGAAAGCGCGCGCTTGACCTTGATCATGTCGCTAACCGGAATGCCCTCGGTAATGCAGCATACCAGGGGAATACCGGCTTCGATGGCTTCCAAGATCGAGTCGGCTGCAAAGGGCGGCGGCACATAGATGACGCTGGCATCTGCGCCAGTTTGCCGCACTGCCTCACTGACGGTGTCAAACACCGGAAGGCCGATATGGCTGGTCCCGCCCTTGCCCGGCGTTACCCCACCGACCATCTGGGTGCCATAGGCGATAGCTTGTTCGGAGTGGAATGTGCCTTGGGCCCCAGTAATGCCCTGGCAGATGACGCGGGTATGTTTGCCGATCAGGATGGACATTAGGCACGCTCCCGCACGGCTTTGACGATCTTCTCAGCACCGTCGGATAGGTCATTAGCCGCGATCACATCGAGGCCGCTCTCATTGATGATCTTCTTGCCCAGCTCGGCATTGGTGCCTTCCAGGCGCACCACCAGGGGTACGGCCAGACCCACCTGCTTCACCGCCGCCACCACGCCATTGGCCAGGGTGTCGCACCGAGCGATGCCGCCGAAGATGTTGACTAGGATCCCCTTCACATTGGGGTCGGCCATGATGATCTTGAAGGCCGCCGTGACTTTGGCTTCGTCAGCCCCGCCCCCAACATCGAGGAAGTTGGCCGGCTCAGCCCCATAGAGCTTGATGATGTCCATGGTCGCCATGGCCAGGCCCGCGCCATTGACCATGCAGCCGATCTCACCGTCCAAAGCGATATAGCTTAGGTCAAACTTGGAGGCTTCGATCTCCTTGGCATCTTCCTCGCTTTCGTCGCGCAGGGCCACGATGTCGGGATGGCGGAAGAGGGCATTGCTGTCGAAGCTGATCTTGGCATCCAGCACCCGCAGGTGATCATCGCCGGTGATGATCAGCGGATTGATCTCCAGCATGCTCATGTCTTTGGCAACAAAGGCTGTGTAGAGCTGGCCCAGCAGGGTTGCGGCCTCCTTGGCCAATCCGCCGCTCAGACCCAAGGCCTTGGAGAGCGCGCGGCCATGGTGTGGCCAAACCCCGGTCACCGGGTCGATGGAGAAGGTGACAATTTTCTCAGGCGTGTCGTGGGCGACGGTTTCAATGTCCATGCCGCCCTCGGTGGACGCGACGACCGAGACCCGGCTGGTTTCACGGTCCACCAATAGGGAGAGGTAGAACTCCTTGGCGATGTCCGCGCCTTCCTCGATATAGAGGCGGTTGACCTGTTTGCCCTTGGGCCCGGTCTGGTGCGTGACCAAGACGCGGCCGAGCATTTCCTTGGCGTTGACGGCGACGTCCTCAGCAGACTTCACCACCCGCACACCACCCTTTGCATCGGGGCCAAGACCTTCGAACCGGCCCTTACCGCGCCCACCGGCATGGATTTGCGACTTCACAACATAGACTGGTCCGCCCAGCTGCTCGGCGGCCTTCCGGGCCTCATCGACGCTAAAGGCGGGATAGCCGCGCGGCACGGCGACGCCGAACTGCGAGAGAACGGCTTTGGCTTGGTGTTCGTGTATGTTCATGAGGTCGCGGAGGGTCTGCCGGGGCGCTCGCCCAATCGGCGAGTAGCCCGGCTTATAGGGCGCTTCGCAGGCGAGTGGCAACCGCCGGGAGCCCCAGTTTACGGGAGATTTCGCCTCGCTCGACGTTCAGATGGTCCCAGCGATCTTGACGTTGCCGCGCCGTTCCAACCGACCCCAACCTACGCGAGCACCACGCACGGCAGAGTCTATAGATTTCAGGACGACATAATACATCAATTGCCGATAGCCGAAGCGCTGGGCGGGCAACCACAACAGGTCTCGCCAAGGCGCCCGGCGCTCCAACGCCATCCCCAGGGCCCCAGCTGAGAGATCTAAGAAGATGAACGCCGCCCAGTAGAAGAGTGGTCGCAAAGTGTCATCACCCGACCATTCCACCGGGTGCGAGGCCATACCGTAGGCACTGGAAATCAAGCTCCAGATCACAGCTAGGTCGACCAGCGGGGCAACCACAGTCAGGAATATCTGGAACAGCCAAATCTGGGGCAGAGCGACAAAACCAAGCACCGGGCGTTTGACATTGAACAACCCGTCCCGATGTTTCCAAAGGCATTGCAGAGTCCCGAAGGACCAGCGGTAGCGCTGCTTGAGTAAGCCTGCCACGGAATCGGGAGCCTCCGTATAGGCGCGGGCCTCCGGATCAAACTCAACGCGCCAACCGGCCCGCTGGACCGCCAAGGTCAGGTCTTGGTCCTCGGCAAGAGTGTCGGAGGGATAACCCCCTAAGGCCAGGAGGGCCGTCTTGCGCCAAGCACCTACAGCGCCCGGCACCACGGTCACGGCACCTAGAGCCGCCAATGCCCGGCGTTCTAAGTTCTGGGCCGTGACATATTCCAAGGCTTGCCAGCGGGTGACCAAATTGACCCGATTGCCGACAATGGCGTTGCCGGCAACAGCCCCGACAGTGGGATCACCGAACCATCGGACTAACATTGCGATGGTTTCGCTCGGAAAGAGCGTGTCGGCATCAAGCGCGACAATGATTTCGCCCTCGGCATGGGCAAGGCCTTGGTTCAAGGCGCGAGCCTTGCCGCCGTTCTCGAAGCTCATGAGCGTGACCCGGGGCTCATTCTCAAAGGCATCTCTGACCAGCGCCGCAGTTTGATCCTTCGACCCGTCGTCCAAGACGATCACCTGCAGGCGTGACCACCGAGACCCAAGGATCCGTTTGACCGAGGCGACGATCACTTTCTCTTCGTTGAAGCAGGGAATGAGAACGGAGACGATGGGTCCGTCGTCCGGAAATATGAGTGTAGGCGTGCGGCCCTCGATCCTGGCGCGGTGCACAAGCGCCAAGCTGCCCAACAGCAGAACTCGCGCGACGCCTAGAACAATCGCTGTGATGAACAGCCAACCCAAGGCGGTTTCGGCGGCATGGAAAAATCCGAAGCCGATCCTGTCGAGCAACAGTTCGAAGCTGGTCCGGGAGGCCGGCGGCAGGGCCTGGTTTCGCGTCATGCCGGCCAGTTGATCCACGGTCACCAGCTTGTAACCGTGGGCACGCAGTTGATCGATCAAGATAGGGAGGGCTGTCACCGTCCGGCTTCGGTCACCGCCTGAATCGTGCAGCAGGACGACCTGCCCTTGGCGCGGGCCGGTATCGCCAAGCCGCTCCAGGGTGCGTGAAACGATGAGCCGGGGATCAGGCTTTTGCCAATCGTCGGGGTCAATCCGCAGTCCCGTGGTGAGATAGCCTTGCTGTTGGGCGAGCAGCAGCGGTCCAACTTCGCGCGGCGTAGAGGGCTCTGCATCGCCAAAAAAGGGAGGGCGGAAGAGCCGCATCGAGCGTGATGTAAGGGTTTCGAATAGTCGCTGTGTGGCCGAAAGTTCGATCCGAGCTTCCTCGGGCGGAACCTCAGCGATGTTGGGATGGGTCCAGGTGTGGCTGCCCACCATCTGGCCCTCGCGGACTTCGCGCTGAACTAGCGATGGATAGCGCTCCATGTTTTGGCCGATGACAAAGAAGGTTGCCGAGGCCTTCTTGGCCTTAAGAATATCGAGGATCTTCGGTGTCCAGCGGGCGTCAGGGCCGTCGTCAAAGGTCAAGGCCACCAAGCCAGGGTGCGCGCCGAACCGTTCAATAACATAGGAGGTCGGGAGGACGTTAAAGGTCTCACCTGAGATCAGGCCAAGCTTGAGGTCGAACGCTAAGGTGCGGTGACCCGGTGTCGGTGTGGCCTCGACTTTCAGGATTTCACCAGCGCCGTCGAAATCAACGTTCTGGCCCGGAGCCAGAGTCTCAAGGCCCGTCGCACTGACATGATCGTAGGTGTGGGGCAGGACGTTCCAAACGTCCTCGTCCTCGGATCCAAGCCGCCACAGGGCATAGCCTAGCGGGCGAAAAGGGTCTGACACTTTGATTTGGTTATACATTGTGGCGGCGTCGAGAAACCACACGACGTGCTTGCGCCCCGTCTCGTCCTTGTAGCCGTAGGTCACATTCAGAGACGCCGGATCCATGGCAACGGCGGCATCAGAATCAACCGCTGTCTGGGTCGACTCATTGAACGTCATGGCACCGGCGCTGCCCTTTGGGTCCCATTTTGTGGGCTCGGCCCAGTCATAACCGTAAGCACCGAGGGCCAAGACCGTCTTGGCAGGATCCAACCCGCTCATAGCCGATGCGAGATGGCTCTCGAACCATCCTTGGCTGGCGGGTGGTCCAGGGTCGCCGGTCCCGTAGTGCTCGTCATAGGCCATTAGGACGATGACGTCGGCGGCCTCCTGCAGCTTCTTCAGTGGCCAGTCCTTGTCATCGACGGGTGCCGTGAGCCAGATGTCGCGGTCATCAGACGCTAGGGCCGCTTTGGCCTGCTTCAAGAACCCCGGATAAGCTCTTGCCGCCTCAGGTGAGAGATTTTCCAAGTCGAAGACATAGCCTGCATAGCCGTGGGCTTTGGCGAGGCTCGCCAGACGACGGATCAGTTGGACCCGCGCGCTTGGATCAAGAATAACGGCGTTAGCCGCCGGGCCGTTCCAGATCGCGTTCTTAGCATTGTGGACAACCGGCAGCAGGGCCGGCGGATGTTTTGCCGAAGCGATGATCGCCTCGGCATGCGGATCGGCGGTGAGGTCGATGTTTCCGCTTGCATCGGCAAGGGCGATCCACTGGGGGGCGACAACATCAAGCTGATTGATGTGACGGGCCAGGGACTCGCGGGAACTTTCATCCCAAGACACATAGAAGCCCACGCTCAGGGGCTTGCCCGTGGTGGTTCGCGCCGCGCCTCTCGGATGAGGAACATGGGTCCAACTTAGATTTTCGCGCTTTAGGCGGTGGGCGGTTTCCTGATGAAGGGCCGTAAGCACGCGCGGATCGCGCAGGGTCAGGGTGGGCAGTCGCGGTGCAAATGCCAGGGTCGCAAAGAATGCCGCGACCAACAGGGCACCAAGGGCAAGCAAGAGCCCCCCCGTCAAGCCTGCCCGCTTGGCCCGGCGGCCCGTGGGATCATGAAAGATGTAGTCGGCCATTAAAGGGTTGCCCGTTCCTGGCCGGGCTAGGCACTAGGAACATGGCAGAAGCAAGGATTATCCAAAGAACAGCATCCACATGGTGCGACCTGGGATGAAGGCGACGAAGGCGTTGAAGAAGAAGCCCCCGAAGAACAGGCCCATCATAGCTCGCCGGTGGCGAACCACCTGGTGACGCTTGGCGGCCAAGACAGCGATGGGGGTGATGATCAGCACCCAGCCGGTGATGATGTGCAGGACCGAGAGGTTGCCGCCGTTCAGGCCGCGGATGAAGAGTGAGGATCCCGCCACCACCGCCACCAAGGAGACCCAGGCCCAGCCTGCCGTGCGGTGGAAAGTCCGCCCCTTGCGGATGACCATGAGCACGCCGCCCAATCCCAGAGCTGTGACCGCAGCCAGAACATGAATCTTGATGGCCGGCGAGAGTTGCCCGAACAGACCCGCATCAAAGCCGTGCAGATGGCCTCGATGGCTCAGGTTGGCGATGGCCCCGGCAACGGGTCGTGTTGCCAGGATGACCAGACCGACAATCGCTGCGTTGACGAGCAAGGTGCGTAGGGCAAAGACGCCGCGTCCTGAGTTTGTTTGCGAAATCTGCGACATCGACTATCTCCTAGCTAGGGGCCGCGCCGAACCGAGCGGCCTGTCGTGATCTGGTCTGGAGGACTGGGCTTTGGGGCGCAAAGGCAGCTTCGTCGGATGACGGGTTCAGTGCGCCAACCGCCGAGCCCCGCTGTTGGCGCGTCGTCAACGGATCCCATTAGCTGGGCCGTGTTGCGACGGACCCTGGTTGTGGCTGGGGCTGTGGGCCTGTTTCTCAGCTTCGTCGGAGCCTTCGGCAGCTACGGTCTGCCATTCTATCAGCGTGCGCCATACATGATCGCGGTGGCGTGGGTTGGAGCTCTCATCGGCACTGTATCCTTTCGGCTGGCCACTCGGTTTGCCTGGACCCAGGGGCACCGCTATCTGCAGGGCGTGGTTGGCGGGCTAATGATGACGCTGCCCATGAGCCTGATTGTCTGGGGCGCGACATATGCCTTACCGGGAAACGGCGCAGCGTTCTCTATCCTGCCGAACTATGTCCTGAACTCTGCGATTATGTGCCAAGCCATGACGCTGTTTGCTGTGATGATGAACCGCAACGCTCATTTGATCGCCACCGCAGCGCAGAGTGCAGACAAGGGGCCGCCGAAATTCCTGGACCGATTGCCGCTGAAATTGCGCGGGGGTGAGGTCTGGGCCGTGGAGGCGGAGGATCATTATCTGCGGCTGCATACCTCCAAGGGTCAGGACCTGATTCTATTGCGGCTCGCCGACGCGGTCGATGAGCTGGACGGCATCGAGGGAGCCCAGGTGCATCGCTCGTGGTGGGTGGCGCGCGATGCCATAACCGATGCCAAGCGCGGCGATGGTCGGGCCACCTTGACGCTAAAAGACGGATCAGAAGTTCCGGTCAGCCGCACCTATGCCAAGCTCATCCGCGAGCTGGGCTGGATCTGAGTCTCAGCCAAATCTCCGCGCTGATTAGGTTGGGCACCCAGCAGAGGAAGGATATGGCGCGGTAGGTGTTGTCGTAACCCCAGGGTCCCATGAAGGCGACAGGCAGGTAGATGCGCAGAGTCACGGCGGCCATGGTGAGCGCAAAGCTGCGCACCATCCAGCGTTCGTGATCGACGAATCGCCGAGCTATGGCCAGACGCCAGGCTCGGCTGGTGCTGAAAAGCCAGAGCACAGCGAGGATGCCGAAGCCCGCAGTGGAGATGGGTCCGGTCTTGGCTCCGAAGGCCAGGACCAGGCCGGCGGTGCCGGAAACCAGGCAACAGGCGACATAAGCCTTGCCCATCAACCGGTGCAGGGCGGGCTTGGTGCGGCGCAAGGACGGCAGAAACTGGAACGGCCCCAAGATCAGAGCTGTGGCGGCCAATCCGGCATGCAAGGTTAGAACGCCCAGATGGGTGAACCGGTTGGCCAAGATCGGTGGTGCTAAGCCATAGTTGCCGGGGATCAGGTAGCGATACGAGCCCACCCCGATCAGCAGGGCACTGATGGTGATCAACCCCCATATCCAACCTGCGCCCTTGGTCTTCGGTAGATCGACAGTGGTCATGTTCGGCGCCCCTTTGAGGTCCAAACCACAAGACCCAAGATCGCCGCACCACGCGAGTTACAATTCTGTATGGGTGCTAAGCGGGCCTGAAGGCCTCGCAGAACGCCCCCCGCTCCCACCGGTGTCCAGATCCTAGGGCGTCAGGCAGTCAGATAGGCCCGCCGGATGCAGCTGGAGCAACACTTCCGCCTTACGACTTGGACCCTGTATAGCCGGAATGAGCGGGGGTGTGTGATCCACGACAGAACGACCCCCCGGCTTTCGTGTCCTTCCGTGTGTTGTCGGGGTCACACTTTGGGGCAGATCGACCATCTCCAGCGGGAATCCGAAGCGGTTTCCTTGACTTTCGGGTCTCAGTATGTTCTTGTTTTGTTCGTGCGACAGATCATCGATGACATCAAGGCCTCGCAGGCCAAGGCGCTCGAGCGACGCGCACGGCAGTTGGCGCGCCTGGAGCGGATGGAAGAGATCGGCATGGCGGTGGCTGAGATGCTGGGGGAGAAGGCGCTGTC
>JANLPK010000180.1:0-5916 GCA_031367205.1 Alphaproteobacteria bacterium
TTGCGATTGACCTCAAACACCGTCGCTGCAAAGCCGCGCCACACCCCGTCGGGTCCTTCGACGATATCCATATGGTGGTTCTCACCGGCGATCAGTGCCTTATAGGGCTTGCCGGTGGCGTCATTGATCACTACTGCGCCGTCCTCGCGTTTCAGCAGGCGCACACGGCCCACGCGGTTCGCCTCACCGAATTCTCGCAGCTTGACCTTCAATAGCTTTTCGTCGGCCTTCTTGCCCCCCAGCACTTCCAGCAGGGCCAGAAGCTTTGACCGGAGGTTCAGATCGCGAACTCTAGGAATCTCAGTGGATTTCAAATCCTCCAAGGGCTTGCGATAGACTAGATTGCCGTCCTCGCCCCGCGCTGGATCGACAAGGCCATAGGCGGTATCCTCATGCAGAGCCCCGCCGGTTCCGTGTTCCGCCTTGTGCGACACGATCAACCGATTGACGCAGGACCGCACGTTCTCGCGAAACCCCTCATAGGGTTCGGGCACATCGCGGGTAATCTCAGACAGTTGCTCGCGGTCGGCTTGTAGTCCCGCCCGACGGGCCAGCTCCTGCAACATGCCCCGGTCAATCACCCCGATGGTCGCGGCATCAATGGCGTGGTGCCGGTGATTATTGCGATCCTTGGTGTTGGAGAAGTTCAGGCCCCAGCGTTGCCGCAACATGGCCGTGAGTTGACCCGTGACCACCCAGACATTTTCCTCACCGAGTTTGGTATTGACCAAACCCCCAACGTACTCGCGGGCCAAGCGCGATAAGTGCCGGGTCTCATTCAATTGCCGGGCCAGAAAGTCACGATTTTCCGCCTGATACTTCTCCATCGCTCCGGGCTTGAACCGCCACGCCTTGTTGCGCGGCAGAGCATTGGCGCGTTGCTGGATCGCCTCATACTCCGCGCCGCTCCAGGCCTCCTCCGGAGTTTGATTGCGCTTGCCTCGGTTGGCGTCGCGGTAGGCCAGGGTCTTGTTGGCCATGGAGTCGTCAAGAGTGCGGGAGAAAGGCAAGATGTGTTCGATCTCGACCTCGCTGGACAAAGCGTCGGACAGAGAGATGGGCCGACCCGTATAGGTGCAAAGGCGCGGTAGGGGCCCAAGCTCCTCCCAAAGCCGCAGTCGCCGCAAGTCGGCGGCCGAGTTGCCGTAACCCAGTTCCTCCAGGTCGGCGACGCGCTTGCGGTTTGAGTCTTCGTTCTTCTTGTTGAGCTTCTGTGCTTCGTCCTTTTTGTCTTTCGACTGTTTCAACTCCCGCGCCAGTTCCAAAACGATTTGGTCGGGATGGCCAAACTCTTTGATCATCGCATTGATGACCCGGCGCAGTTGGTTGAGCCCAATATGGACCGTGGGGTTGGGAACACGTCCCAGCTGTTTGTCGCGCCCGTCTGCCGGGTCGCCCGTGCCGCCGATGGTGTGGCGCTCCAGCACCTCGCGATAGTCCGGCAGTTCATCGTAAATCTCGCCGGTGCGCAGGTCGGAGTGATGGAATCCCGCCCGTTGGGCCGCCTCATTATAGGTAATTGTCTGTCCCGTTTCCGGATCGCCCACAATCAGGGCGTCAACCACACCTGCGGTCGCCGTCGGCCCCAATCGGACATGGCCCTCGGGCGGGCGGAAGGTTGCAGCATCCTGCGCCTCGTCCGCTGTCGCGCCGATCTCCACCATAAGCCAGGCTTTGAGAGCCTCTACCTCGGGCTCGTCCAATAGATGGGCGATCACGGCCGCGCGGGTTTCCGCCATCAGGTCTGGCCAGACCCTGGCAAGCGCACCCTTCTTGCCGCCGAGTCGTGCTGCCGATGCGTCGCCCTTCAGTCTGTCACGACCGCCCTCTTCGAGATTGATCTTGGCCGCGCCGCCCACCTCTATGGTTTTGCGAACCTTGCTGAACGTCAGGTCTTCGCCCGATAGCAGCCTGTCTGCCAGGGCATCGCGTTCGCTTAGGGTCAGACGACGGGGCCGAGCGATACCTTCCTCAATCGCGATGTTCGCCAGTTCCTGATAGATGCGGAAGGCCTGTGCCAACGGGTGGGCGACCGCCATTCGCTCTTCTGTGGGATTGAATGTGCATTTGCCGACCTTCTGCGGCTTCAGCGGTCGCTGATGAAACATGGCCTGGCGGATAGCGTCGCGCGCCGCGTCGGTCATCAAGCTTGGATAGTGTGCAGCCTGGGCGGCCCAAACGAGGTCGAACTCCTCCTCAAGTAATTCGCGCAGAGGGTAGAAATCGTACTCGGCTTTCGCCCCGTCGCCATGCATTCGAACGCGCACCACGCGTTCGGGCCCAGCGGGCTTGCTGGCGTAGTATTGGCCCAAGGTTCGCCAATTGCCCTCGGCGAGCTTGGCCCTCAACTTCGCGGCCCCTTGAGCGATCTTGCCCTTTTCCTTGTCATCGCCGCCTTTGGCGTCGGCGATCCGGTTGGACTTGAAGCCTCGCCGTTGGTTCATGTGAAACAGGGCGCGGCCGATCTCGAAGGGTTCTAGGCGCTCATCGAGTGCCTTGCCCCGAAGGCAATAAGGGTCCAGCCCCTCCAGCGCCTTTCGCCTGACGATGTCGCTGGGCATCAAACTGTGCCGGACCAACAGTTCCATCAGCCAATCGCGGCGCTGGATGAACCGGTCGCGCCGCCGTCGGGCAGCCCTCGGCGTGCGACGCATCACGGCCAGGGACTGACCATCCTTCGGGTTTCGCCCGTCAGAGAAAATGCGAACGCCGCATTCGACCAATTCCACTGGGCGCTCATTCTGCAAGCGATAGACGGCCCAACCCAGGGAATTGGTACCCAGATCGAAAGCAAAGCGCAGGCTCATGGTCTTGACCCTCCTCGGGTCGAATGACTTGAACCATAGGTTGACCCCAACCTGAGCTTGTGATCAAGTGCTCATGCTTAGCAAAGGCAACCACGGTGGTCCCTCCGTTAACAAGGGAATTTTCCCACCAGATTGCGGGCGGTCCACGGGCCGCCCGTTTTTCGTTGCGGCCCTTCCCCCCGGCCCCAGACTGCCCCTAGTCTCCACCCCCTGACCACACTCCAGGACCCCGCTCCCTTGCGCAGCTTCTACGAATTCTTCGCGGGCGGCGGCATGGCGCGGGCGGGGCTGGGCGCGGGGTGGATCTGCGCCTTTGCCAATGACTTTGACCCCGTCAAGGCGGCGGTCTACCGCGCCAACTGGGGCGGGGAGGCGCTGGTCTGTGCGGATGTCGGCACCCTCACGACGGCCGGTCTTCCGGGCCGGGCCGATCTTGTCTGGGCGTCGTTTCCCTGCCAGGACCTGTCGCTGGCCGGCGTCAATCGCGGGCTCGGCGCATCCGGTGCCAATCTCCATACCCGCTCGGGCAGCTTCTGGCCGTTCTGGTCGCTGGTCGAGGCCTTGCGCGGGCAGGGGCGGGGGCCGCGTGTCGTGGTGCTCGAGAACGTGGTCGGGGCGCTAACCTCACGGGGCGGGGCCGATTTCACCGCGCTCGCCACGGCGCTGGCACAGGGTGGCTACCGGTTCGGGGCTCTGGTGCTCGACGCGCGCGGCTTTGTGCCCCAGTCGCGCCCACGACTGTTCATCATCGCGGTGGCGGCGGGTGTGGCGTTGCCGGTGGGTTTGGTGGCCGATGGGGTTCCGCCCCAGGGGGTGACGGACCCATTGGCCGCCGCCTATGACCGCCTGCCGCCCGCCGTTCGCGCGGCAGCGGTCTGGTGGAACCTGCCGGTCCCGACCGTATCGCCACTGACCCTTGCTGAGCTGATCGAGGCGGACGGCGAGGTGGCTTGGCATGACCCCACGGTGACAGAGCGTCTGCTCGCCCTGATGGCACCGCTCCACCGCGCTAAGGTCGCCACCGTCCAGGCCACCGGCCGTCGCCAAGTCGGCACCGTCTATCGCCGCACCCGCGCCGATGGGAAGGGCGGCAAGGTCCAACGGGCCGAGGTGCGGTTCGACGGCTTGGCCGGTTGCCTGCGCACCCCCTCCGGCGGCAGCTCGCGCCAGACCTTGATGGTGGTGCAGGGGCCGCTGGTCGCCACCCGCCTGCTCACCGCGCGGGAGGCGGCGCGGCTGATGGGTTTGCCCGACAGCTACATCCTGCCGACCCGCTATAACGACGCCTATCACCTGGCCGGAGACGGGGTGGTGGTGCCGGTGGTGGCCCATCTGGTGCGACATCTGATCGCGCCGATCTTGGATTTTGATGATTTGAGCCGGGCGAGTTGCGACGCCGCCTGATCGCCGCCAAGAGACACGGAACATACACTGAACATACAGCCTGTTCCCCACCCTCTTCCCTAGTGTTTCCCCACTCCATCCCCCGGCTTATCCCCTATCCTCCACCATCATCGCAGCGGCCTTTTCGGCGATCATCATGGTCGGGGAATTGGTGTTGCCTGAGGTGATGGTGGGCATCACCGAGGCGTCGGCAATCCGCAGGTTTTCAATGCCGAAGACCCGCAGGCGTTCATCGACGACGGCATTGATATCCCTGGGTAATCCCATCTTCGCCGTGCCCACCGGGTGGAAGATGGTGGTGCCCAGCGCCCGCGCGGCGGCCAGCAGTTCGGCGTCGCTCTGCGCCTCTGGGCCGGGCCTGCGCTCTTGCGGGTTGAACCTCTGGAGCGGAGCCTGGGCCACGATCTTGCGGACCAGTTTCATGGCATCGACGGCCACTTGTTTGTCCTGCGGCGTCGCCAGATAGTTCGGCTGAATCAAGGGTTTATCGGCGGCGCTCGGTCCCTTGGCATGAATGCTCCCCCGGCTCGTCGGCCGCAGATTGCAGACGCTGATGGTGATCGCCGGGAAGGGGTGCAGGGCCTCCCCGAACTTGTCCAGGGACAGGGGCTGGACATGGAACTGCAGGTTGGGGCTCGCCTGGTCTGGGCTCGACTTGGCAAAGGCTCCCAGCTGCGAGGGTGCCATGGACATCGGCCCCCTCTGGAACGCCAAATACTCCAATGCCATCAAGGGCCTACGCCACCATGAGGCATAGAGATCGTTCATGGTGCGCACGCCGCTGACCCCATAATAGGGCCTGATCTGCAGGTGATCCTGCAGGTTCTCGCCGACCCCAGGCCGGTGGACCTTGGTCTCGATGCCCAGCTTGGAGAGCCGTCCTCCGTCCCCAATCCCTGATAATTCAAGCAGTTGCGGCGTGGCCACCGCACCGGCAGCCAGGACGACTTCGCCCCTAGCCCGCGCCTCAAAAGTCTGGCCTTCGCTTTGCCATCTCACCCCCACCGCCCGGCCATTTTCTATAAGGATTTTAGTGACTTGAGCCCCAGTCACCAGCTTGAGATTGGGCCGCTTCAACACCGGTTTTAGGAAGCCCGACGCCGCGCTCCATCGCCGCCCGGACTTCTGGTTCACCTGGAAATATCCGCACCCGAAATTGTCACCGGCGTTGAAGTCCTTGGTCGGCGGAATCCCAGCCAATTCAGCGGCTTGCGCGAAGGCGTCCAGCACCTCCCATGTCATGCGCGGATGCTCGACCCGCCACTCACCGCCGCTGCGATGGAGGGGTCCGGGCGGCGCGATGTGATCTTCCTGGGCCATGAACAGCGGCAAGACGTCGTCCCAGCCCCAGCCGCTCAGCCCCAGCTGCCGCCAGCCGTCATAGTCGGCGGCCTGACCGCGCATATAGATCATGGCATTGATGGCCGATGACCCGCCGATCACCTTGCCCCTGGGATAGGCCAGTTTTCGTCCGTCCAAGCCCGGTATGGCGTCGGTCTCGAACATCCAGTCGGCGCGGGGATTTCCTATAGAAAACAGATACCCTACGGGAATGTGGAACCAGATCCAGTCGTCCTTGCCTCCGGCCTCCAGCACCAGCACCCGCGTTTTGGGATCAGCCGACAGCCGGTTTGCCAGCACGCATCCGGCCGACCCGGCGCCGACGACAATATAGTCAAAGGTGTCAGACACTTGCTGAGCTAGC
>JANLPK010000184.1:0-5148 GCA_031367205.1 Alphaproteobacteria bacterium
GTCCCACCATTGTGGACTCGGCGGCGAACCCGTCCGAGCAGCATCAGGTGGGCGCACAGGCGCTGCGCTAGCCACCTTCCTCACCTGCGCAGGCACCACCGCCTTGATCTGCACCGGTCGCTTCTGAGCTCCGAGAAGCCCGGCACCATACTTCATCACATCCCCGGACGTCTTCAGAACCAGGTCCTCGCCATCGCGAATGGCTCTCCTATAAGCCTCCCGCGCCGCCGCCTCAGCATCATGACCGAAATGCTTCAAGTCGCGATGCCGGGCGCGCACAAACTCACCCATGGTCTCACCCAAACCGCCGCGCCCAGATCCCTGTCCCGCCATGCCGCCTCGCCTTTTCAATGTTGATCGCGGTCGCCAACCGCAACCTGCAATGTCTCACGAACGACTACTCTTGTCAAGAACAAATTAAGAACAATTGATTCCTGTGAGAGACACTCGCAACCCCCACATTGCCCTCCCCACCCCCGCCGTGCTTTGCTCCGCCCAACAAGAAAATAGGGAGATAGCGCCTTGCTGCTTGAAGGTCTGAAAGTCGTTGAGATGGCCACTTGGATCGCCGCGCCCGGCTGCGCAGGCGTCATGGCCGACTGGGGTGCTGAGGTCATCAAGGTCGAGTCCCCGATCGGCGACGCCACTCGCGGCTTCTATCCCGACACCGCCGAGAGCCCAGGCAACCCGATCTTCACCATGGAAAATCGCGGCAAGAAGGGCGTGATGCTCGACATCACCAAGCCTGCGGGTCACGCGGCCCTGCTCACCCTACTGGCCGACGCCGACGTCTTCATAACCAATGTGCGCCCCGGCTCCATGCGCCGCGCGGGTCTGGACTATGACACCCTAAAGGTCCTCTGCCCCAAGCTGATCTATGCTGCGGTCACCGGCTACGGCTTGGTCGGCCCTGACGCCGACAAGCCCGCCTTCGACATCACTGCCTTCTGGGGCCAGAGCGGCGTCGGTAACGCCATGATCCCACCCGACCAAGAACCCTTCGCCTCCCGCCCCGCGGTAGGCGATCACATGACGGCGCTGGCCACCCTTTCGGCCGTCATGGCCGCGCTGCATGAGCGTAACACCACTGGAAAAGGCCGCCTGGTGGAGACCAGCCTGATCCGCTCAGCGGCCTATTTCATCGGCTGGGATCTGGCGGTGAAGCTGCGGTTCGGCGAGGTCGTCACCACCCAAGCCCGCAATGACCGGCCCGGCGTCATCGCGGGGCCCTTTCGCACCTCAGATGACCGCTGGGTGCTGCTGGTCTCCCGCTCCCCCGATTGTTTTGCCAATATGATGAAGGTGATCGAGCGGCCCGACATCCCGCCCAATCCCCGCTACGCCATTCCCATCCTCGACCTCGATATCGTCCGCGAGGTGCGCGGCTATATCGATGCGGCCTTCGCCAAGATGGACCTCGCCGAGGCCGGGGCCCGGATGACCGCGGCAGACCTCGCCTGGGCACCACTCGGCACGCTGGACGAAATGGTCGAGTCGGATTGGGCGCAAACCGCAGGGTGCTTCGAAACCGTGCAGGACGGTTGGGGCGGAACCTTCCGGGCCCCCGCTGCCCCCGCCCGCTTCCCAGAGGGAGCACCCGCAATCGGCCGCCCCGCCCCCAAGCTCGGCGAACACACCCGCGAGGTCCTGGCCGCCGCAGGCCTAACCCCAGAAGAGATCGACGCAGTGATCTAAATCCTCCCCCGCTGGGGGAGGTGGCGCAAAGCGCCGGTGGGGGATGAAGTGCGTGAGCAAGTGGGCTGCAACCCCCTCAGTCAGCTACGCTGACAGCTCCCCCAGCGGGGGAGCACTCGCCTCCTTCGTGGTGAGCGCGGCCACCTTCATCCCGCTGACTGGCTTGACGCCGGCATCCGAAGCCGCTTGGGTCGCGCCATGTCCGACGCCCCCCTTCGCCGCCTGCTCGACCTGCCCGGTATCCGCGACCTGGAGACCAAGGCGCTGATGAAGCCACGCTACGGCGACCTCGACGCGCGCACGGAATTCCCCGAGATCGACGAGGTCTCGACCGCAATCTTCGGCCTAACGGCGGACCAGGCCGACGACGTCGCACGCCCCGAAGGCTGGGACCGCATTGAGCGCAAACCGCAGCGCCAGCAGATCGACGCCTTTGAGGCGCAGGGCTGGGACGTCACCGACGACAAGCGCCGACCCCTTCGAATGTTCGACCACTTCAACGTCCAGCTCTGGCTGGCCGTGCGCGGGGTGGCCGGCGACCTGCCGTTCAAGGCGGAGGCCGACGACACCGAGACGCTGAGCGCCAGCCTCGCCGCCGAAGCCGCCAAGTTCCGGAAGAACCGTTAGGGTCCTACTCCGCCGCCATCAGCACGCGCCCAGTGGTCAGGGCTGTCTTGCTGGCCAGCTCGGCCTTGGCCGCCTCATACTCCATGGCCAGCCGGTCGATCATCTCACCCGCCGTCGGGATGGACTTCACCGCCCCGATCCCTTGGCCACAGCCCCAGATGTCCTTCCAGGCCTTGGCTTCCTGGTTGCCGCCCGAGCCGAAATTCATCTTCGACGGATCAGCCTGGGGCAGATTGTCAGGATCCAGGCCCGCCCGCTCGACTGACGGCCGCAGATAATTGCCGTGCACGCCCGTGAACAGGTTCGAATAGAGGATGTCTTCGCCGGAGCTCTCGACGATCATGTCCTTATAGCCCTGGACCGCCCGCGCCTCCTGCGTGGCGATAAAGGCCGAGCCGATATAGGCCAAGTCGGCCCCCATGGCCTGAGCTCCCAGTATCGCGCGACCATTGGCGATGGCACCGGAGAGCGCGATCGGCCCGTCGAACCACTCGCGCAATTCCTGGATCAGCGCAAAGGGCGACAAGCCACCGGCGTGCCCACCAGCCCCTGCCGCTACAGGGATCAGGCCATCGGCCCCCTTCTCGACGGCCTTGCGGGCAAACCGGCTGTTGATCACGTCGTGCAGCACCACGCCGCCCACCGAATGCATCGCCTCGTTCACGTCCTCCCGCGCGCCCAGCGAGGTGATGGTCACCGGCACCTTGTACTTCACCGCCAGCTCAACATCCTGCTCCAGGCGGTTATTGGTCTTGTGGACGATCTGATTGACCGCAAAGGGGGCCGATAGACGGTCGGGGTTCTTGGCGTCCCAATCAGCCAGCTCCTCAGTGATCTGCGCCAGCCACTCGTCCAACTGGCTCACCGGCCGCGCATTCAGCGTCGGAAACGAGCCCACCACGCCGGCCTTACACTGGGCAATCACCAGCTCCGGTCCCGAGATAATAAACAGCGGCGAACCGATCACCGGAATACGAAGACGCGAGGCGAGAACGGGAGGCAGGGCCATAGGAAATCCTGATCAATGGGGTTCTAATATTTACAATGTATACACATGCCGTTGGGGCACGCAAGCCGCAGCCGGGGGACATGATACTTGATTCTGAAACCCACCGCCGATCACGCCACTCAGACCCGAATTAAGTTTCGTGTCCCCGAACCACAGAAATTGACCCCAATCACTTTTCATGAAAGTATCAACTTTGTAGATACTGGAGTGTTGGCCATGAAAATCCAGATCAAGAAGTGGGGCAACAGTGCGTCGGTCCGAATTCCCGCTTCCGTCATGGCCGCAGCGGACCTAGTCCTAGATCAAGCTGTCGATGTTCGCGAGCAGGATGGATGTGTCATCATTCAACCTATTGCCACCGCAAAATATGACCTCGCCATGCTCCTGGATCAGATGGCACCTGATACCTTCCCCGACGAGATCGACTTCGGCGCGCCGGTGGGCCGCGAGATCTGGTAGTGGCCGCCTTTGTCCCCGAGGCTGGCGACGTCGTTTGGCTCCAATTCGACCCTCAAGCTGGCCACGAGCAAGCCGGTCATAGACCCGCGCTTGTGCTCTCTCCGGCTCGCTACAATGGGCCACGCGGCATGATGCTTTGTTGCCCCCTGACCTCGAAGATCAAGGGCTACCCCTTCGAAGTTATCGTTAGCCAAGACCCACCCAGCGCAATCCTCGCAGACCAAGTCAAAAACCTAGACTGGCGCGCGCGACAAGCCACCAAGCGAGGAACCGTAAGTCGTGAAGCTCTTGCTGAGGTCAAGGCAAAGATCAGGGCGCTGCTGGACCTGGGGACACCGGGGATGTGATGCTTTGTTCTGCCTCCATCTCCACCCCGCACTAGGTTTCGTGTCCCCGACCAGAGAACTCAACCCCATCCCTACCCCGCCGCGACCAACCGCCACAACAGACCCACCCACATCACCACCAGTACGACACAGCTCGCGATGAAGAACCGGAACCGGACGATCACTTTGTTACTGGTCAAGTGCACGAAGCTGTGGGCATAGCGCAGCGCCACATAGGCCCAGGCACAGGCGACCTGCCAAAGGCTCACCTGATGCGTGATGAAGGTCAGGATGAGGACCACATAGAAGAGGGTCGGCAACTCCAGCAAGTTGGTGAAATGGCGCGTAACCACCGCCATATGCTTGGGCTCAGCCCCGCCCTGATAGATCCGGTAATACCGCCCATCCATCTCGCCCCGACCCACCGCACCAAACCGCACAACCTGCATCCGGATCAGCACCCCAACCAGCAGAGCAAACATCGCAAAGGCCGGATAGAGGATCTGGTTTGGTGAAAAAACTGGCATGCATGACTCCCTCGCCGCCCACATTCGCTGACAACTTGGAAGGTGTCACTCGCTGACTACAAGGAGATCCGCGTCATCACCCCGCTCCCCAAATCGCTGGCGCGCGCGGGCACCTCTCCAGACCGGGATCAATCCCCAGCTCCCACTTCGCGGGCCAACCTTCGTCGAGCGCGCGATCCTGATCTGCTAGCAGCAACAAGAATGCACCCAACGACGACCCCGCCGCATATTCCGGTTTCTCGAACCCCCGCTCATGATCGAAGAAATAGACCGCCGGGACTGCGTCCCCCGAAGCCAAATCCAACCCAAAGAGATTGCCGCACCCGTCGGACAAGATCGGCACGGCCTGAACATGAGCCAGTTCCGTGATCAGCGCGTCGCCAGTGCGCCACCCCATTCTGTCATTCCACGCCGGTGCAATCGCCGGAAATTCACCGATGCTGGCCACCCGTTCCCGATAGAAATCAGCCAGATCAATCGGAAGCTCCCGCCCCAGCACCGCGCT
>JANLPK010000185.1:0-2299 GCA_031367205.1 Alphaproteobacteria bacterium
AAGTGCGCGCGGCCGGTAAAGGTGGGAGATCAGTTGGTCTTTGCCTTTGCCGGGCGGCTGACCGCGATCACGGTGGTCGCTCTGGGCGAGCGTCGTGGCCCACCCGAGGAAGCGCGGGGGTTATATGCCAAGCTGAATGACGAGGGATGAACCGCATCATTCTTTTGGGCTGCGCCGGTGCGGGAAAGTCCACCCTGGCGCGCGCAATCGGAGCTCGGACAGGGCGGCGGGTCAATATCTTGGACGATATCTGGCAACCCGGCTGGACCGATGCGGAAACTCCGGCCTTCCGTGAAAGCCTCCATACCCTACACGCTGATGACAGCTGGGTCAGCGACGGTAACTTCGCTGCGGTCAGCTTCGATATCCGCTTGCCGCGCGCCGATCTGATCGTTTGGCTGGACCGGCCACGCTGGAGATGCGCGTGGCGCGTGGCGACGCGCGTGTTCCGCAGCGGTGAGCCGCACCAACTCAGGGATCTGCCCAAGGTCTTGGCTTTCATCTGGAACTTTGAGCGGATCAATCGACCGCGTATTGAAGCCGCCATTGCGGAGCACGGCCCAAACCTGCCGGTCATCCGACTGAGGGATGACCGGGAGATCGCGCGTTTCCTCGACAGCCTGCCCGCTTGAGGCCATCATCCGCAAAACAATGGGGGGATCGGTGATGTCGGGATGGAAAGCTACACTTTTGGGTCTTGGCTTCACCACCTTGGCCTTTGCCGGTCAGACACAACCCCTCGAAAACACGCAGTCTGTCGCGGGTCTAACCGCGCCAGCCGAAATCCGTGTCGATCACTGGGGCATTTCCCACATCTATGCGGCCAGCGTGCGCGATGCGTTTTTCCTGCAAGGCTATAATGTTGCCCACGACCGGTTGTGGCAGATCGATCTGTGGCGCAAGCGCGGACTCGGCTTGTTGGCCAAGGATTTCGGCGGGGCGTATGTGGCCCAGGACCGCGCAAGTCGCCTGTTCCTCTATCGCGGGGATATGGGCGCGGAGTGGGCCGCCTATGGCCCAGGCGCGAAATCCAAGACCCAGGCCTGGGTGGCCGGGGTCAATGCCTATGTGGCCGAAATCAGGGCCGGCAAAGCGCCCCTGCCGATGGAGTTCAAGTTGGCCGACAATGCGCCCGACTTGTGGAACGCTGACGATGTGGTGCGCATCCGCAGCCACGGCCTGACCCGCAATGTGGCCGCTGAGGTGACCCGGGCCCGCATCGCCTGCGCTGCCGGACTGCCCGCCGCGCGGCTTTACAAGCTGCTGGAGCCAGACTGGACCACCAAGGTTCCGGACGGCCTAAATCCCTGCGTCATTCCCGCCGATGTGCTGGCCGACTATGATCTGGCGACGCGGGGCGTGAAGTTCGTCGGCGGGCCCGACAAAGTCGCGGCCTATGCCCTGCCCGCTGAGGCAGTGGGTTCCAACAACTGGACCGTCTCCGGCAGCCACACAGCTACCGGTCGTCCAATCCTGGCCAATGATCCGCACCGGGAGCATGGCGCGCCGTCCCTGCGTTACATCGTTCACATGGAGGCCCCCGGCTTCTCGGTGATCGGGGCGGGCGAACCGGCCCTGCCGGGCGTCTCCATCGGCCACAATGACAAGATCGCCTTTGGTCTGACCATCTTCCCCGCCGACCAGGAAGACCTCTATGTGTACGACCTCGACCCGGCCCACCCTGACCACTACCGCTATGGCAAGGGCTGGGAAGCCATGACCACGGTGTCGGAGACGATCCCAGTCAAGGGCGAGGCGGCGCGTCAGGTCACCCTGAACTTCACCCGCCACGGCCCGGTGATCGCCGCCAAGGACGGACATGCCTACGCTATCCGCAGCGTCTGGGGCCAGCCGGGCACCAGCGCCTATTTCGGCTCCACGGGCTATATGACCGCCAAGACTTGGCCCCAGTTCCAGGCGTCACTGGCCAAGTGGGGCGCGCCGTCTGAGAACCAGATGTATGCCGATACCTACGGCCATATCGGTTGGGTGGCAGCGGGACGAATTCCCAATCGCCCAGGTTGGGACGGTCTGTTGCCCGTGCCGGGCGACGGGCGCTATGAGTGGAAAGGTTTCTTGACCCTCAACCAACTGCCCAGTGACCACGACCCTGCGCGCGGCTGGATCGCCAGCGCTAATGCGCTCAACCTCCCTGCCGGCTATCAGCACCAGGTGGGCTATGAGTGGTCCAATAATGCCCGGATCACCCGAATTTCCGAGGTGCTGACTGCCAAGTCCAAGTTCAGCCTTGCCGATGCCATGGCGCTGCAGACCGACCCGACAGATGTGACCTCGCGGC
>JANLPK010000226.1:0-9077 GCA_031367205.1 Alphaproteobacteria bacterium
GAACTTGGGCATGCCGAAATTCGCCGGGCGCTCAAGGGTGATATCGGTGATGCCCTTGGCATAGATTTGCATGCGCACGCGGGCGGAGTAGGGGCTTAGGTCACCGGAATAGAGCTTCATCATGAAATGGGTCCTTTGAAATAATCTAGGTTGTCAGAAAGTTAGCCGGCCAACTTGGCATCAATTTCGCTCGCCTCATGTCGCTCGAGCAGGGACGGTTCGCCCATGGCGCGATTGACGATGCGGCCGCGTTTGACGGCAGGGCGCTCGGCGATGGCGTCCGTCCAGCGTTGGACGTTTTTGTATTCTTGAACCTGTAGGAACTCGCCAGCGCTGTAAACTTGGCCCTTGGCCAGCGCGCCGTACCACGGCCACACAGCCATATCGGCAATGGTGTAGGCGTCGCCGCCCAGATAAGGGCTCTCGGCTAGGCGACGATCCAGCACGTCCATCTGACGCTTCACCTCCATGGCGAACCGGTCGATGGCATACTCGATCTTGGTTGGGGCATAGGCATAGAAGTGGCCGAACCCGCCGCCCAGATAGGGTGCACTGCCCATCTGCCACATCAGCCACGAGAGGCACTCCGCGCGGGCAGCCGGTTCGGTGGGTAGAAATTCTCCGAACTTCTCGGCCAGATGGATCAGGATCGCGCCGGACTCGAAGATTCGGATCGGTTTGGGTCCGCTGTGATCCATCAGAGCCGGTATCTTGGAATTGGGATTGGCTGAGACGAAGCCGGAGGAGAACTGATCGCCATTGCTGATATTGATCAGCCACGCATCATACTCGGCCCCGCTGTGACCCAGGGCCAGCAGCTCCTCCAACATCACCGTGACCTTCACGCCGTTGGGCGTGGCCAGGGAATAGAGCTGCATCGGATGACGGCCAACGGGCAGGTCCTTCTCGCTGGTCGGTCCGGCGATGGGGCGATTGATGCTGGCAAACCGCCCGCCGCTCTCCTTGTTCCAGGTCCAGACCTTCGGCGGGACGTATTCGGCGGCATCAGTCATGGGTTCGGCTCCGGAAGGTCAGGAAAGCGATAAACTTAGGTCAGGGTTTGACGCACATCCAGCGTGCGGGATGGATCCGCGCCACATTGTCCACCCAACCGGTGATCTTGGGCGCCACCAGAGCGCGGTTGACCACATAGAACAACGGGATGATCGCCTCTTCGTCGAGGATCATCTGTTCGGCCTTGCCGAGCAGGGCGGCACGCTTGGTGAGGTCGGCCTCGTGGTCGGAGGCGACGAGCAGGGCGTCGTAGGCGGGGTTGTTATAGTCGCCGTAGTTTTGCGCGCCGGTATCGGACTTCAAGATGCCGAGGAAGGTCATGGCGTCGTTATAGTCAGCGTACCAGCTCATTGAGCCGATCTGGAAATCCCGGGCGCGGTAGGCGGTAAAAGCGATCTGGCTCTCGTTCTGGACCAGCTTGGCCTTGATGCCGATGGCGGCCCAGTCGGCCTGCACCGCCTGCATCAGCAGTAGGGTATCGGGGCTATTGGCGGATTTGATTTCCACTTCGAGGGGGTGAGCCGGGCCGTATCCTGCCGCAGCGAGCAATTGCCGAGCCTGAGTCTGGCGCTGCGCGAAACTCAGATCGGCCCAGACCGTGTGCGCCGTGCGGCTATAGTTGGCGGTGCCCGGCGGGATGAAGGCGTAGGCCGGGATCTGACCGGCCCGCATCAGCTTGTCGGTAATGAATTCCCGGTCGATAGACTCCGAGAGCGCGCGCCGCACCCGGATATCTTTGAAGGCCGGCACATCGCGGCCGTTCAACTGAATGTAGGATGTGGCCAGCGAAACATGGGTACGCACAGCGTCAGGGATCTGGCTGCGCAACCGCGTGATCCGGTTGGACTGGAACGAGGTGTTGACGTCCAGCTCGCCGCGCTTGACCCGTCGTTCGGCCATGATGGAATCGCTCGTTGGATAATAGTCGATCCGGTCGATGCAGACCTTGTCGGCCTCATAGAACTGCGGGTTCTTGGCCACACGGACGTAATCGCCAAGTTGCCAACTGACCAGCTTGTAGGGCCCATTGCTGACGAAGTGCTCCGGCTGGATCCAAGCATCGCCCCATTTTTCCACCGCGTGCTTGGGCACTGGGAAGAAGCTGACATGCTTTAGAAGTTCCGGCAGGTAGGGGATTGGGTGTTCCAGGGTAAGCACCAGGGTGTGGTCATCCACCGCCTTGGCACCCAGCGCCTCGGCCGGGGCCTTGCCCTCCGAAATCGCGACGCCGTTCCTCAGTTGATAGATCAGATAGGCATAGATGGCTGCCGTCTCAGGCTTCAGCATTCTGCGATAGGAATAGACGAAATCGCCTGCAGTGACCGGCACGCCGTCTGACCACTTGGCGTCCCGCAAGTGAAAGGTCCAGGTCAGGCCGTCAGGGCTGGTTTCCCACGACTTAGCCATGCCGGGTACTGGCGTCGCTTGGTTGGAGTCTGTGGAGAGGCCGGTGAACAGGTCGTTGATGATCGAGAATTCATCGAGCAAGCTCGACTTCTGAGGGTCCAGGGTCTCGGGCTCAGAGGTGTTGCCGTATTCGATGCAGACTTGCCCGACCGGGCAGGTAGGCCGAGTCACCTTGGCCTGGCATCCGGCAAGACCCAGCCAGCAGCCAAGGACGAGCAGCAGGGCAGGGCGTCTCACGGTCAATACGAACTCACTCGGGAACGACGCTTAGGCGTCGCATCCCTGGGTTCGGCTGTCGACCAAAACTATTCGGGGCGCGGCGAAATCCTCGGTGCCTCGCCACCCTTGCGCCCGGCTTGGACGGCAAGATCACGGTTGCGGGTAAAGCTGCGCTTTTCGCCGGGAACGCTGGCCCCGCCCTTAGCCGCAATCTCTCGGCGGCGCTCAGGGGCCATGGCGGCGAAACCACGAATGGCTTTGGGCTTTGAGGTGATGAGGGTGTCCATGATCGGCTCCGTATTGGCGGTCCCACCGGGGAGCGGCACCGCACTATGCTCACGGTCAAGGAAACACCTGGGAAGCCGGTCGGTTGCATGGCCACGCGAAATTCTATTCCCGACGTAGGGCCTCAATGGGATCAAGCCGCGCCGCACGCCAGGACGGATACGCCCCGAACACCAAGCCCACCAAGCATGAAAAACTGAGTGCCACCGGCCCGGCCCAGGAGGGAATCGCCGCCGGCCACGAGCCCAGCTTGGCAATCCCGATCGCCCCTAAAACACCGAGTCCCAGCCCGATCACCCCACCGACCAGGGAGAGCGCAATCGATTCCATGGCAAACTGGATCAGGATGTCGGAGCGCCGCGCGCCCACGGCCATCCGCAGTCCGATTTCCCGCGTGCGCTCGGTGACGGCCACCAACATGATGTTCATGATCCCCACACCGCCCACCAGCAACGAGACCGCCGCCACCGCCGCCAGGAGCACGGTGAAGGTGGCGATGGCCGCTTGCGAGGCCTGAAGGATCGAGGCCATGTTCTGGGTCTGAAAGTCGTCGTCATCGCCGGGACGAATGCGATGCTGGGCGCGGATCAGGTTGGTGATGTCTTCCTGCACGCGATCAAGCTGATCTTCCGTGGCGGCCTTGACGTAAATCGTCTGCACTGTGCCGCCCCGCAGCCGCTTGCCGATGATCCGCGAGCGCACCGCTTCAAGCGGTGCCAACACCACATCGTCTTGATCTTGGCCGAAGCTAGACTGGCCCTTGGATACCAGCACCCCGATCACCTCAAAGGGCACGCCGCGCACCCGAACTCGTCGCCCCACCGGATCAGACTCGCCCCAGAGCTGGCTGGCCACGGTTTGACCCACCACCATCACCTTCTTGCCTTGACGACTCTCGCGGTCGTCGAACATCCGCCCGGTCTGGATTTCCAGATCGCGGGCGATCAGGTAGGGCGGGGTAACGCCCTCAATTCGGGTGTTCCAATTGGCTCCATCTGCCGTCATCTGGGCTTGGCTGCGGACCACGGCGGAAACGGCGGCCACCGCCTCTACCTGTTTGGCGATCTCTGCAGCGTCGGTGTCGGTCAGGGTTTGGCCTGTGCCTGCGGCGGAAGAGACGAACCCACCACCGGAGCCCCGCGCTTGGCCGGGCATCACGATGATCAGGTTGGACCCCAGTCCGGCAATGGTGGCGCTCACCCGCTTCTGAGCCCCTAACCCGATGGAGGTCATCATCACCACGGCGGCCACACCAATCACCACGCCCAGCGACGTCAGGACCGACCGCATCGGGTGGGCCAGGATGGCCCCCGCGGCAAACCGCATGAGTTCGATGACCCTCATGCCGGTGTCTCAACGTCTTCGACCACCAGGCCGTCGCGGAAGGCGATGCGGCGGCGTGCAGCGCGGGCCACGTCGCGGTCGTGGGTCACCAGAACTAGGGTCAGGCCCTCGGCGTTCAGCTCCCGAAACAAGGCCAACACCTCTTGGCCGGTTTGGGTATCCAAGGCCCCTGTGGGCTCGTCTGCCAGCAACAGGTCAGGATCATTGGCCAACGCCCGGGCAATGGCCACCCGCTGTTGTTGCCCGCCCGAAAGTTGGGTCGGACGGTGGCCCTTGCGGCTGCCCAGTCCCACGCGGTCCAACAGGTCCGCCGCCTTCTGCCTGCGGGCCCGAGGCTCCAACCCGGCATAGACCATCGGCAACTCGACATTTTGCAAGGCCGTCAGCCGAGGCAAGAGCTGGAAGGACTGGAATACAAACCCGATCCGCCGACCGCGAAACCCGGCCAGCTCATTGTCGGTAAAATGCCCAACATCCTCGCCCTCAAAGCGATAGGTGCCGAAACTTGGGCGATCCAATCCGCCCAGGATGTTCATCAGCGACGACTTACCGGAACCCGAGGGCCCGATCACCGCGACATTCTCGCCGCGAGCAATGCTCAAAGTCACACCGGCCAGGGCCGCAACCTCTTCCTCGCCCATCACGTATATTTTCTTGAGCTCGGTGATCTCGATCATCGGCCTTACCTGGGGCCGCGCGCGGATCCGCCGGGGCTGGGACCTCCGAAGGGTGAGCCTGCCGTGAACTTGCCCTTGGGTCCGCCGCCAGTGATCACCTGATCACCCGTCCGCAGGCCGCCGCGCACCTCTGAGGAAACCCCGTCCGCCACGCCGACCTGCACTGCGACCGGGGTAGGCTTGCCCTCGCGCAGCACATAGACAATGCCGCCGGTATAGCCGCCGTTGCCGGGCCCAGCCTCGGCGATGGTGGTGCGTAGGATGGTCAGCTTGTCGTTCTGGGGTTTGGTTAGCGACGGCGACAGCCTGCCGAGCGCGGCGCCCAGGTTCTTCTGCATGGCCTGTCGGATGATCGCCCGGTCGCCATTGGCCCCGGCCGCAGCTTGCGCCATCTGGGTCCGCAGATCAGTCTCGATAGGCGACCAGAGTTTCTGTTGGGCTGGTGTCAAATCCAGCTGCTGGATGATCCGCTGACCGGGAGCTCCGCCGCGCGAAACGCCACCCGGGCTCCCGCCCATGCCGGGAGGGCCGCCGCGCAGCTGTTGCGGGGTGGAACTGGGCGGCGTCCAACGCAGCGCCGCCGTGGGCACTTTCAAGACGTCAGGTTTACGCAGGATGACGATGTCGGCATTGGCGGTCATGCCGGGCAGCAGCTTTCCGTCGGGATTGTCGGCTCGCGCCATCACGGTATAGGCCACCACGCTCTGCTCGGTGACCGGCTGCTTGCGCACCTGGACCACCTGACCTTGGAAGACTTCATCGGGAAAAGCATCCACGCTGAATTTGACCGCCTGTCCCTCACGAACCTGTCCAATATCAGCCTCATCGACGGATATTTTCACCTGAACCTTCGACAGGTCCTGGGCAATGCGAAACAACACGGGGGCTTGGAAGCTGGCGGCCACGGTCTGTCCGGGCTCGATCTTGCGATCCACCACCACCCCGTCGATGGGCGAGTAGATTTGGGTGCGGTCCAGGTCCACTTGGGTGACGTTCAGCGAGGCCCGGCTCTGCGTGACTCGCGCCCGCGCGGCTTGCAGGCTGGCCAAGGTGGTGCGTTGCGCCGCTTGGGATTGATCCAGAACTGCCGGGGAATACACCCCCTGGGCCACCAGTGAGCGCTTGCGATTGAAGTCGGCCTGAGCCTGCGCAGCTTGGGCTTCAGCTTGTCGGACCGCGGCCTGCCCGGCCTCGACATCGGCACGCCCCTGGGCCAGTCGAGATTGATAGGTCTGTGGGTCCAGCACGGCCAACACCTGCCCCTTGTGAACCTGGTCGTTGAAATCCACCAAGACGGTGCGGATCAGGCCGGAGATCTGTGAACCGACCTCCACGGTGACCAGGGCTTCCAGGGTTCCGGAGGCCGACACCGATTTGACGATGGCACCTTGGGCAACCGCCGTTGTTCGATAGGGGGCCTCCTCCGGCTTGGGCTTCAACAGCCGACAACCGGCGAAACCCACAAGCAATAGGGCCGCCAGGCTGACACCCAGCCATAGCCTATGTCTGGGCGGCGCAGGACGGGGAACGGTCATAACGCAGCCTCGCCGCAACAGTCTTTACGCATCCGACAACACATCATCAGCGACAAACGGGTTGGTCTTACGTTCCCGGCCGAATGTCGACATCGGCCCGTGACCCGGCACAAAGCTGACCTCATCCCCCAAGGGCCAAAGCCGCTGGGTTATGGACTCAATAAGCTGCGGATAGCTGCCGCGCGGGAAGTCGGTCCGCCCGATGGAGCCTTGGAACAACACGTCCCCGACCTGGGCGAATTTGGCCTCCCGATGGAAGAACACCACATGTCCCGGGGTGTGCCCCGGACAGTGGTAGACCTCAAATTCCGTCTCGCCCAAGGTCACCACGTCGCCGTCCGCAAGCCAGCGATCAGGGGTAAAGCTGCGGGCTTCCGGCATGCCGTATTTCTGGCCTGAGCTGGTGATTTCGTCGATCCAGAAAGCATCATCGGGATGGGGCCCTTCGATGGGCACCCCGGTGAGTTCCTTAAGCCGCGCCGTGCCGCCCGCATGATCCAGATGCCCGTGGGTGATCCAGATCTTTTCCAAGGTCAGGTCGTGCTGCGCCAGCGCCGCCATGAGGCGCGGGATCTCACCACCTGGATCAATGATCGCGGCCTTGCGGGTCTTGGAACACCAGACAATCGTGCAGTTTTGCTGCAGCGGTGTAACGGGCGCGATCAGCGCGCGGATCGGGGGTTCGGTGGCGGTCTCGGACATGGCTGTAATATCCGATGATGTTGAGCCGATGGGAAGGGGGTCGCCTAACCGGTTGCTTCTCGCGCCGGAAATCTGAAAACTGTGCTCGAACCCCGCCACCCGGACGCGAACCCATGCCTCACCTCGACAGCCGCGGCCTACCCATCTCCACCACCTCTGACGCCGCTGCCGCTCACTACCGAGACGGCATCGACCTGATTCTGGCGGCCTGGACGGGTGGGGTTGAGGCGCTGGACCTGGCCATCGCCGCTGATCCGCAGTTTGCCCTGGCCGTGGCGGCGCGCGCCCGGATGCACACCGTGTTGGGTGAGTCGGCCAAGGCGCGGAGCCTAATCGATCAAACCGAAGTCCTCGTCGCGGCCAACGGCACGGAGCGAGAGCGTAGCCATGTGGCGGCCTTGGCCCTGGCGATCCGAGGAAATGCCCCCGCTGCATTGGATCATGCGCTCGCCCACCTCACCCAATGGCCGCGAGACGTCTTCATACTTTCCCTGCCGCCTGGCGCATTCGGCATGTTCGCCTTCTCCGGGATGGCGGAGCACAGCCAAGCCGCCGTCGATCTCTGTGAGCGCGTGGCCGATCACTACGATCAAGATTGGTGGTTCCTGACCACCCTGGGCTGGGCCCACACCGAAAACGATAATGTCGCTCGTGGTCGCAAGCTCACGGAACAGGGCTTTGCCCTGCGGCACAGCAATGCTCACGCTGTCCACGCCCTGGCCCATGCCATGTTTGAGGATGGATCTGGCCGACAGGCCGATGCCTTGATCACCGGCTGGCTGCCCAGCTACGACCATGCCGGTATCCTGCATGGTCACCTCTCCTGGCATCAATCCCTCGTGGCCTTGGAAGCCGGCGACATCGACCGTGCATTGGCCCTCTATGCCCAGGGTGTCCGGCCTTCGGTGACCGCCTCGCTACCGATCAATGTTGTCAGCGATTGTGCCTCGTTCCTTTGGCGGGTTGACGCCTATGGCCACGCCGCGCCCAGAGCGATGTGGGACGAGTTGACCGAATACACAGCAGCGCTGTTCCCCAATCCCGGTTTCGCCTTCGTTGATATCCATATGGCCCTGATCGCGGCGGCCAACGGCGACCGCGCTCGGCTGGACGCACGGGTAGAGGGCTTAAACGCCAAGATCGCCCGAGGCGCATTCCCCGCCGGCGGCGTGGTGCCGACCGTCTGCCAAGCCCTCTATGCGTTTGCGGACGGGGATCACCGGTCCTGCGTCAACCTCCTGGAACCCGTCGCCCACGATGTGGTGCGCATGGGCGGCAGCCACGCCCAGCGCGAGGTCATCGAGGATACGCTGTTGCTGGCCCTGCTGAATTCCGGAGAGACTGGGAAGGGCAGGGCCCTGCTGGACCGACGCCTGCATCGTAGGCCGTCACCGAGAGATTTGGCTTGGCGGGCGAGAGTCGAGCAAGTCTGACGGCCAGCGCATTGCCTCGCCGCATTGCACCCTTCATAACCACCCCAACCACCCTGAATCGGGTATGTCGAGGGAACGCGCCGTGAGTCAGACTTCAAAATCGAAATTGCGGGCGCTCATGGCTCTGACAGTCACTGTGATGCTGGCAAGCTCAGCGGCTGCTGACGTCCCGAAAATGGTCCAGACCGCCAGCGGCCCGGTTCAGGCCACCGCGCGTGGCGAAATGCGCTCCTATTTCGCCATCCCCTTCGCCGCACCGCCTGTGGGCGATCTGCGTTGGCGAGCCCCGGCCCCGGCCGCCGGCTGGACCACGCCGATTGCCAAGACCAAGACTGCCGCCGCCTGCCTGCAGACCGGTCCCGACAGTGCGTTCCGTACCAAGGGCGACAGCGAAGATTGCCTCTATCTCGACGTCCACACCCCCACGGGCAAGGGACCGTTCCCGGTGATGGTCTGGATCC
>JANLPK010000229.1:0-31089 GCA_031367205.1 Alphaproteobacteria bacterium
TCCAGGAAGGCTCGTGTTTTTCCAGGTTCGTCCTTGTAGGCCACCCCGATCAGGACAACGCCCTGAGCTTTCAACGCCATCAAAACGGGAGCTTCGATCTCACAAGGCCCGCACCAGGACGCAAAGATATTGACGAGTACGGGGCCGTGAACCGTGTCTCGCAGGCGTACCTCGCGCCCTTCATCCAGGCTGGGCAAGACGAGATCCGGGAGGGACTTTCCCACCAGGGCATGAGGTTGAATGTGCGGGTCGTGCCTCAGCGCAAAGACCGCAAACAGCAGGCCCAGAGCGGCCAGTACCGCCAACGGTAGGATGGCCAAAGCCCGGTTCATTCGTCGAGCTCAGTCTTCAAGCGCTTAGCCTCCATGCGCCAGTAACGCGATCGCGCCAGAGTGAGCCAGATCATGCCGACGAAAGCGATCAGGCTGAGCCCATAGGCTGTCCAGATGAAGAGACCATATTTTCCAGGGTCGAGATCCAGCATGCGCCTAGCTCCTGGCCAGCCGCGACATAGCCGCCTCGGCCCGGCGTCGCCAGATCTGGCCGCGAATGCCCGCCAACCAAAGGGCTCCAAACCCGGCCATATAGGCCAGGACCATCAAAAGCAGCGGGGTCAGATACTCCGGGGTTAGTTTCGGCCCGCCCTTGGCGAACACTGTGGCCCCTTGGTGCAGGCTGTTCCACCAGGTGACCGACCAGTGCACCACCGGCAGATTGACGAGGCCCACCAAGGCGAGAATTGCACCGGCACGGGCTGACTTGGCCTCGTCATCCAGGGCGCTGCGAAGGGCAAGATAGGCGAGGTAGAAGAGGAAGAGCACCAAGACGCTGGTTAGGCGGGCATCCCAAACCCACCAAGTTCCCCACATGGGTCGGCCCCAGAGGGATCCTGTGATCAGGGCCAAGGCCGTGAAGGTTGCCCCCAATGGCGCAGCGGCCTGAGCGGCGGCATCAGCTAAGGCGTGACGAAACACCAAGGACAGAAAACTCGCCCCGCCCAAGCAGACATAGACGAACATGCTCATCCAGGCGGCGGGCACATGGATGAACATGATCCGCACCGTGTCACCCTGCTGGTAGTCCTCCGGAGCGGTGAAGCCCAACCAGAGGCCAGCCAGAGCTAGACCGAGTGCAATCAGGCCCAGGAGTGGCGCGGCCCAGCGCGAAAACGTCATGAACCGCTCGGGATTGGTCAGGAAGGCTGGCGCGGCAATCATGCTTGCCGATTAGACCTCAGCGCGATGCTGGGCAATGGGCGACGATGCGGGATCGACCGGCGGCATGGCTAGGTGCCGGTCGATCCAACCTCGCTAGCCGGGATGGCCGGGCATATGACCCTGCATAGGTTTGCCACCCATCCTGTGGCCCATGGCACCCTCGCCGCCCGCGTGCATCGCGTCGAAGGCTTTCTGTTGAGACGCAGTGAGCTGAGCATAGAAGCGTTTTACGGCTGCAACGTGCTGGACCATAGCGGCGCGGTGTTCGTCCATTTTTGCCAGCATCTGGTCTAGGCGCTGGGGCGTGGTCATGGCCGCCATGGCTTGGTGATCAGCGTGCATCTTCTCCATGCCGCCCTCTGGCGGTTTCATGCTGGCCAAGAGCGCCGCGAGGGCCGGTTCCTGGGCCGGGGTCAGTTGCAGGGTGGCCCGTAGCTTGTCGGCATGTTGTTTGGCCATGGCGGCCGGGTCGCCGTGGCCCATCGCACCGTGAGGACCTGGCATTGCACCGGGGCCAGGCATGGGCTGGGCTGTGGCAGCACCAGCTGCCAGGCAGAAAAGGGTTGCACCTAAGGCGAGCGGTTTCAAGTTCATGCGAGTCTCCAAAATGATGCCCCTGAACCTCCAACGCGCCAAGCCGCTCATTCGGTCGAGCGGGACAGATTAATTTTCGCTCATGACGGAGTCGCGCGTCACGACAGCGCGTTGCGGCAAGCGGCCGCCATCGCCGAGGGCCCAAGCGCAACCGCCGCCGCCGCATAGGCTCCGAGTAGGGCCAAACCCGCAGTCCAGGGCAGGCCAGACGCCATCGCCGCCAAGGCACCGCCGCCGAAGATCACAGGCGGGACGAAGAGGGGGAGCACAATCACGGCGGTGAGCAGTCCACCGCGCCTGGCACCGAGACTCAGGGCAGCCCCGATACCGCCGGTAAAGGCGAAGGCTAGGCCCCCCACCAAGGCGCAAGTCAGAATCAATGGCGCGAGCTCCGGTTTGGCCCCCAGCGCAATTGCCGCCACAGGGGCTAACAGAGCCAAGGGCGCACCGGTCGCGAGCCACTGTCCCAAACATTTGATTGCGCAGGTGAGTTCGAGCGGCAAGGGCGACGCCACCAGCAGGTCTAGGGACCCGTCTTCGAAATCGCGCTCAAACAGGCGATCGAGATTGAGCAGGGCTGCTAGGGCCAGAGCCATCCACGCAACACCGGGTGCCACGGCGGCAAGTCGGGCCGGTTCGGGGCCGGTCGCCAAGGGTAGAAGCGTCGTCATTCCGGCATAGAAACCCACCGAGACCAGGAGACCTCCGCCCCGACCCCAGGCCAGGGATATCTCGCGGGTCAATAGGTTCGATGCCCGGCTCATGCCGGGATTTCCAGGTTCAGTGATGCGATGGGCAGCGGATCATGCACCGCTGCCAGGATGATCCCGCCGGTCTTCAAGTGTTCGTCCATGATCTGGCCGAACTTGGTGCGCCAGCCGCTGTCCAACGGACTTAGGGGTTCGTCCAGTAACCAGATTGGACGGGGTGCGGAGATGAGTCGCGCCAAGCTTAAACGTCGTCGTTGGCCCGCAGAGAGTCGACGCACCTCAAGACCAAGCAGGGCACCTATGTCCATCCGCGCCACAGCAGAGCCGATGTCTGAACCGCCCAGCCAAGACGTCCAGAACTGGAGTTCCTCACGACCGGTGTGGCCTGCCTTCAACCCGTCCAGGTGACCCAGCAGATGCAGGTCCTGCTCCCGTGCCTGGGCCGGTTCGGTGGCCCCAAAACTCACTGCGCCGACACTGGGCGCCAGTAGCCCCGCGACCACGCGCAACAGGCTGGTCTTTCCCGAGCCGTTGGGGCCGGTCAAGGCGCAGGCAATCCCTGCCGAGAGGCTGAGATTTAGGCCCTCAAACAGCACCCGATCACCGCGTCGGACCGTCAAGTTGGTGATGTCCAACTGCGAGATCATAAATTGCCCACCTTGGTCGCATGGACTGCAAGGATTCCAGGGTCTATGAGGCGGTCGGTCGGTGCCGCCTCGGAGGGCGTACGCGGCGCGGGGGCGAACGCTGTGTGTCCGCCTTTTATAGCGCGCGATCTCCGAAGTCGTCGTTCTGCGGCCGTAAACAGAGGAAGGATCCCTAACATGGCTTCGCTTGATAGCCTGAATACCCGCCGCGAACTCAAGGTCGGCAAGACATCATATTTCTACTACAGTCTTCCGGCGGCAGAGGAAGCCGGTCTGACCGGTGTTTCGCGTTTGCCAGCCTCGATGAAGGTGTTGCTGGAAAACCTACTGCGCAATGAAGACGGCCAAACCGTGGGTCCCGATGATTTGAAGGCGCTGGCGGCTTGGATCGACAATACGGGCTCGGTAGAGCACGAGATCAGCTTCCGACCGGCCCGCGTACTGATGCAGGATTTCACCGGCGTGCCCGCCGTGGTTGATTTGGCCGCCATGCGCGACGCCATGACCCACCTCGGTGCCAACCCTGAAAAGATCAATCCGCTGGTGCCGGTCGATCTGGTGATCGATCACTCGGTGATGGTCGACTATTTCGGCACCGCCAAAGCGTTCGGTGAAAACGTTGAGCGCGAATATGAGCGCAACATCGAACGCTACCGGTTCCTGCGCTGGGGCTCGTCAGCCTTCAACAATTTCCGCGTGGTGCCGCCCGGTACCGGTATCTGTCACCAAGTGAACCTGGAATATCTGGCCCAGACCGTCTGGACCAATGACGATGAAGGCCCGACCTTGGCCTATCCCGACACCGTGGTCGGCACAGACAGCCACACCACGATGGTCAACGGCCTGTCGGTGCTGGGCTGGGGTGTCGGTGGTATTGAGGCCGAAGCCGCGATGCTGGGCCAGCCGATCCCAATGCTGATCCCCGAGGTTATCGGCTTCAAGGTGTTCGGCGCTATGCCCGATGGCGCGACGGCCACCGATCTGGTGCTGACCGTCACTCAGATGCTGCGCAAAAAGGGCGTGGTGGGCAAGTTTGTGGAATTTTATGGTCCGGGCTTGGCCGGTCTGACCCTGGAAGACCAAGCGACCATCGCCAATATGGCCCCGGAGTATGGGGCCACCTGCGGCTTCTTCCCGGTAACCAAGGCGACCATCGACTATCTGCGCGCGACCGGCCGCGCCGCCGACCGCGCTGATCTGGTAGAGGCCTATGCCAAGGCGCAGGGCCTGTGGTTCGAGCCGGGCGATCCTGATCCCGTGTTTACCGACACCCTGGAACTGGACTTGGGATCGGTGCTGCCGTCCCTGGCTGGACCTAAGCGTCCGCAAGACCGCGTCTTGCTGAGCGATGCCGCTTCTGAGTTCAACATCGCGCTCGGCAAAGAGTTCGGCAAAGACGGCGTGGGCGACCGTGTGAAGGTAGCCGGCGAGAAGTTTGATGTGGGCAATGGCGACGTGGTGATCGCCGCGATCACCTCCTGCACCAACACCTCCAACCCTTCGGTTTTGATCGCAGCAGGCTTGGTGGCCAAGAAGGCCATCGAAAAGGGCCTGAAGGTCAAGCCTTGGGTTAAGACCTCTCTGGCTCCCGGTTCTCAGGTGGTAACCGACTATCTGAAGGCGGCGGGCCTGACCAAGAGCCTGGACGCCCTGGGCTTTAATCTTGTGGGCTATGGCTGCACCACCTGCATCGGGAACTCCGGACCCCTGCCGGAAGCGATCGCTGAAGCTGTCACCCAGGGCGATCTTGTGGCCTGCTCGGTTCTGTCGGGAAACCGCAACTTCGAAGGTCGTGTGAACCCCGACGTTCGCGCCAACTATTTGGCCTCTCCGCCCCTGGTGGTGGCCTATGCCTTAGCCGGCTCCATGCTGATCGACCTAGCTACCGAGCCCTTGGGCAATGGCAAAGACGGTAAGCCGGTTTACCTGAAAGACATCTGGCCGACCTCGGAAGAGATCGCCACCCTGCAACGCAAACACGTCACGCAGAAAATGTTCAACACCCGCTATTCCGACGTCTTCAAGGGCGACAAGAACTGGCAGGGCATCAAGATCGAGGGCGGCCAGACCTATGGCTGGGATATGGGCTCGACCTATGTGCAGAACCCGCCCTATTTCCGTGACCTGAAGATGGAAACAACCCCGGTCACCGACATTGTCGAGGCTCGGGTGCTGTCGATCTTCGGCGACTCGATCACCACTGACCACATCAGCCCAGCCGGTTCGATCAAGGCCAGCGGTCCTGCGGGGGAGTATCTCCGCGAGCGCCAAGTGCCAGCCACGGAGTTCAACTCCTACGGCGCGCGACGCGGCAATCATGAAGTGATGATGCGCGGCACCTTCGCCAATATCCGCATCCGCAACAAGATTACCCCGGAGATCGAAGGCGGTGTGACGAAACACTTCCCCTCAGGCGATGTGATGTCGATCTATGACGCGGCTATGCGCTATCAGGCTGAGGGTCGCTCATCCGTCGTATTCGCGGGCAAGGAATATGGCACAGGATCCTCTCGCGACTGGGCGGCCAAGGGCACCAAGCTGCTGGGCGTCCGCGCGGTGATCGCCGAGAGCTTTGAGCGCATTCACCGGTCGAACCTCGTGGGCATGGGTGTCCTGCCGCTGCAGTTCCTGCAGGAGGGTTGGCACAAGCTCAATCTGAACGGCGAAGAGATCGTAACCATCCGCGGCTTGACCGAACTGTCGCCCCGGCGACAGCTGACGGTGGAGATGTATCGTCCCTCGGACGGTCGCATCGCGCGGTTCCCGGTGCGCTGCCGGATTGATACGCCGACCGAACTTGATTATTTCAAGAATGGCGGGGTCTTGAACTACGTGCTGCGCAACCTCGCCAAGACCGAGGCCTAGAGGTTTGCCACCCCCCCGAGCAGGGAGGGTGGCGCGCGCAATGCCAGCGACGGGTTGGGGAAATTGGAGAGGCTAAAGTACGTGTCAGGTTTCCCCACCCTGATTGCTGCGCAATCTTCCCTCGCCATGAAGAAGAGGGAGCTTTGCTCACGCCTTGTTGAACAGCGAGCGTGGCCGACTGCGGCTAAGTCGGCGGCCATGCGTGTCGGATTTATCGTCAGCCTGATCTTAGCAATCTGCCCCGCCCCCGCGGCGGCAAAGTCTCCTGTTGTCGTGGTGGAGTTGTTCACGGCCCAGGGCTGTGCCTCCTGCGGCGAGGCCAATGCTAAGCTGGAAGCCTTGGCCGAACGCCCCGATGTTTTGGCCCTGACCTTCCCCGTGGATTATTGGGATTATCTGGGCTGGTCAGACACCTTTGCCAAACCTGAGTTCGCAGACCGCCAGAGGGCCTATGTGGCCCGCTTTGCCTTGCGAGAGCCCTATACACCTCAGGTGGTCGTTGATGGCCGCGCCCAGGCCGGCGGCTTGCAAAGCGAGAAAATCGGAAAACTCATAAAGCTGGCGACCGCCGCGCCGCATCGTGCACCCGACATTGTCTTCGTTGGGGGTCGACGCGTTGATGTGGGCTCGGGACTGTCACCGAAGTCCGGAGCCGAGGTCTGGCTCGTGCGGTTTGACCCGCGCGAGCAGGACGTCGTGGTCAAAAAGGGCGATAATCGCGGCCAAACCGTGCGGCACATCAATGTGGTGCGTGAGGTCACGCGCTTGGGCGTTTGGCGCGGGAAACCCACAGCGTTCCGATTGCCGGTGGCCACCGAGGAAGGGTTGGCGACGGCTGTTTTGGTACAAGGGGCCAAGGGCGGTCGATTGATCGGGGCTGGAGTCTCCAGGCCACCACCCTTGCTTAAGGCAATCCCAGCAGCATAGCTCCAAACGACCAACGCCCGCACAGTGGGGAGCTGCACGGGCGTTATCTTGTGCCTATAGGATCTTGGGGAACCTCGGGCGTCGGCCGACCAGAGCCCGCAATCTCGGGGGGCTGGGGGGGCTGTTCAGGATCCGGGAACCGCAGGCTCCGATCAACCGACGTTGCCTTTATCGGAGCCCTATCAGGCAGCCACAGGTCCGAAATAAGGTCATTTCACGGCGGCAGATTACAGGGTGTTCACAAACCAAAGCCGACGCAGGAAAGGTTGCAATTGTCGAACCCTCCAAACTGGGGCTAACCTGCACCTCGCATGGCGTTGGATTCGTCTTTTCAGAACTCTTCAGTCGCGAGCGTCTTCTTTGAGCGCGGCGAGTTTCAGCGCATCCTGAACCTCTATGGGCGGATGGTGGCGGCCGGCACCTGGCGCGACTATGCCATCGACACCCAATCAGAGGCCTGCACCTTCTCGGTCTTTCGCAGGGCCTCCGAGGCTCCGGCTTACCGCATCGAGAAGCGCCCGGCCTTGGCGCGCAAGCAAGGCGCTTGGGCGGTAATCGGTGAAGGCGGCATGGTCTTGAAACGTGGCCACGAACTCGAACAGGTGCTGACCGTGTTCGACACTCGCAAATTCCGGGTGGTGGAATAGGCGGCAAAGAAAAACCCTGACGGTTGCCCGCCAGGGTTCGAGAATCGAGAATACCTGTGACCGTTTAGCGACGGCCGCCGAACAGATTGAGCAGGAACTGGAACAGGTTGATGAAATCCAGATAGAGGCTGAGCGCACCGAAATTCGTGGCCACGCCCATGGCGCTCTGGTTTCCACCAAGGTCATAGTAAGTCATCTTCAGTTTCTGAGTGTCGTAGGCGATCAAGCCCGCGAAGATGAACACGCCCAAGATGTTGACGATCATCGCCATCATGCTGCTCTGCAGGAAGATGTTGATAAACATAGCCCCGACAATGCCGATGAGACCCATGATCAAGAAGCTGCCCAAACCGGTCAGATCCTTTTTCGTCGTATAGCCGACCAATGAAAGGCCACCGAACGCCGTCGCAGTCAGCAGGAAGGTGGAAGCCACTGAAGCCCCGGTGAAGCGCAGGACGACGACCCCTAGGGAGGCGCCGATCAGGCTAACGATCGTCCAATAGGTGATCCCGGCCGTGCGCGGGGTGACGTTCTTCACCGCGAACGATGAGAACAGAATCACGGCTAGCGGCGCGAATGCAACCACCATGCCGATTACGCTGTAGCCCCGATTTGTGAACATCAGGTCGCGAACGGGGGGATAGGAACCGGTGATAAAGGCCAAGGCCGCCGAAAGCAGCAGGCCCATCGCCACCTTGTTGTAGACGCCGAGCATGAATGTCCGAAGGCCCGCGTCCACCGACATGTCGGCGCGGTCGGTCAACGCCGAGCCGGTTGCATCGCGGTTGAAGTCGCTCATGTGAGCAGCCCTATGTAAGTCGCCCCAAGCGGGCGCACATAGAATATCGGCGGCGATTGCGGCTTTCGCAAGGACCAAAGCCATGACAATTGCGCGAGGCTTTCTCCAAATCAGCTCACAGACTAGACTCTCGGCATGATCCGCTTATTTGCCGCCCTTGCTGTTCCTGCCGAAATTGGGGCCGGACTGGTTCAACGCCAATTCGGCTTGCCCGGCGCGCGCTGGCGTCCGGCCGAGGCTTTGCACATAACTTTGCGATTCTTTGGCGAACTCAACGAGGAGACGGCGGCGGACCTCGATGAGGCCTTGGCCGAGGTCGTTGGCGAGCCGTTGAACCTCTGCCTGAGTTCCGTTGGCGCGTTTGGCGAGGGTTCGGACATTCACGCGGTCTGGGCCGGTGTGGCTGAAGACCCAGCGCTTCGCCGGTTGGCCAAGGCCTGCGAGACTTCCGCGCGGCGGGCAGACTTGCCGGCTAATGGTCGACGATACACGCCGCATGTGACCTTAGCCTATCTGCGACACCTGCTGCCTGAACAGGTGGCAGACTGGCTTGAAGCCAACAGTCGGTTGCAGTCTCCAAGCTTCCAGATCGCACGGTTTGGCCTCTATTCGAGCTGGCAAACTGACGAAGGGTCGAGATATCGGCTGGAGCGGGAATATCCCCTGGGCGCGGTCACGTAAACGCCGCCTTTACGCGGGACTCCGCTCTGTTGCGCAAACCCTTTCCTGCTGCCGGAGTCTGCCGTGAACGATTGGATCCATGCTATCATCCTGGGCGTTATCGAGGGCCTGACCGAATTCATCCCAGTATCTTCCACAGGCCACCTATTGCTCGCCAAGACCCTGCTAGGGCTGCCTGACGGGTTCTGGGACACCTTTACGGTGCTCATCCAGTTGGGCGCGATCCTGGCCGTGGTGGCGATCTATTTCGGCAAACTCTGGAAGGTATTGATCGGCTTGCCGACCAGCGCCGATGCGAGGCGGTTTGCGATTTCGGTTCTAATTGCCTTTCTGCCCGGCGCGGTCTTGGGCGTCTTGCTGCACGATGTGATCAAGCAGGTGCTGTTCGAGAGCCCGGCCCTGATCTGCTGGTCTCTGTTGATCGGCGGCGTGGTGCTGCTCGCCGTCGACCGCTGGGCACCCCCGGCTCGAGAACACGACGCTATGAATCTACCCTGGTTGACCGCCCTGGCCGTGGGCACGGCTCAGGTGTTGGCGATGATACCGGGCGTGTCGCGTTCCGGCGGCACCATCGTGGCGTCTATGCTGCTCGGCGTTGAGAAGCGGGCGGCGGCCGAGTTTTCGTTCTTTCTGGCCATCCCCACTATGGCCGGAGCCTTTGCCCTGGACCTTTGGAAGAACAAGGATGCCATCCACGGCGATCAAGCCGGGCTGATTGCCTTGGGCTTCGCAGTCAGCTTCGTGGTGGGTTATCTGGTGGTGCGGACCACCCTGGATTTCGTAACCAAACGTGGGTTTGCGCCGTTTGCCTGGTGGCGAATTGTTGTGGGAGTTGGCGGGTTGATCGCATTGCAGCTACGCTAATGAGCCTGCTGCAGCATTACGTCGCCGCGTAGCGCGCCGTCTCGTCGGCATATTGGCCACCTTTGCGGAACCGGTAGAGATAGGTCGGCAAAATACCCTCTACCGGCGTCGCGGTGATCTGGAGATCACTGAGGCCGGGATAGGTGCCGCTGAGCACGTTGTCAGACTTCAACAACTCAACCTGATCTGAGGTGAGTGGTGGTGCAAGAGCCGTCAGTGCTGCCAGTTCAGCGACCTTGCCGATCAGACCGGCCACTGGGAACGGCACGGGAAGTAGCAGACGCTGACGTCCGGTCTCGGACATGATCATCTCGAGAATCTGACGGAAGTCGAAAACCCCAGGCCCGCCCAGCTCAAAAGTTTTCCCTGCCAGATCGTTCTGGATCGCAGCCTTGGCGACGGCCTGGGCCACGTCGCCGACGAATACCGGCTGGAACTTGGTGTGCCCCCCCCCGATCAGCGGCAGGACGGGACTGACCACCGCCATCTCCGCAAACTTATTAAAGAAGCCATCCCCAGGGCCGAACACGATGGAGGGTCGGACAATTACGGCTTCTGGGAAGACCTCCCGCACCGCCACCTCGCCCATCGCTTTGGTGCGGGCGTACTTGGCCGGCGAGGCCTCATCGGCACCCAGAGCAGACATCTGGACTAACCGCGTGACACCGAGTTCCTTAGCGATGGCAGCGATGTTGCGCGCGCCCATGACATGGACGGATTGGAATTTCTGACGACCGGTCTCGAAAAGGAGGCCGACCAAGTTGACGACACTCTGAGCCCCAGCGAGGGCCCGGCGGATCGAAGCCTCATTGCGGACATTGGCCTGAACCACCTCAATCTGACCCACGTCCCCCAGCATCCGCATTGTGTGACCGAGATTCGGCTGTCGCACAGCAACCCTTACCCGCAGGCCATGCCGCGCAAGGGCGCGCACGACCTGGCTGCCGAGAAAGCCGGAACCGCCGAAGACGGTGATCAGGTCCTGCATGGTTTGGGCTCAAAAATTGAAACAGCGTAGGACCCTGCGATAGACGATGCGACGCTGCGCCGCAATCGACCGCGGCACCTCTGGCGACGAGGGCCGTTGACCCGTGAAGTTAAGCACCCTAAGGAAGCGCCCTCGCGCGATCCGACGGATCGGGCCCAGGTGGCGGAATTGGTAGACGCGCTGGCTTCAGGTGCCAGTGGCCGTAAGGCCGTGAAGGTTCGAGTCCTTTCCTGGGCACCATCCCTCTCTCCTTCTATAAGAGAGAGGATACCAACTGGCTGGAGCGCGGCACCCCATGACGAACTATCTCCATGAAGGCGATCTTCCGGCGGGCGCCCTGGCTGGGGCAACCGCTGTGGCGGTCGACTCAGAGACTATGGGCTTGCGATTGGGACGCGACCCGCTTTGCGTCGTGCAGCTCTCGGCAGGGGACGGCAATGCACACGTGGTGCGGCTCAATCGACCGGCCTATGACGCGCCAAACCTCAAGGTGCTACTGACCGATCCGGCGGTGACCAAGATATTCCACTTCGGTCGTTTTGATATTGCCATGTTCCACCTTCACTTAGGCGTGGTGACCGCGCCTGTCTATTGCACCAAGATCGCCTCGAAGTTGGCCAGAACCTATACGGATCGGCATGGCCTGAAAGACGTCTCCAAGGAATTGGTCGGGGTGGACATGTCCAAGGCCCAACAGAGCTCCGATTGGGGCGCGACCAGGCTTAGTGCCGAACAATTGGCTTATGCCGCCTCAGACGTGCTGCATCTGCACGCCCTGCGCGCTAAGCTCGACGACATGTTGGTTCGCGAAGGTCGCGACGGTCTGGCGCGTGCCTGTTTCGATTTCTTGCCCCATCGCGCCCTGCTCGACGTCGCGGGTTGGGAAGAGGTCGACATTTTCGCCCATTCATGAGGATGAGTGTGGTCTCCGGGCACCTACCTACTGCTCAAGCTCCGCGTCGGGCGGTCTTTGAGCTTTGGCGCGCCCGGTCTCGTGTCGTACGCGCGCTCAGAATTTTACTTCCTCTGGCCATCGGCCTCGTGCTCCTAACCATGGCGGCATTCGTCATCCACACGACCATGCTGGGCGGCAAGGCTAGGCCGATTGACGCCGGTGCGCCCATCCAGTTGATCAATCCGCGCTTTGTGGGCCGCGACAATCAGGGTCGAGCTTTCGTATTGACCGCCAAGTCAGCGACCCGCGACGACAAGGATTATCAACGGGTCCGTCTGGATACCCCCATGCTGATCCTCGACGAAGAGGGCGAACATCCTGTACGAATTTCAGCTCAGGCCGGGATTTACCGAGAGGATGCGCGGGTGTTGAACCTGGAGGGCGGCGTCAAGCTTAACGGCGGCGACATCAATTTCTCCACGGCAAGCTCAGTCTTCAACACCGCGACCGGTGAATTGGAGGGCAATGGCGAAATCACCGGTGCCGGAGCGCTTGGAGAAATCATCGCAAAGTCCTATGGCGTATACGACAAGGGTGATCGCATGGTGTTCAAGGGCGGCGTGCATACCCATCTAGACTCACACTAGAAGTTCCCGTGGCGCGCGCAGAAACCAAGATGATCAGGCGTTTGAACATGAAGCCTTGGACAGTGACGGCATTCCTGTGCGGCCTCGCCGTGGCGAGCCCTTCGGCGGCGCAGTTGGCGCAAAACTCCGACGCGCCGGTGGACATCACCGCTGATGAGCTGGAGGTGGTGAACACCGAATGCCTAGCGACCTACAAGGGTGCCGCTGAAGCCCTGCAGGACACCGTTCGCCTTCGGGCCGACGTTTTGAAAATCTACTATAAGAGCCAACCGGCGACGGGCGGAGCAAAAGGCAAGCAGTGCGGCGGCGAGTTGGACCGGATGGAAGCCTCCGGCTCGGTCTTCTATGTGACCCCTCAACAGCGGGTGCGCGGCGATGCTGCGCTCTATCAGGCCGGGTCAGACACCATCACGATCACCGGCGACGTGATTGCAGCCCAAGGTCAGAATGTTCTGAGGGGTTCGCGACTGGTGATCAACGTCACATCGGGAGACATGGAGATGCAAAGCGCGGTGACCGGGCGCAACAAGCCGGGTCGGGTGCGCACAGTGCTCTATCCGAACCAGCAGCCGGCCGGCCAGGCCGCCGCGCCGCGTTAGGCAACACCTTGAATTCGGAAATCTATGAACCTCTGCCCGGCCTCGCGGGACAGGGGTTGGTCGTCGACAATGTCGGCAAGTCGTTCCGAGGCCGCGCTGTGGTCAAGGGTGTGACCTTGCAGCTCCGTCGCGGAGAGGTCTTGGGTTTGCTTGGGCCGAACGGGGCGGGCAAGACCACCTGTTTTTATATGATCACCGGCCTGATCCCTGCGGACTACGGTGCCATCTATCTGGACGGCGAAAACATCACAGCTCAGCCCATGTATCAACGCGCGCGGATGGGTCTGGGATACCTTCCCCAGGAAACCTCGATCTTTCGCGGGATGAGCGTGGAAGAGAACATCATGGCGGTGGTGGAGCTGCGTGAAAGCGACGCTGGTCGGGCGCGTGCCACGGTGACCGGCTTGCTGGAAGAACTGCGGATTGATCATCTGCGTAAGTCCCCGGCCGGGTCACTTTCCGGGGGCGAGCGTCGCCGAGTGGAGATTGCTCGCGCCTTGGCCAGCGAACCTTCGTTCATGCTGCTGGATGAACCCTTTGCCGGGATTGACCCTTTAGCCATCGCCGACATCCGGGAGGTGATCGGCTATCTGAAACGTCGCGGAATCGGCATCCTGATCACTGACCATAATGTCCGCGAAACCCTGGGGATCATCGACCGCGCCTCGATCATTCATGCTGGAGAGGTCTTGTTTGAAGGCACGCCGCAGGAGATTGTCGAAGACCCAGAGGTTCGCCGCGTCTATCTGGGCGAGCGGTTCGGCTAGAGCGGTCGCGCAAGCGATATGAGCATAGAGGGCAGAGCCCATGGTTGAGACTCCAAAGAACGTCATCGTCTTGCTGTTGGACAGTCTCAATCGGCACATGCTCGGGGCTTATGGTGGCGATGAGTTTGAGACGCCGAACCTGGATGCCTTCGCCAAGACGGCGACGCGATTTGACAACCACCATACCGGTTCTCTGCCTTGCATGCCCGCGCGGCATGACATCCTCTGTGGTGCCTTGGATTTTCTATGGCGACCCTGGGGTTCGGTGGAAATCTGGGAAGACGCGATCACCTATGAACTGCGCAAGGTCGGCGTGGTCAGCCAATTGATCTCCGACCATCCGCACCTGTTTGAGACAGGCGGCGAGAACTATCACGGCGACTTCAACGCCTGGGCCTATGAGCGTGGCCATGAGGGCGACGCGTGGAAGACGCGGCCGGATCCCAGTTGGGCCGGAGCCCCCGGCATGGGGCGCGGTCACATGCCCTATGACGACAGTCGGGGATGGTTCCAAGGCGAGGCTGACTTCCCAGGTCCCAGGACCATGGCCGCAACGGTCAAATGGCTTGATGACAATGCCGGCCACCATGACCGGTTCTTCTTGTTCGTGGACGAGTTTGACCCGCACGAACCCTTCGATACGCCCGAGCCTTGGGCTTCGAAATACGATTTGGATTGGGCGGGACCGCACCTGATCTGGCCGCCCTATATGCAAGGCGCAATCGAAAAGGGTGTGCTCACAGAACGCCAAGCCCAGCAGCTGCGGGCCAGCTATGGCGGCAAGCTCTCGATGATCGACCACTGGCTGGGCAAGGTCTTGGCGGCCATTGAGCGCAATGGCCTGACCGACAACACGATGGTGGTGATCTGCACTGACCATGGGCATTATTTCGGTGAGAAGGACATTTGGGGGAAACCAGGTGTGCCGATCTATCGGCCTATGGGGCACATCCCCCTGATGATCCGGCATCCTGGCGTGGCACCGGGAGCCTGCCCGGCCCTGACCACCAGCGTGGATATTTTCGCCACCTTGGCCGACGTGTTCGGGGTGAGTGTACGCCAAAGGACCCACGGGAAATCTCTGCTGCCCTTGATCACCAAGCAGTCCACCTCGATCCGAAACCACTTGCTGACGGGGGTTTGGGGCCGCGAGGTTCACCTCGTGACATCAACTCACAAGTATGCGCGCGGACCTGTCGGTAAGAATGGTCCGCTGTCGATGATGTCCAATCGCTGGTCCACTATGCCGACCCATGTGGTCGACAAGTATGTGGCCATGCCCTTGCCCGACCACCGCGCCTACCTGGATAACATGCCGGGCTCGCAAGTCCCGGTCATCCACCAACCCTTCGCGGCAGGCGACCCCGTCCCCTTCTGGGCACGGGCCAAGTTTGGCGGGCATTTGCTCTTTGACCGGGTCAATGATCCCGATGAAGATCGCAATCTGGTGGGCTCGGCCCTGGAAGGCCAGTTTGCTGAGCAGCTGCGGGCAGCACTATTGGAGATCGAGGTCCCGACCTCGCAATTTGAACGCTTGGGATTGCAATAGATGATGAGTTTTAGAGCCCCGTTGATGGCCCTGGCGGCTTTAACCCTGTTCCTCAGTGGCTGCGCCAAGGACATTCCCTACGCGACCTTGAAGGCAAAATACGCCACCTCGGCGTCGAAGTTTCAGACTCTGCCGGACGGCGTGACTGTGCATTACCGCGATCAGGGCAATGCCGCCGGTCCATCTATCGTGATGGTCCATGGCTTCTCGGCCAATCTGGATGCCTGGGAGCCCTGGGTGGCACAGCTCGGCAAGGACTACCGGATTGTAACTCTGGACCTACCGGCACATGGCCTGACCACGGTGCCGGCGGGCTACGCAGTCTCCACCGAAGGGCAGGTCGAGGTCGTCTATCAGTTGACCCAGTTCCTACACCTTGATCACTTCGCCTTGGCTGGAAACTCCATGGGCGGCGGCATGGCTTGGCGATATGCGCTGGTCCATCCCGATCAACTGAGCGCCCTGATCCTGGTGGATGCAGCCGGGGCGCCCACACCGGTTACGGGTGAGAAGAAGACATCAGCCGGTCCGCCATTGGTGTTCAAGCTCATGAGTAATCCTTTGGGGCGCGCCATGTTACGTCAGATCAATCCCAGACCCCTGGCGGAGAAGGGCTTGAAGCAAGCCTATGTTGACCAAAGCTTGGTCACGCCGGCCTTGGTAGATCGCTATGCGGATCTGGCCCTGGCCCCGGGCCATCGCGCACTGTTGCTCGCGGGCCAGTCGCAACCCCGAACCCCAGCCACCGCCGACACCTTCAAAGCCATTCACACACCAACCCTGGTCCTGCACGGGGAAGCTGACACGGTGATTCCTATGGCCGCAGGAAAGGCTCTGGCAGATGCGATCCCCGGTGCGAAATTGATCCTCTATCCGGGTGTGGGGCACGTTCCCATGGAGCAAATCCCCGACCGCTCAGCCGCCGACTTGCGAGACTTTATGGCGGGGTTGGCACAAAAGCCCGCAAGGTAGGCACCCACTGACTATGTGTCATGGCACCGCCACAATAAGCGGCGTAGGCTGACCGAAACTCAAAGGTCTCGAACCATGAAGGCGACCCTCCTATTCGGTCTTCTTGCCCTGATCACCTCTAACAGTGCTGCGGCTGGGGGCTATCATGTCACCGATCGAATCGTCGGCCCTGACGGGGGTTGGGACTATGCCAGCTATGATACTCTTCGAGATCGTGTGCTGGTGGCGCGCGGCGCGGCAGTTAACGCCTTTGACCTGAAGACCCATAAGGTGAACCCGAGTTTGGCTCCCGCCGCTTGGGGCCATGCGGCTTTCGCCCTGCCGGGGGGCGCTGAGGTGCTGATCACGAACGGATCTAAGGCCAATGCCACCTTCGTGGATGCCACAACCGGTGCTCTAATTGCCACGGTCGCCACAGGCTTGGCTCCGGACGACGCGATTGTTGATCCCAAGTCCGGGCTGTTGCTTGTGATGAACCACGCGGGCGGCAGCATAACCCTCATCGACCTGACGGCCCATGCGGCTGTAGCGACAATCCCGGTGGGGGGAACCCTTGAGGCCGCCGCCGTCGATGGAGAGGGGCGAGCCTTCGTCAATGTGGAGGACAAGAACCAGATCGCTGTGATCGACATTGGCAAGCGTCAGGTGGTCGCGCGCTATGCCTTGCCCGGATGCGAAGGTCCCACCGGCATCGCTTATGCCGCTTCCGAAAAGCTCTTGATCTCCGCCTGTGACGGCATAGCTGAGGTGGTGGCCGCCGAGACCGGCAAGGTGGTGGATCAGATCAAAATCGGTGATGGGGCTGATGGCGTTGCCTATGATCCAACGCGGCACTTGGCTTTCGTGCCTGCGGGAAAGTCGGGAACTCTGTCGGTGATTTCGATCCGCAAGGGTCGCGCGAAACTCCTGGAAACCGTGCCGACCCAGCGCGGTGCCAGAACCCTGGCGATCGATGTCAAAGGGGGTCGAGTCTTCCTGCCCACCGCAAAATATGGCGTGGCGACCGGCAACGGGCGACCACCGGTCATCCCCGGCACGTTTGAGTTGCTCGTTGTTGGGAAATGAAAGCAGGCACAATCTTTACGGCCCTGAGCAGTCTTATTCTCAGCGCCTGTCAGACCTATGCACCGGCACCACCGGTCTTGGACTCTTTTCCGGCTGCGCTTGCAGCGCGACGGTTGACGGAGAAACCTCCTGAAGCAGATTGGAGCCCTTCTGAGCTCTTAGCTGCTGCCCTAACGCGCAATCCGAGCGTCGCGCGCGCCAACAGTGCCTATCGAACGGCGCTGGCGGCGTCAAAAGCCGCACGGGTTAAGCCGGCTATGTCGCTTAGTCTGACGGTGGAGTATTCACGCGATGCCTCGCCGTGGCTCTATAGCGCACAGTCAGACCTGCCCCTGGACCTGCGGTCCCGTCGCGACGCCCGCTGGTCGGCGGCAGATCTCGGATTGCTCCAAGCCTATTATGACTATGGTGACGCGGTCTGGTCGGTCCGCGACGCCTTGGCCCGAGCGCGCCTGCAACGTCTATCGGCTGATCAAGAGATCATCCTGACCTCTGCCCTGTCTGCCGCGCGACAATCGCGATCGGAGCGCATTGATATCCGGGTCTCCGCCGGGGAAGATGCCCGGCCGATGGCCCTAACCGCGAGAGCTGAGGCCGCCGGCGCGCGCCACAGGCTGAGCGATGCACAGGCCCGTCGAGATCAGGCCAATATCGCCTTGGCCGCAGCATTGGGGGTGTCAACAAATGCTGTCACCGACTTGAAGCTGCTCGTCGATGCCCCGCCGGACACGCGGTTCAGGGCCCACGACCGCCGTGGACAAGTCGTGCTGGCCCGCCGCGACGTTCTACGGGCGGTGGCCGACTATGATCTGGCTGAGAATGCCCTTCGTCTGGAGGTCGCCCGCCAATATCCTGAGGTTCGGCTGGGACCGGGCTACAGTTGGGACCACGGCGTCGCGAAATTGCCGTTCAATCTGAGCCTAGCCCTGCCGCCCTCCGACCTGAACCGCGCCAATATTGCCCAGGCCGACGCCAAACGCAGCGAGGCCGGACGGGCGCTGGAGACCACTCAGGCCCAAGTTCTAACCCAGCTGGATCAAGCCGATCACGCCTTGACCCAAGCTCAGGTCCAGCTGGTGATCGCCAGAGATCGCGACTTGCCATTGACCCAGGCGGCTGCTCTTGCCGCAGAACGGAGCCTAAGAGCTGGTGAGAGTGATCGCACCGAAGAGCTGGCCGCCCGCGCCGCCCAGTTGGAGGCAGAACTAGCCCTGGTCGACGCGCAAAAAGCACTGTCTTCGGCCCTAATCGATCTGGAAGACGCCCAACGACAACCCCTTGATTTGCACGAGCGTGCCGTCGTCGAAGCCGCACGACCCGGAGGCCCCTCTTGAAACTATTTGTCTTAGCCTTGACCCTGGGCGCGACGGCGGCTTCGGCGGCAACCCTGGATCTCGCGACCCAATCGAAACTGGGAGTGCGCTTTGAATCCCTTGCAGCATCGCGCCATTCTGGGAGCATGCGAGGCTATGCCCGAGTTCTCGATCCTGTGCCCCTGGCAAGCCTTGATGCCGATATCGCAGCCGCCAGTGCGGCGAGCCAAGCCTCGCAAGCCGAGGCCAAACGGACCCGGGTCCTGGCTGCGGCTGACGCCACCGTGTCAAAACGAACCGCCGAGACCGCAGCGGCTGTCGCTGCCGCCGACACCGCCAAACTTGCCCTGACCCGACGCCGTCTCGGCCTAGAATGGGGGCCCGCCTTCGTCTCCATGGGCGACGCGCGACGGGCGGGTTTGATCCAAGCCCTGGCTGCGGGCCGCGTGGCTCTTGTGCGGGTTGATGCCCCGTCGGGCCTGACCGCTTCCACGTCCGTCGTCCTTGAGCTGGAAGGCCAGGGCACCCAGCAGGTACAGATCCTGGGTTCGGCGAGATCCAGCGACCCGCGACTACTGTCAACCGGACTCATCGGGCTGGTCAGCGGACCCTCTGCCGGGCGTTTGGGCGCTGGTCAGACCCTCAATGCGCGATTGGCCCTGGGCGGATCCACGACGGGCGTGATCATCCCCCGCGCGGCGATCCTGCGGGCTGGGGGCGAGAGCTATGTCTATGTTCGCCGCGACGCCACCCACTTTGATCGGCGCAAGATCGTCGGTGCTGTGGCCCAGGATGCTGGACTGTTTGCGACCGGAACTTTGGCACCCGGTGAAGTGGTGGTGACCCAGGGCGCATCGGCCCTTTATGCCGCCGATCTCGAAACCAAGGCCAAGCCGGCTGCGCCGCGCGGGGGCGACTAGATCGTGCTGGCCTCGATTGTCCGATGGTCGCTTGCGAGGCCGAAACTGATCGCTGCTGGGGCGCTTGTCCTGGCGATCTATGGCGGCGTGGTGCTGACCAAGGCTAGATTCGATGTTTTTCCGGAGTTCGTGCCGGCCCAAGCGGAAATCCAAACCGAAGCCCCCGGCCTAGCCGCCGAGCAAGTCGAACAATTGGTTACGCGGCCGGTTGAGCAGGCTGTCAACGGGGCCGCCGGAGTTGCCGCTGTGCGCTCGGACTCCATTCAGGGCCTATCCATCGTCACGGTGGTGTTCGCCGAGGGCTCCGATCCCTATCGCGCGCGGCAAGTGGTGGCGGAGGCCTTGGGCGAGGTCATCTCCGGTCTGCCGGCCGGAGTCCGGCCCCCGAAGGTCGCGCCGCTGACCTCCTCGACCATGGATCTCCTAAAGATCGGCTTCACCTCCGAGCAACTTAGTCCGATGGCGCTGAGGGACCTCATTCAATGGACCGTGCGACCCCGCCTCCTGGCAGCTCAGGGCGTTGCCCGTGCGACGCTCTATGGTGGCGAAGTCCGCCGCATTGAGGTTCAAGTTCGTCCCGAGGACTTGGCGGCCCGGGATCTAAGTCCGACAGACGTACTGGCGGCGGTGAAGGCCTCCACCGGCGTGGTCGGCGGCGGTTATATCGACACCCCGGAGCAACGCATCCTGGTGGAGCCGCGCGGCCAAGCGACCTCTGCTGCTGATATTGCTCTGTCTCCACTCCCGGGCGGTGTCGTCGGCGCGCCGATTCGGATCGGGGACGTGGCACAGGTCATCGATGCTGCCGCCCCGGACTTCGGCGACACCCTGATCATGGGCAAGCCCGGGGTCCTGATCAGCCTGTCGAGCCAGTACGGAGCCAATACCCTTGAAGCAACCCATGCCGTGGAGGCGGCCCTCGAGGAACTCCGACCGTCACTAGAGGCTCAGGGCGTCAAGATCCAGGCTGGGCTGCATCGCCCAGCCAATTTCATCAGGTCGGCCTTGGAAGGCATTGCCGATGACCTGCTGATTGGTGCCGGGTTGATCGCATTGGTGCTGTTCATCTTCATGCGAAATCTGCGCACCGTGGCGGTGTCATTCATCTCCATTCCACTGTCCCTGCTGACCGCAGTCATCGTGCTCGACCGGTTAGGATGGACGATCAACACCATGACACTGGGTGGCCTGGCCGTGGCGCTAGGGGTGGTCGTCGATGATGCGGTCATCGATGTGGAAAACATTGTCCGCCGACTACGCAGCCAACCGGGCCTACCGGCGCGCGACGTGGTCTTGGCAGCGTCCTTAGAAGTTCGCGCGCCGGTGATCTATGCGACTCTGGTGGTGGCCTTAGTCCTGGTCCCGGTCCTGATGTTGCATGGCCTGCAAGGCGCATTCTTCGCGCCCCTGGCGGCGGCCTTCATCATCGCCACCGTCGCCTCCTTGGCCGTGGCTATCGTGATCACCCCGCCTCTGGCGTTGCTTCTGTTGCAGGGCGCACGGTTGGATGAGGAGCCTAGCTTTCTCGCCAAGTCTAAGGCTTGGCATGCAGGCTGGTTAGCCAGGGCGTGCGAGAGACCGACCTGGGCGGCAGGGGCAGCGGTGGCGGCCTCCTTACTAACAGCTGCAGGGCTGTTGCTTTTCAATTCTGAACTGCTGCCGAGCTTCCGGGAGAGCCACTTCGTCCTGGCGGTGGCCGGGCAACCCGGCTCTTCGCTTGCAGTGATGCGCAACTACGGCGCGGCGATCACCCGCGATCTGCTGGCCGTTCCCGGAATTCAGACGGTCGAGCAGCAGCTTGGACGGGCCGAAGGGGGTGAAGATACGTGGGGTCCGGAGAGGAGCGAATTTCACGTTGAACTCAAGCCTCACCTCTCCGGGCGAGCGCAGGACGACATACAACAGAAGATCCACAACGTTCTCGACAGCTATCCCGGCCTCACCACTGAGGTGCTGACCTTCCTGGGTGACCGAATCGGTGAGTCCATCTCAGGCGAAACGGCCTCCCTGGCCGTGGGAATCTACGGGGCCGACTTGGAAACCCTGGACAAAGTCGCCGGTCAGGTCTCCGGGATACTGGAAGCCATTCCAGGTGCGATTGACGTCACGGTCCAGACACCACCCATGACACCGGTTGTGCGCGTGGACTTGGACGTCGCGGCCATGGCGCGGTTCGGCCTGACGCCCGCAGAGGTGTTGGACACGGTCGCCACGGCCTATCAGGGTGGTCAGGCCGCGCAAATCTTCGGCGAGACCCGGTCCATTGAGATCGCGGTCACCGTTGCCCCAAGTCTCCGTCAAGACCCGGAAACCGTCGGGGATCTGTTGGTGCGCGCTTCTGGCGGGGCCAGTGTGCCATTGCGTCAGGTGGCCCATGTCTATCTCACCGAGGGCCGGACTCTGATCTCTCATGAGGGGGGCCGCCCTCGCCAAGTGGTGACTGCCAATCCCACGCCGGCCAATGCGGCGAAGGTGACAGCCGCAGCCAAGTCAGCGATCACGAGGACCTTGCACCTGCCCAAGGGCGTCTATCTGACCCTCTCCGGCACCGCCGAAGGCGCGAAAGCCGCACAGCGAGAACTGCTGATGAATGCGGCGATCGCGCTTGGGGCTGTGATTGTTTTATTGTTGATTGCGTTTGGCGATGGTCGGGCCGTGACTTTGATCCTGACCTCTGCCCCCTTTGCCCTGGTGGGTGGTGTCGCGGCGGTGGCGGTCACGGGGGCCAGCCTCTCCCTGGGCTCTTTGGTCGGCTTCATCACCCTGTTCGGGGTCGCGGCGCGCAACGCAATCCTGTTGATTTCGCACCTCGAGCATTTAATCGCCGTCGAGGGTCACGCATGGTCCCTGGAGACCCTGTCACAGGCTACACGGGAACGTATGACGCCCATTCTGATGACCGCCCTGGTAACCGCTCTGGGTGTCGCACCCTTGGCCCTAGCCAGCGGTCAGGCCGGCCGCGAGATCCAAGGGCCGATGGCGATTGTCATCCTTGGCGGCTTAATCACCTCGACCCTGGCCAGCCTAATTCTGCTGCCGGCGATGATTTGGGGCTACGGTCGAACCAAACCTCAAGCCCATTAACCCTTCAGTGGGGTTCGCACTCTAGCTTGGCACGCAAGAAACAGGCCAGGAGGGCGATTTGGCGCTCGGTGCGCGATTAGAGATGCGGCAAGGCCAGGGGTTGGTGATCACCCCCCAGCTGCAACAGGCGATCAAGCTGTTGCAACTCTCCAACATGGAGTTGGAGGCCTATGTCGAAGGCGAGCTGGAGCGCAACCCGCTGCTCCAGCGCGACGAACGCGACTCTGAACCCGAAGTCGACGCCGAACCCCGCCAGGCCGAGAACTACGCCGCCGACGAAATCCCCGAAGGCGGGGCGGGGGCTGAGATGGATGTCAGTCACGTTGCAGAGGCCTCCCCCGGCGAGCGCGCCACGGGCGACGCTGAGGGTGCACAACAGGCCGGCGGTGCCATCGACTGGTCGCGCGCCGACAGTGGCGGCAGTTTCGAAGACACCGACGATTTTGAGCAACGACTGAGCCACGAGAAAACTCTGTCCGAACATCTGCAAGACCAGATGCTGATCGCTGGCTTCTCCGGGATCGAACTGGCGGCGGCGAGTGTGTTGGTCGACTCTGTAGACGAGGGCGGCTATCTGCGATGCGACTTGGTCGAGACCTCGGAACGCCTGGGCTGCGACCTGACCTTCCTTGAAGACATCCTTCAGATTCTGCAACGCTTCGAGCCTGTCGGGGTGTTTGCCCGCGACGTTCGCGAATGTCTGATGCTGCAACTGCAGGATCGCAATCGCTGCGATCCGGCCATGGTGGCCTTGCTCGATAATCTCGACCTGCTGGCCAAACGCGACCTCAGTGCCCTGCGCAAAGCCTGCGCGGTGGATGAGGAAGACATGCGCGAGATGATCGCCGAGCTGAGAGCGCTTACGCCCCGGCCGGGAGCAGCGTTTGGCGGTGAGCCTAGCCAGCCGGTTGCTCCTGACGTCTTCGTTCGCGAAGGCTCGGGCGGCCTTTGGCACGTGGAGCTCAACTCCGACACCCTGCCCAGGCTCTTGGTGGACCAGCGTTACCACGCGCGGGTCTCAGCGGCCTCGCGCACCGATCAGGAGAAGGTATTTGTAGCTGACTGCATGGCCTCGGCCAGTTGGTTAGTGAAGAGCCTTGATCAACGCGCCAAGACGATCCTCAAGGTCGCCTCCGAGATCGTGCGACAACAGGACGGGTTCCTGGCCTACGGCGTCGAGCATCTTCGTCCCCTCAACCTGAAGACTGTAGCGGATGCCATCGGCATGCACGAGTCCACGGTCAGCCGGGTAACCTCGAACAAGTATCTCGCGACCCCGCGCGGCATGTTTGAGCTGAAGTTCTTCTTCACCTCGGCGATCCAGGCCACTGAAGGCGGCGAGGCTCATTCCGCCGAGAGCGTGCGCCACCGCATCCGTCAGCTGATCGATGCTGAAAAGGGCGAGGCCGAGGTCCATTCCGATGATCGGATTGTCGAAATTCTGAAGGAAACCGGCGTCGATATCGCCCGCCGGACTGTCGCAAAGTATCGCGAAGCTATGCGAATTCCCTCATCGGTCGAACGCCGCCGCAATCTGAAGGTCGCCTGACCCTCCTTTAGGGCAACGTCGAATTCATCATTCAAAATGACGTGTTCGGATCTGGTGTTGCAGACGCTTGACACCTCGTGCGGACAAGCGCGTTCTTCTCTTCATGCAAGTGTTGGTTTCCGGCAAGCATGTCGCCGTTGGGGAGGCCCTGCGTGAGCGGGTCACCGACGAAATCACCGGTTCTATCGGCAAATACTTCGAACGTGGTGGTGACGCCCATGTCGTGGTCAGCCGCGAGGGCCATTCCTTCCGAATTGACTGTGCGGTGAACCTGGCCTCAGGCCAAGCGTTGCAGAGTCACGGCCTAGGGGCCGATGCTCACCTAGCGTTTGACGCGGCCCTGGCCAAGATCGAAACGCGAATACGGCGTTACAAACAGCGGCTGAAGAGCCACTCCGTTGCGGCGAGTGCCAAACAGGCCGAAACAGCGGCGTATTTCGTCATCCGCGCCCCCGAGGGTGAGGAGGAGGAGATCTGGGACGAGGCGGACTTGTCGCATTCGGCAGGCGCAGTTCCTGCCGCCATGGTGATTGCCGAAACCGAACGCGTGATTACCCAGATGACAGTTTCGCGGGCAGTCATGGAGTTAGACTTGACTGAATCGCAGACAATCGTGTTTAGGAACGCCGCGCACGGCGGATTGTCGGTGGTCTATCGACGGCCGGACGGCAATATCGGTTGGATTGACCCCGAACGGACGGGATCAAGCCGCGGGTGAGAAGGCTAGTGCGTGACACCCTGACGTGGATACCGGTTCAGGCGACCGTTACGCGCTAGACCAAACGAATCGAGCCGGTCTGTTTCGGACAATTCCATCTGAAACGGTCAGGTTCTTGGTGGTCACGCGGCCTCGGATTGATCGCGGCATATTGGCTCTTGGTTTTATTGGACGTCGCGAAATAGCATGGTGATTGGTGAGATTTTAGACCACGCGGCCATCGTTCCGCGCGGTAGCGCGACGAACAAGCGTCAAGCCCTGGCTCTCGTGGCCGATGTCGCGGCCCGTAATTATGGCCTTGAAGGCAGCCAAGTGCTTGAGGCGTTGTCGGCTCGCGAATTGGCCAGTTCCACCGGGGTCGGCCACGGGGTGGCGGCACCTCACGCCCGCCTACCCGGCGTTGACCGAATGCACGCGGTCTTTGTGCGCCTGGAAGTCCCCATTGAATTCGGGGCCGTGGACGATCAGCCTGTCGATCTATTGCTGGCGCTGATCTCACCGCCGGACTCCGGATCGGAGCACCTTCGAGCGTTGGCGCGGGTGTCACGGATATTCCGCCAATCCAATCTGCGGGAGCAATTGCGTCAGGCGCGCACGGCAGACACGATACTTGCCCTATTGTCGCAGGATATCCAGTCTACGGCGGCCTAAAGCCCTTCCGACGATATCGTCGGAAGGGATAGAGAGGGCTCTCATTCAAAAAGGTAGAGCATGTTTGGATCCGACAACCGGGTCCCACTTATCGGAATATGCTCTGGCAGTTAGGTTAGTGGACGGAAACCGGTGCCAATTCATGCGCCAAGGCAGCCGCGACAGCCGATGATTTGTCCATCAACACCGCAAGGCGCTCACCGTCGGCCCGGTGAACCGCATAGAGAATCTGATCAGGTTCAAGGTGCAAGGCTTGAATCTGCTCCAGAGGCGTAGAGTTCAAGATCTCGGATGCCTTAATCGGTCGGACATAGACGAGATTTGGCGCACCAAGATTGGCGAAGGCTTCGTGGGAAAGATCAGGTGTCATCAAGACCACCTCCAAAATGAAACTCGCACGTCATGCCGGCGACTATGCCGTTGTCTGAATGGGTATTTTCTTAACCAGGGTATCGGGTGTCGGTCGTTTCAGGTCGATGTGCAGTAGACCGTGCTCCAAGAGGGCTCGGCTGATCTCAACGCCGTTTGCCAAGACGAAGCTACGCACAAATCCCCTTGCCGCGATGCCCCGATGCAGAAAGGCGTCCTCGCCGCGCCCGGCTTCGTCGCGACGACCCGCAATCGTCAGCTGGTGATCTTCCAGTGTGACCTGCAAGGTCTGCGGCGTGAAACCGGCGACCGCCAGGGTGATGCGCAGGTCACCGCCACTGAGGTCTTCGACATTGTAAGGCGGATAACTCTCCGCAGCTGCCTTCGACGCCCGCTCAATGAGGCTTCGGGTGTGCTCGAATCCGAGCAGGAAAGGGCTGTCAAACACCATGGCCATATCGATTCGGAGTCCTGCAAGCTAAGCGACTCGCGCCCCGACCGCCCTAATTCGGCACGGCACAAAGCGCAAAACCCATATGGGGTTGCCCAGGATGGGATGCAAGCCGTGCACCATGGCTTGAAACTTGTGAGGAATTGCTGAAACAGGGGCGTCACAATATCGGCAGCGTGGAACCGACCATCGTTTCATGAGTTCCAAGCCGGAATACCACTGGGAAGGGTCTCACAATTGTCGCAACAGCTATCGGCGCTTCGCGTGTTGGTCATCGACGACAACGAGCAAATGCGCCAGATCATTGGTGCAGTTTTGACCGGTGCGGGCATTCGTGACCTGAGGTTTGCGCCTGACGGCCATCGGGGCCTCGAGAGCCTAGCCATGCATCCCGTTGACGTGATCTATGTGGACTATGAGATGCCCCAGATGCACGGTCTGGACTTTATCGCTGCGGTTCGCAGACTCAAGACATCGGCAAAATACACCCCGATCATCATGTTGACCGGCCACTCTGATTTGAAGCGGTTGACCGCAGCGCGGGATCGCGGTGTCACGGAATTCTTGGCCAAGCCGGTGACGGCCAAGTCAATCCTCACCCGGCTGAACGCCGTCATCTTTCACGAACGACCATTCGTGATTTCCCGCAAGTTCTTCGGGCCTGATCGCCGCCGCCGCAGGGACCCGGCCTATCAGGGACCCCAGAGACGGACCCTCGATCAGGACGCTCATCACATCTGAGACCAGACGACCACACAATGAATGAAGGCCCGCTGGTTTACCAACGGGCCTTCGTGGTGGAGCTTAGCGGAGTCGAACCGCTGACCTCTTGCATGCCATGCAAGCGCTCTACCAGCTGAGCTAAAGCCCCGAGGTCTCGGGCCTCGACCGTGAGGGTTAAGAGCCCCGCCGCCAAGAGGCGCGGAACCTAGTCTGACAGGTCCGCGCGATCAACCCCGCCCGCAATGGAAATTTGCGAGCGGGAATTGAGTCTGATCCTACCGATCCTCGACGTCGCCCTCACCGGGCAGACCGTCAATCTCGGTATCGTCGAATTCATCGTCGTCCTCGTCCTCGAGGAACGGCACATCAGCGTCGTCCTCATCTTCGAGTTCTTCTTCCTCGGAGAACCCGGCGAGCTCGTCCTCGGGGGCCGCAGCCGGGTCCGGGGCCTCGTCGTCGTCATCAGAGATCAACAGCGGTTCATCGACGACCTCGTCGAGCTCCGGCGTCACCACCTCTTCCTCTTCTTCGTCCTCAGCATCGGCGGCCTTGGCGGCGACCTGCTCTTCCTGCTCATCGTCAAGGTCGCGATCAGCCGGACTGACGCGGGAACGCGTACGGCGGTTACGCACGGCCTCATCAGGATCGAATTCGTGGGCGCATTTGGGACAGTGGGCTGGGCGACGGTTCAAATCATAGAACTTCGCCTGGCAGTTCGGGCAGAGTTGCTTTGCGCCGAGTTCAGGAATGGCCAAGTGGCGGGCCTCTAGTCGTGGGGTGAATTGGAGCCGGGTCACTTGCCACGCGACGGCGTCGCTGTCAAAAGCAAACCCCCTCGTGACAACAACAGGCCTTAAGGAGGCTTGGTTTCTCCATGACGACAGCTGGACTGACCGCTAGCCGCGGCGGCCCGCTGCGGGGCCGCGTGCGCGCCCCGGGCGACAAGTCGATTTCCCACCGGGCCCTGATATTCGGTGCGCTGGCGAGGGGCGTTACCAAGATCGAAGGTCTGTTGGAAGGCGACGACGTCCTGCGCACCGCCCAGGCGATGCGCAGCTTTGGGGCAAAAGTGGATGCCCATGGCGGCGGCCGGTGGACCGTTCAGGGTTTTGGTGGCCTTGCCGAGCCTTCGGACGTGATCGACTGCGGCAATGCCGGAACCGGCGTCCGTTTGATCATGGGCGCGGCGGCCGGCTTCGATCTGGCCGCAACTTTCACCGGCGATGCCTCTCTGCGCAGCCGCCCGATGAACCGGGTCATGAAACCTCTGCGCGAGATGGGCGCGAATTTTGTGGGGCGTTCGGGCGGGCGATTGCCGCTGACCCTGGTTGGTGGCGGACTGCAGCGTCTGGAGTATCGGTTGCCCGAACCTTCGGCCCAAGTGAAATCTGCTATTCTGCTGGCAGGCTTGCACGCGGTCGGGGGTGCCAAGGTCATCGAGCCCGAGCCAACGCGAGACCACACAGAGCGGATGCTACGGGCCTTCGGCGCGGAGGTCGACGTGAAGGACCACGACGGTGAGCGACACATTGAACTCGCCGGCGGTCAACGCTTGACAGGCAGCCGCATTGTGGTGCCCGGCGACCCCTCCTCTGCGGCGTTCCCTTTGGTTGCGGCTCTCATCACTCCCGGTTCGGATGTTACCGTTGAAGGCGTTCTCTTGAACTCCCTGCGCATCGGGCTCTTGGCGACGCTGTTGGAGATGGGAGCCGATCTGACCTTCACAAACCGGCGCGATGAGGGCGGCGAACCGGTCGGCGACGTCACTGCGCGGTATTCTCAACTGCGCGGCGTTGAGGTCCCTGCTGAGCGCGCACCATCGATGATTGATGAGTATCCGATCCTTGCCGTCGCAGCTGCGTTTGCCGACGGTGCGACCCACATGCGCGGCATCGGCGAGATGCGGGTCAAGGAGAGCGACCGGATCGCCCTGATGGCTGCGGGCCTAACCGCTTGCGGAGTCGGGGTGCAGGAAGAACCTGAGGGCCTGATCGTGGTCGGCTCAGCGCGCGGCAACCATTTGGTGGCGGGCGGAGCTCGAATCTCAACCCGTGGAGACCACCGCATCGCCATGTCCCACCTCGTGATGGGCTTTGCCGCCGAAGGGGCGATAGCCGTTGATGAGCCGGACATGATCGCCACCAGCTTTCCAAACTTTGTTGAGATCATGCGGAGCTTGGGGGCGAGCCTGGAAGCGACGTGAACCAGCCACCCTTCATCATCGCCGTCGACGGCCCTGCCGCATCCGGCAAGGGGACAATCGCGGCACGCCTCGCGGCGGACTATGATCTTCCGGCCTTGGATTCAGGGCTGCTATATCGTGCCGTGGGCATAACCCTGGCGGAGCAGGGGGGATATCTTGATGATCCTGAAGCTGCCGCCAAGGTAGCTAGGGACCTCACCGTTGAGGCCTTGGGCAATCCGGCGTTCCGCACCCGCGCGGCAGGCGAAGCCGCGAGCCGAGTCGCGGTTCATCCTGCGGTCCGATTGGCTCTGCGGCAGATGCAGAAGGACTTTGCTCACCGCCCCGGGGGTGCTGTCATTGACGGCCGCGACATCGGAACGGTCATCGCGCCGGAGGCCCCGGCTAAGCTCTATGTGACCGCACGTCCGCAAGTGCGCGCCAAGCGCCGTTTTCTCCAACTTCAGGCTCAAGGCGAGGTGGTGACATTCGCCGACATCTTGGAGGATATCCATCGCCGGGATGCCCGTGACGGTGGTCGGTTAGACTCGCCGATGGTCCAAGCTAAGGACGCGGTCTTGCTCGACACGTCGCAAATGACTATAGACCAAGCCGCCGATGCGGCCCGCCGCATGGTTGAGGCGGCGCGTGCGCGCTGGCTGGAGTCCTAACCGACCCCCGTCATCGTGCAAATCAAACCGCGCCCCACCCTCAGTTGCCGCGGGCAAATCACCGGTGCGGTTCGCCGCATCCTCGGTTGAAACCCTTAACCCGACACGTGGACTCCGTCCGCCGCCTGTGCGCGCGCCGGACCTCGTGTCATTTGCAGACGAAAGAACACAATGGCTGACGGTAATAGCCTCAATCCTTCCCGCGAAGATTTCGCTTCCTTGCTCGACGAGAGCATGGGTGGCCGCGACTTTATGGAGGGCCAAGTTGTCAAAGGTATCGTGGTCGGGATCGAAAAGGATTTCGCCATCATAGACGTCGGTCTGAAGACCGAGGGCCGCATTTCGGTCAAAGAATTCAATACCGGCGAGGACGATAAGCCTCCGGTTAAGATCGGCGACACTGTTGAGGTGTTCCTGGAGCGCGTTGAAAACGCCATGGGCGAAGCGGTCATCAGCCGCGACAAGGCCCGCCGCGAAGAGGCCTGGACCCGTCTGGAAGGCGTTCACGAGAAGAACGAGCCGGTCATGGGTTCCATCGTCGGCCGCGTGAAGGGTGGCTTTACCGTGGATCTGGGCGGTGCCTCGGCCTTCTTGCCGGGCAGCCAAGTCGATATCCGCCCCGTGCGCGATGTCGGCCCGCTGATGGGCAAGGAGCAGCCTTTCGCCATTCTGAAAATGGATCGACCGCGAGGCAATATCGTGGTTTCGCGACGTGCGATCCTCGAAGAAGCCCGCGCCGAACAGCGCACCGAGTTGGTGGGTCAGCTGCAAGAGGGCGAGATCCGCGACGGCGTGGTCAAGAATATCACTGACTACGGAGCCTTCGTGGACCTGGGCGGTATCGATGGCTTGCTGCACGTCACCGATATGAGCTGGAAGCGCGTCAATCACCCTAGCCAGGTTCTGGCCGTGGGCGACACCGTTAAGGTTCAGATCGTCAAAATCAATCCCGACACGCAGCGTATCTCGCTGGGCATGAAGCAACTGCAGTCCGATCCTTGGGACGGCGTGGAAGCCAAGTATCC
>JANLPK010000287.1:0-4387 GCA_031367205.1 Alphaproteobacteria bacterium
GTGCTCTCAGACTGTTCCTGGACGATGCGCTTGGTCTTTTGCTCCAGCCAACCGGAATAGTTGCCCTCATAGGGCACGCCCTTGCCGCGATCGAGCTCGAGGGTCCACTTGGTGACTTGGTCAAGGACGTAGCGGTCGTGCGTCACCAAGATGACGCAGCCGGGGAAGGCCTCTAGGTGATGCTGGAGCCAGGCCACGCTCTCGGCATCCAGGTGGTTGGTGGGTTCGTCGAGCAGCAGCATGTCAGGCTTGGAGAGCAGCAGGCGGGCCAGGGCCACGCGGCGCTTTTCACCGCCTGAGAGGTTGGTGGTCGCCCAGTCATCGGGCGGACAGCGCAGGGCGTCCATGGCCATGGTGACCTTTGAGTCGATGTCCCAGAGATCGCCCGCGTCGATCTTCTCCTGCAGGGCGGTCATCTCCTCCATCAGCTCGTCTGTGTAGTTTTCGCCCAGCTCGGCGGCGATGGCGTTGTAACGGTCCAGGGTCTTCTTCTCGTCGCACCAAGCGATGGCGTTTTCCCAGACCGTGAGGCTGTCATCCAGGTGGGGCTCTTGCTCCAGATAGCCCATCTTGATGCCGTCGGCGGCCTTGGCCTCGCCGTTAAATTCCTTGTCGATCCCGGCGATGATCTTGAGCAGGGTGGACTTACCCGAGCCGTTGACGCCGACCACGCCGATCTTGGCGTCGGAATAGAAGGACAGCCAGATGTTCTCAAACACCTTCTTGCCGCCGGGATAGGCCTTGGTCAGGCCCTGCATCTGGAAAATATATTGCTGCGCCATGGGGCGACGAGGCTCGCTGTCTAGGAATGAGAGATTGGGGGCGGGAGATAGCGGTCGCGGGGCGCGGGCGCAATGATCCCGTGCCGTCTTCCAACCTTCACACCAGTGACACGGTTCTGAATCCCGGCTGTCACAGGGCCCGTTTACCCGGTCCCGGCTGCGCGGGACGAACTCGCGCCGTCATCCGGGGATCGAATATGAGACACCAATTGCTGACCGGCGTCAGCGCAGCCGCCCTATTGTTGATCGCGGGCCACGCCATGGCCGCCGACGCCGCGACGACGGTTGAAGAGATTGTCGTCTATGGCCAGGGCGAAAGTCGCCAGGTCCAGGAGATCAAGGTTCAGGAAATCGAGCGTGCGGCACCCGGCACCAGCCCGATCAAGCTTGTCGAGAAACTGCCTGGTGTGAACTTCCAATCGGCCGACGCCTTCGGGTCCTATGAGTGGTCGACCCGCATCTCCATTCGCGGCTTCGTGCAGACCCAGTTGGGCTTTACGCTAGACGGTGTGCCGTTGGGCGACATGAGCTACGGCAACTTCAACGGCCTGCACATCAGCCGCGCCATCGCCTCGGAAGATCTGGGCGGGGTGCAGCTGGCTCAGGGTGCCGGCTCACTGGAAACGGCCTCTTCCTCCAACCTTGGCGGCAGCTTGCACTTCACCAGCCGTGCGCCATCCGAGAAATTCGGCGTCTTCGTCGCCGGCACCGTGGGGTCCAACAACACCTATCGCGGCTTCGTGCGCCTTGACAGCGGCGAGCTGGCGACCGGCGGTAAAATCTACCTCTCCTATGCCAACCAACATGCCGACAAGTGGAAGGGCCAAGGCGAGCAAAAGCAACAGCAGGTCGACTTCAAGTTCGTTCAGCCCATCGGCGATTTCAAGCTGACGGGTTTCTACAACTGGTCGCAACGTCGCGAGAATGACTACCAGGACCTGTCGCTCGATATGATCAAGCGCCTGGGCTACGGCCTGGACAACAATACCGGCCATTGGGCCGATGCGGTTCAGATCGCCGGCGCCTATCAGAAGGCATCAAACTATGCCGGCGCGTCACCGATCCTGGATGGCAATGGCTGTTATACCGGCAGCGGTGCCAACCCCTATCCGGGCAAGATCAAGTGCGTGGATGACGTCTATTATGACGCCTCGGGCCTGCGCGACGACAATCTCTGGGCGCTAAACTTTGCAGGTCCCGCCGGGCCGGTGAAGCTGACCTTCACCGCCTATGGCCACACCAACGCGGGTCAGGGCACCTGGTACACCCCCTATGTGGCCTCGCCGAACAACGGCGTTGTCGGCGCGACGACCAATAATGCCCCGATCTCGGTGCGCACCACGGAATACAATATCGACCGGATCGGCATGTTCGGGGGTTTGACTTGGGACCTCGGCGCCCACCAAGCCAGCGTCGGCGGCTGGTACGAAAACAACGACTTCCATCAGGCCCGCCGGTTCTATGGTCTGAACCTCGCCGCGCCGCAGCGCTCCAGCCTGAACTTTATGCGCGGCCCGTTCTTCACCCAGTGGGAGTACCAGTTCAACACCAAGACCACCCAGCTCTATGCGCAGGACGTCTGGACGGTGAATGATGCCTTGAAGGTGAATTTCGGCTTCAAGTCGCTGGAGGTCGCCAACCAAGCCTCCACCGTGCAGGGCAACCCAAACATCGTGGGTAAGATCAGCTCGAAGAAGGATTTCCTGCCGCAGGTCGGCGTCACCTACAAGCTCGGCGACGACCATGAACTGTTCGCCGGTTATACAGAAAACATGCGCGCCTTCGGAGCCGCCCATACCGGCGCTTCCCCCTTCGCGGGCAACCAAGCCTCCGTCGATGTGCTGATCGGCAAAACCAAGCTGGCCAACGGAAAAACGCTGGGCCTAGAGCCGGAGACCTCCAAAACCTTCGAGGCGGGTTGGCGGTTCCATACCGGCCAAGTTCAGGGCGTCGCGGCGGTCTATATGGTCAAGTTTGAGAACCGCCTATTGGGCATCTCCACCGGGGCCGGGATCGTCGGGAACCCGACGGTTCTACAAAACGTCGGCGGCGTCGAGGCTAAGGGCTTCGAGACCGCAGCGACCTGGAGAATCAATGAGGCTTGGTCTTTGTTCGGGTCCTATGCCTTCAACGACAGCACCTATTCCGACGACGTGCATGACCCCAGCACCGGTGCCGTAACCCACGTGATCTCCGGCAAAACCACCACCGACGCGCCGAAGCATCTTTTGAACGCCGAACTCGCCTTTGACCAAGATGGTTGGTTCGTCACGGCTGCTGCTCACTACACATCCAAGCGCTTCTTCACCTACACCAACGACCAGAGCGTTCCGGGGGTGGCCACCGTCGACCTGTCGGCGGGCTACAAGTTCAGCGGTGCCGGCGCCCTGGACGGTCTGGAAGTTCAGGCCAATGTCACCAACCTCTTCGACAAAAAGTATGTGTCGACCATCGGCTCCAACGGTTACGGCTATGCTGGCGACAACCAGACTCTCCTGGCCGCCGCGCCTCGCCAAGTGTTCCTGACTGTGCGCAAACAGTTCTAGGATAATCTCGACCAGGGGCCCTGCCCCTGGTCGAGTCGTTCTGTTGGAGGCGGACATGAAGCTAGGCGGTCTCATTACTCTGGCCTTGGCTTTGCTGGCATCGCCGCTCGCCCATGCCGGGTCGAAGGATCAGCGGGTGGTGCTGGTCACCTTGGACGGGGTGCGCTGGCAGGAGATTTTCCGCGGGGCCGACCCGGTGATTGCCGCCAACAAGACGTTCACGCCGCTCGCCAAACAGGTGAAGTCGCAATTCCTTGACCCGGCCGACCCCGCCTCGGCTCTTACGCCATTCCTGCACCAGGTGGTGGCCAAGCAAGGGGTATTGTTGGGCGATCGCGATCACGGCGCGTGCTTCGAAGTCACCAACAAGATGTGGTTCTCCTATCCCGGATATAATGAGATCCTGACCGGCAAGGTGGATCCGAAGATCGCCAGCAACAGCTATGGCCCCAATGCCAATGTGAGCTTTCTGGAGTGGCTGAACGGTCGGCCGGGGTTTGCCGGCAAGGTTGGCGCCATCGGATCATGGTCGGTGTTCAACGACATCTTGAACCCGGCGCGCACCAAGCTGCCGGTCAATGCCGGATGGGCCGCTATGCCCACGCGATCCCCCACTGAAGTGATGATCGCCAAGCTGCAGAGCCAGACCGCCCAGCGGTGGGAGACCGTGCGGTTCGACGCCTTCACCCACGCCTATGCGCTGGAGGCGCTGAAGCACGACAAGCCGCGCGTGCTCTATATATCCTATGGAGAGACCGACGATTTCGCCCATGACGGGCTCTATGATCAGACCCTGATCTCCCTGCGTCGGTCGGACGATTTCATCGCTGAGCTATGGGCAACGCTGCAGGCCGATCCCGCCTATCGCGGCAAGACCACACTGATCATCACCACCGATCACGGGCGCGGCGCGGGGGCCAACCCTAAGGATTGGGAGAGCCACGGCTTCCCCTGGCCGGGGTCCAACCAGACTTGGCTGGCTGCCATTGGACCTGGGATTGTGCCCGGTGCGAAGACCGGCCCCGATTGCGCTGGGGCCAATCAAGTCGCCGCCACGGC
>JANLPK010000297.1:0-2320 GCA_031367205.1 Alphaproteobacteria bacterium
AACATGGGAGACCTATTCAACATCCTGGGCTTTGACCTAACGCTCGCGGCCCCTTACTGCAATGCCGCCCTTAAGCCTCGCTCAGGGCGAAATCGAGGCCAATATGATTCTGGATCGTCTGTTCCGACGTAAACCTACCGAAAAAGTCGGTCGGATGCTCTACGACGCCTGTGTTGCTCAGGCTCGGACGCCTCAGCTATATGAGCGATTCGCAGCCCCCGACACCGTCGAAGGACGCTTCGAGATTTATACGCTGCATGTTGTCTTGCTCCTCGATCGGTTGAAGCGGCAGGGCCCGCGCGCTGCGGACACCGCCCAGGGGCTCTTTGACACCTATCTCTCTGCGTTGGACGACGCACTGCGCGAGATGGGGGTTGGTGATCTGTCGGTTGGCAAGAAGATGCGAAAGCTTGGAGAGGCTTTCTTCGGTCGCGTGAAAAACCTTGAGGCCGCGTTTGACCAATTGCCCACGACAGAAGCCTTGGATCAGGTGCTGGCGCGCACGGTCTATGATGGTGTTGATGATGCGCCGGTTGGGGCCTTGAGTGGCTACATCATTGCACAGCGGTCTAGATTAGCTGACCAGGACCTGGATGGTCTGTTGGACGGCCAAGTGGTGTGGAGCGCAGTTTGAGTTACCGTCATCCTATGACGCTTGCACAGGCGGCAAGCGGCAAGACGCGGGTTAAGTTGATGCCGGACGCTGACACGCGCCACGCCATCGCCCGTGAACTCAAGATTGAGAGCCTGCTGAGTCTTTCCGCAGATCTCTCCGTGCGGCCCTGGTTGGATGGTGCCGAGGTCTCTGGAAACTTCGCGGCGCGGGTAGAGCAGGTCTGTGGTGTAACCCTGGAGGTTTTCGAACAGGATCTCTCCGGGGAGATTGAGTTTCGGGTTGTCCCGGAAGGGAGCCCGAACACCCCCCTGGTACTCGAAGGTGGCGAGATCGATCTGGATCCTGAGGCACCAGATCCACCGGATGTCTTGGAAGGTAATGTGTTTGATCTCGGAGCTTACCTAGTTGAGCACTTAGCCTTAGAAATTGACCCTTTTCCCCGGAAGCCGGGTGCGGTCTTCGACTATGCGCCAGACAAACAAGAGGAATCGCCTTTTGCTGTGCTGAAGCGACTAGCGGACAAACCTCAGTGATTACGGGTTCGTTTGCATCATTGATCGGTGCCTGTATCCTCAGGCATCGCGCACCAGCGAAGCCGGACTGAGCCGAGTGACCCGATCCCTCGTCATTTCAATCGATGCGATGGGCGGCGACCACGGACCTTCCGTGACCGTTCCCGCCCTGGCCCTCGCCGCCAAGGCTATGCCCGCGGGTACGCGCTTCCTGGTGCATGGCGACGAAGCGGCGCTCGAGCCTGAGTTCGCGCGCCATCCCGGCCTAAAGGGCCAGGTCGACGTTCGTCACACCGACAAGGTCATCGCCTCGGACGAAAAGCCCGCTGTCGCCCTGCGCCGTGGCAAGGGCAGCTCCATGTGGAACGCCGTCGAGGCGGTGAAGGCCGGCGAGGCGGTGGCCGCCGTCTCCTCCGGCAACACCGGTGGCCTGATGGCGATCTCAAAGCTGATCCTGCGGATGAGCGTCGATGTCGACCGCCCCTGCCTAGTGGCCAGCTGGCCGGGCGCCAAGGGTCTGACCACGGTGCTGGATGTGGGCGCCAATATCGACTGCGACGCCGAACGCCTGGTGGAGTTCGCCATCATGGGCGAGGCCTTCCACCGCGCCTTCCACGGCGTGGCCAAGCCCACCGTCGGCCTGGTCAATGTCGGCTCGGAGGACGTGAAGGGCCACGAGGAGGTGCGCCTGGCGCACGCCATCCTGCGCTCGGGCAAGTTCGACCTGGACTATCGTGGCTTCATCGAGGGCGACGACCTGTCGAAGAACACCGTAGATGTCGCCGTCACCGACGGCTTCACCGGCAACATCATGCTGAAGGCGGCAGAGGGCACCGGACGCTATGTGGAAGCCGAACTCCGCGCCGCGCTCACCAGCTCGCTGATCGCCACCGCCGGGGCTCTGCTGGCCCGGGCCGGTTTGCGTAGATTCGGGCAGAAGCTAAACCCGCCCCGGGCGGCACCACTTCTTGGCCTCAATGGCGTGGTGGTGAAGTCCCACGGTGGCGCCAAGCCCCAGGACTTCGCCGACGCCATCCGCATGGCCGCCAGCCTTTCGCAAAGCGACTTCGCCACCGAGGTTGAAAAGAATATGACGCGGCTCACCGCCACCGTGGGACTTCACCACCACGCCATTGAGGCCAAGAAGTGGTGCCGCCCGGGGCGGGTTTAGCTTCTGCCCGAATCTACGCAA
>JANLPK010000343.1:0-15744 GCA_031367205.1 Alphaproteobacteria bacterium
AGGCATTGCTTCCGGTTGAGACCGCCCTGGACGACATCCCGGAGCTGGCCGTGACCGCTGAAGACGCCTTTAAGCTTAAGCAGGGACGGCCCATCGTTCTCGTTCCCCGACAGGTTGAGGCCTTGAAAGCCCGGCTCGCGCCCGGCTCTCGAACCGTTTCAGCCATGGCGGAGGGATCGGTGGTGGCGCTCTGCGAGATGCGTATGGGTCGGCTCGAACCCACGCGGGTCTTTCATCTGGACAAGAGCGGAGACTAGACGATGTCGATTACCATCGAGCGTAAAGCTGAACTCATCAAAGAAAACGGCCGTTCCGACGGCGACACCGGCGGTGCAGAGGTCCAGGTGGCCATTTTGACCGAACGGATTGCCAATCTGACCGAGCACTTCAAGACCCACAAGAAAGATAACCACTCGCGCCGCGGCCTTCTGAAGATGGTCTCCCAGCGTCGTCGCCTTCTGGATCACCTGAAGTCGTCCTACAATCCACGCTACCTAGCCATCATCGAAAAGCTGGGCCTGCGCCGCTAAATCGCTTCCGCCCCCGGGAAACCGGGGGTTTTGCGCATACGCCGCTTCCTCCGCGACAGGCCGGAGGGTGACAGCGGCGACCAAGGACCCTCTGAGGGCCTTGTTCTACACGCCGAGGGTTCGAAGATATCCTCACCCCTTGCCTGTCAGCCTGGAGAGGTTTTCGGATGTCCGAGGCCTGTCCGTCACCTGCAGGAATACGCCCGCAGGACATGAAAGAAGATAGAATGTTCGATATCAAAAGAAAAACCATCGAGTGGGGCGGCAAGACGCTGACCCTGGAAACTGGCCGCATGGCCCGTCAAGCTGACGGTGCTGTCCTGGCCACCTATGGCGAGACCATGGTGCTTGCCACCGCCGTCTTCGCCAAGAGCGCCAAGCCCGGCCAAGACTTCTTCCCCTTGACGGTGAACTATCAGGAAAAGTTCTACGCCGCCGGCAAGATCCCCGGATCGTTCCCGCGCCGCGAAGGTGCGCCTAGCCAAAAAGAGACCCTGACCTCGCGCTTGATCGACCGTCCGATCCGCCCGTTGTTCGTCAAAGGCTTCAAGAACGAAGTCCAGGTGGTCTGCACCGTGCTGGCCCACGACCTGGAAAATGATCCCGATATCGTCGCCTTGGTCGCAGCTTCCGCAGCCTTGGTGATCTCCGGTGCCCCCTTCATGGGCCCGATCGGTGCGGCCCGCGTCGGCTATGTGAACGGACAATACATCCTCAACCCGACGCTCGATGAGATGAAGGAGTCGGCCATGGACCTGGTCGTCGCTTCGACCAATGAGGCGGTGATGATGGTTGAGTCTGAGATCCAAGAGCTCAGCGAAGACGAAGTCTTGAAGGGCGTTATGTTTGCCCATGCCGGTATTCAGCCGGTGATCGACGCGATCATCGAATTGGCCGAGCACTCCGCCAAGGAGCCCTTCGACTTCACGCCGGACAACACCGACGCCATCAAGGCCGACGTTAAGAAGCTGATCGGCAAGGACCTAGCCAGCGCTTACAAGATCGTTGCCAAGGGCGAACGTCAAGACGCGGTCGGCAAGGCCAAGGCCAAGGCGACGGAGAAATTCGGCAAGTCAGACGCCAACCCCGGCGGGATCGCGCCCGACAAGCTGGGAAGCGTGTTCAAGGAACTTGAAGCCGACGTCGTGCGTCGCAACATCCTGGACACCGGTATCCGCATCGACGGGCGCACCGTCGACAAGGTGCGCCAGATTGTCTCAGAGGTCGGCGTCCTCAGCCGTGCCCACGGCTCAGCCCTGTTCACCCGCGGTGAAACCCAGGCCCTGGTTGTGGCCACCCTGGGCACCGGCGACGATGAGCAGCTGATCGATGCCTTGGAAGGCAAGTACTACGAGAAGTTCATGCTGCACTATAACTTCCCTCCCTTCTCGGTTGGGGAAACCGGCCGCATGGGGGCACCCGGCCGTCGTGAAGTCGGCCACGGCAAGCTCGCATGGCGGGCCATCCGCCCGATGCTGCCGAGCCAAGAAGACTTCCCCTACACCATCCGCCTGGTCTCTGAGATCACCGAGTCCAACGGCTCGTCCTCCATGGCCTCGGTCTGCGGATCGTCCTTGGCCCTGATGGACGCCGGCGTTCCCATGAAGAAGCCGGTCTCCGGCATCGCCATGGGCTTGATCCTAGAAAAGGACGGCTTTGCGGTTCTCTCCGACATCTTGGGTGACGAAGATCACCTGGGCGACATGGACTTCAAAGTCGCCGGCACCGAAGACGGCATCACCTCGCTGCAGATGGACATCAAGATCGCCGGCATTACCGAGGAGATCATGAAGAAGGCCCTGGAGCAGGCCAAGGGGGGGCGCAAGCACATCCTGGACGAAATGGCCAAGGCCATGGAGGCCCCGCGCACTGAGCTCGGCGAATACGCGCCGAAGATCGAGACCATCAAGATCCCGGTCGATAAGATTCGTGAAGTGATCGGTTCGGGCGGCAAGGTGATCCGCGAGATCACCGCAGAAACCGGTGCCAAGATCGACATCGGCGAAGACGGTACGATCAAGATCGCCGCTGCCGAGCAATCCAAGATCGACGCCGCCAAGGAGTGGATCAAGTCCATCGCCTCGGAACCCGAGCTCAATGCCATCTATACCGGCAAGGTCGTGAAGATCGTCGATTTTGGTGCCTTCGTGAACTTCTTCGGCGCCAAGGACGGTCTGGTTCACGTGAGCCAAATCTCCAATGAGCGGGTCGGTAAGGTTTCCGACGTGCTGGTTGAGGGTCAGTCGGTGAAGGTCAAGCTTTTGGGCTTTGATGATCGCGGCAAGACACGGCTTTCTATGAAGGTCGTTGATCAGGAAACCGGCGAAGACCTGTCGGCCAAGGCCGAGGAGAAGGAAGAGGCATAAGCCTCGCCTTCATCGGTTAAGACTATTGGGGCGGCTGCAGCGATGCAGTCGCCCTTTTCTTTGATGCATTGACAGCTTGTGCCCGAGCGGATGACTTTCTTCGAGAGTAGAGGGCCACCAGATGCCAGCACGTCTCTATCGGGTGATCTTGCCCGTAAATGACATCAAGGAAGCCGCACGCTTCTATGGCGCAATCCTTGGGGAGGTTGGCCAGCGCGTCTCTCGGGGGCGGCATTATTTCGGGGCCGGCGAAGGCGGAGCCATCCTGGCCTGCTACGACCCCGTCGCCGATGGCGATCCGCCGGAGCAGGGCTGGAGACACCACTCCAACCAATACGTCTATTTCTCAGTCGATGACCTGGAGACCGCGCGAACGGCGTGCATTGACGCGGGGGCTCGCGGTGTCACTGAGATTGCATCTATGCCCTGGGGCGAGACGATGTTCTACGCCCTGGACCCTTTCGGAAACCCCATTTCCTTCGTGAAGGCTGGGACCGAGTTTACCGGACGCTAACCCCTCAGCTTCCGCAGCAGCACGTCTAAATCGCGCGCCAGAGCGGGGTCGTCGGTCTTCAGCGCCTCGATCCGCCGCACCGCATGCAGCACGGTGGTGTGATCGCGCCCACCGAACCGGCGGCCGATGTCGGGCAGGGAGCGCGTAGTGATCTGCTTGGCGATCCACATGGCCGCTTGGCGAGGTCTGGCCACAGAGCGGGCGCGGCGTTCGGAGATCATATCGGCTTGGCTGAGACCGTAGTGCTCGGCCACCGCCTTCTGGATCTGATCGACGGTGACCTTCTTCTCAGTGCAGGACAGGTGCGGTCTTAGGATCGCCTGCGCCTCATCAAGGCTCAGATGGGCGATCTCGCCACCAACGCGTGCCACGAGGGTATTCAGCGCACCCTCGAGCTCGCGCACCGAGTCTGTGAACCTGTCAGCGAGGAATTGCAGCACTTCAGGCTTGGCGGAGGGCACGAAGCGCCCCTGCAGAGCCAGGGTGGCCAGCTTACGCTCAATGATCCCCAACCGCAGCGCTCTGTCGGCGGGCTCGACCCCACAGACGAGACCTGACTGCAAGTGGCTGCGCAGGCGCGGCTCCATCTCGGAGAGTTCGGAAGGCGAGCGGTCTGCAGTCATCACTACCCGGCGACCGTCCTCAACCAGGGTGATCAAGGTGTGAAACAGTTCTTCCTGGGTCGAGGACTTGCCGGCGACGAACTGCACATCGTCGATCAACAGCAGATCGGCGCTACGCAGCTCGGCCTTGAAGGCAGCGGTTTGGCGGTCTTGCAACGCCTTCATGAAGGACGATGTGAACCGCTCCGCGGTCAGATAGACCACCTTCTTCTCTGGCGCGGTGCGCATAGCCTCCCAGGCCAGCGCATTCAGTAAGTGGGTTTTGCCAAAGCCGTACGGACCATGAAACAGCACCGGGTTGAAATGACCATCTGCCCAGGACGCGACCCGACGCGCCACCGCAAAGGCGAACTCATTGGACGGCCCGACGACGAAAGTATCGAAACAGAACCGCTCTTGAAGACCTTGCTGGCGACCGGCGCGGTCCGTGGCGGGAGAGTGTTGTTGATCAACCTCGATCTCGATGACGACGGGAGCGGGTTGAGTTGTGAGCTCCGGCAAGGTCAGGGCAGGCGAGCTGATTAGGGCGTCAAATTCCAGCCGAGACTTCAGATCCAGGTGGCGCCCGCGGGGATCGTTTTTCGCCCAGAGTTCGCCAATACGTCGCCACGCGTGCCTACGGATCCAATCGCGGGCCACGCCGGTGGCTGCGACCAGACACAGCTCTTCTCCGCGCTCTCGGAGCGCAGCTTGACCCAACCATGAGCCAAATGTCGCCTCGCCCAACTCGTGCCTCAACGCCTGACACGTCTTTGTCCAAACATCGCCTGCGCCCGCATCTGCCAAGACCCCCGTCACGCCCCCGCTTGTCATCCCCGAACCTTCCCGATCCATCTGTCTTACCCCGCAAGCTCCCGCGCTCGCCGGCCCCACCACTCACCAAACACAGGCCCTCACTCAGCTGCGGACATGAAATCCGTCGCCGTGGCTCTTATGCAAACTCGATTGGAAACCGCTAGTTCTGACCCAACACTAGCCACAGACTTGGGGGGGTCAACGGAGAATCTTTCGTCGATTTTCAGATATTTTCATTGACTCAATCTGACCCCTCACCAGGCAAGGGAATCTTGGATTTTTAGCTCAGCTTGCTGGGTCAGGTCGTCCCGATTCTGGGCACCATCACCCCAAACATAGGGACGCTCACGGACGGTCGGGTCCATGAGCGCTGAGTGTTTTGCTATGATCAGAGGCCTTGAGAATTCCGAGCCGACAAATTAGGCGACGGCGAGCTTCTTCAGCTGGGCGGCCAAACGCGAAACCTTGCGTGAGCCGGTGTTCTTGTGAACGACACCCTTAGTGACGGCCCGCATCAGTTCGGATTGGGCTTCCACGAAGGCGGTCTTGGCCGCGCCGGCGTCGCCGGCGGTGATGGCCTCATCGAATTTACGCAGATAGGTGCGCACCCGCGAACGGCGCGCCTTGTTGACTTCGGTACGGCGGGCGATCTTGCGGACCGCTTTCTTAGCGCCGGGCGTATTGGCCATGCTTCAGCTCTCAAAACATCTTCCGCCTGATCCCCACGGGAACCGGCGGCTAAATTGGAGGCGCGGATATACGGGAAGGTGCCCTTGCGGTCAATGCAGGGCGAGCGCTATTCTTCCACCTGCGTGAAGCTTCGCCAGGCTGGGTGGGCCAACACAAGGTCTGCCATCTGTTGATAGCCTCCGGCACCGGGGTGTGCGCCGTCCCAGGCGGCAGCCTCGGCCTGCCAAATCCCGTCGGCCATCAACGGTCTCAGGACATCGATGAAGGGTACCCCAAGGCGCGTCGCAAGACCGTTGAAACTCTCATTCAATCCCTCCAGCCGCGCGCAGACGCCAGGGTCCACCACGGGTGGTGGCCCTACCATCAGCACCGGACAGAGCTTGCCCGCGCCCGTCAGTATGGCATGGGCGTTCTTCAGGCTGTCGGCATGTGTCACGCGCAGGGTGTCATTCACCAGATGGGCGTCATTGATCCCGAAAGAGACAACGATCCTCATGGGTTCGTCCGGCGTTAGTCGAGGCCGGGTCTCTGACTCCCAGCGCAGGGCAATGTTTGCTGAGGTCTCGCGGCGGACACCCAGATTGTAGAGCGTGATGTCACGACGACGCGAGACAGCCCTTCCAACCCAGCCAAGATGTTCAGGGTCGCCGGCTCCAGCCACCATCGAGTCTCCGAAGGCGATCAGCCGCATCAGGAGCCTTTGAAATCTGGTTTGCGCTTGTCGATAAAGGCGGCCATCCCTTCCTTTTGGTCGTCAAAAGCGAACAGCGAGTGGAACAGGCGGCGTTCTACTGCAACACCGGCCGAGAGGGTGGTCTCAAAGGCCGTCTCCACCAGTTCTTTGTTCATCATCACGGCCAGCGGCGATTGAGCGGCGATCTTGGCACCGGCAGCCAGCGCTTCTTCGATCAACTTGTCAGCGGTCACCACCCGGGAGACGAGGCCGGCACGCTCGGCTTCGGCGGCGTCCATCATGCGTGCGGTCAGGATCATGTCCATGGCCTTGGACTTGCCGACAAATCGGGTAAGCCGCTGAGTTCCGCCGATCCCGGGCATCACCCCCAGATTGATCTCCGGCTGGCCGAACTTGGCGGTATCGGCGGCGATGATGAAATCGCACAGCATGGCCAGCTCGCACCCACCGCCCAGAGCGTAACCGGCGACGGCGGCAATGATCGGTTTACGAAATTGCTCCATCCGCCGCGCGACAGCCCCAAAGACGTCGGCCTTGAACATCTGCGCATAGGTTTTGTCCGACATCTCCTTGATGTCCGCGCCTGCGGCAAAGGCCCGGTCGGAACCGGTAAGGACGAGGCAGCGCACGCTGTCGTCAGTCTCGGCGGCATCTAGGGCTGCGCCAAGCTCGCGCAACAGTTCACTGTTGAGCGCATTGAGCGCCTCAGGGCGATTAAGCCGAATGAGGGTCACGTGGCCGTGAGTTTCAAGGATCAGGGTTGCATAGGCCATGGGCGGCTCCGGATTTCAGTCTGCGGCCTTTACGGCCCCTCGACTGAATAGCCAAGAGCCCGAAGTTGGGCCGGCACGCCGTCCTTGCCGATCAGGTGGCCAACTCCCACCACCACGACTGTGCGCCCCCTTCCCTGCAGGCGCGCATCCAGGGTCCGTGTCCACACTGTGTTGCGGTTGAGCACGAGCCGCCGATAGATGTCGGGGGCTGATGCGACAAGCGGCGCGATGGCGTCCCGTTCAAGACTTTTGACATCGGCGGCCATCCAGACAGACACCAGCCGGTCATAGGCCCGTGGATCGCGTTCCAGCTCCTCTAAGCTGACTTGCAGAGATGCAAGCTGAGCTGAACGTGAGGCCCCCGCGAGCATGTCGATCTGTTGCTCTGCGGTTTCAAAGGCGTGGAAGCTGGCAGTTGCCGGAGCCAGATCGGCCAACACCCTCTCAACGCCTGAGCCGGATTCAGCGCCGGCCTCGCGGAAGGCGGCCCCGGCCAATGCAACCTCGGCATACCAAGGCTCTAGGCGGTCGAGCAATCCAGGAGCCATGCGGAACCGTTGGCAGGCGCGGTTCAGGCGAGTTCTGTCGCGGGGCGAAAGCAACGAGAAGAGCGAGATATCGGGTGGCAGAATCCCTCTGGATGCCGCCAGATTGGCAACGTCTTGGTCCGTGCCGGGGCCAAGGTTAAGTTCGAACCAGACGTCCTCAGCTCCCGCCAGGGCTTGGAGCAAAGCTTTGGGTTGCCAATCTAGGCTCGGCTTCAGGACGTGGACCGAGCCGAACAACACCATCTCGGAATCGGCGTCCCGCACGATCCAGATCGGCGGCTTGGCGAAGGTGGGGACCGCAAACACTAAGCTCGCGACCAACGCCAGCGTGACGGATCTCAAGTCTGGCATGAGTGACAATAGAAGGTTGATCGACCGGCCTGCACTTGGCGGACAATGGCCCCGGTGCAACCGGGATTGAGACAAGCCTGACCCTGGCGGTCATAGGCGCGGAAGCGGTGCTGGAAATAGCCAAGCGCGCCTTCGGCGCTGGCATAGTCGCGCAGGGTTGAGCCTCCAGCCTCAATGGCCTCGGCCAAGACTTGGACAATGATCTCCACGAGTTTGTGCAACCGCTTTGGCGAGATCCCGCCCGCAGGCTTGAACGGAGATATCCTGGCGCGGTTCAAGGCTTCACACACATAGATGTTGCCCAAACCCGCAACGACGCTTTGGTCAAGTAGCAGGGTCTTTGGTCCCTGTTTGCGGCCGGAGAACGCCGAGCGCAGGCGCTGGGCATCAAAATCAGGCGATAGCGGTTCAGGCCCCATTTTCGCGAACCATGGGTGACCGGACAATTGGTCGTCTGAGATGAGATCCATGTACCCAAACCGCCGGGGGTCATAATAGGTTACCCGACCTCCGGCCTCAGTCTCGAAAACCACGTGGGCGTGTTTCGGGTTCGGGTCGGGCGCATAGTGGAACTCGCCTGGGCGAGCATAACCCTCGGGCCGCGCGATTTCGAACCGACCGCTCATGCCCAAATGCATCACAAGGGTCTCGCCGCGATCCAGCTTGGCCATCAGGTATTTGGCGCGACGCTCAAGGGCGACGATGGTTGCGCCCGATAGTCGCTGCACAAAACCCTCTGGGAAGGGGAACCGCAGGTCGGCGCGCCGAGCCTCAACGCGCGAAAGCCGCTGGCCCTCCAGCACCGGCTGCAGGCCGCGACGAACAGTTTCCACTTCGGGAAGTTCAGGCATTTGTCTCCGTCGCATATAGAGTGTCGGCGAGGCAATGGTGGCGTGGGACGGCTCCAGGCGTTATGACCCCCAAATGGCCGCTACATTCGGATATCGCGACGTCGACCCCGCCGAGAAAGCCGGCTTGGTGCGCGGCGTGTTTGACAAAGTCGCGACACGCTACGACCTGATGAACGATCTGATGAGCGCCGGTGTTCACCGGCTATGGAAGGACGCCACGGCCGCGCGCCTCAATCCGCAACCTGGTGAAATCATCATCGACTGCGCGGGTGGCACTGGCGACATGGCGCGGCGTTTTGCGCGGATGGCCAGACGTGCGCAAGAACGGCGTGGCGGCGCGGATGCCAAGATTTTCGTCCTGGACTACAATGCCGAGATGGTGATGGCGGGCCTTGCCAAGGGTAGTGAGCCCGAGATCGCCTGGGGCGTGGGTGATGCCCAGGCCCTGCCCTTGGCCGATGCGAGCGCGGATGCCTACGTCATCTCGTTTGGCATTCGCAATGTCACTGACATTCAGGCGGCTCTGGTCGAGGCGCGCCGCGTTTTGCGGCCCGGCGGGCGGTTCCTCTGCCTGGAGTTTTCGCGACCCGCCACAGAAGCCCTGCGCAAGGCCTATGACGCCTATAGTTTCGCGGTGATCCCCAAGATCGGCGAGATTGTCGCCAAGGACCGCGCGTCCTATCAGTATCTGGTGGAGAGCATTCGGCGGTTCCCGGATCAGAAGACCTTTGTGGGCATGATCGAGAAGGCCGGATTTGGTCGAGCGGGCTATACCAATTTCACCGGCGGGGTTGCGGCCCTGCACCACGGTTGGGCGATTTAGTCCATGGCGGGATGGGGTCGGCTGATCGGGGCAGGCTGGCAGCTGGCGCGCAATGACGCCCTGCTGCCCCGGGAGCTTGACGATCTCTATCCGCCGCAGGTTCGCACTGTGTCCCGGGCTCTGCGGCTACTTGCCGGAAGTGGCGCGCGCCAGGGGCGGCCTGGTGAGCGTTTGGCCCGCACACTTGAAGGCTTGGGGCCGGTTGCGATCAAGCTGGGCCAGTTGCTCTCAACGCGTGCCGACATCTTCGGGACGCCCTTCGTGGAAGACTTGGCGCGACTAAAGGACCGTTTGGCTCCGTTCCCCACAGACTTGGCCCGGCGAGAGGTAGAGGTCAGCCTGGGGCGTCGGCTTGACAGCCTCTATGCCACCTTCGGGGAGCCGGTAGCCGCCGCGTCCCTAGCCCAAGCCCACGATGCCACCCTGAAGGACGGGCGCCGAGTGGCGGTCAAGGTCCTGCGGCCCGGCATCGCGCTGCGCGTAGCGAAGGATGCGGACGCGATGCGTCTTGCGGGCTCACTGGCGGCGTGGTGGTCGGCGACGGCGCGACGGCTCGAGCCGCAGGCCTTGGCGCAGACCGTGATCCGCGCGACGGAGTTGGAGCTGGACCTGCGCCTTGAGGCAGCCGGTGGCGATGAACTGGCCCAGGTGATGGCGCGCGACGGTTATATGTCGGCCCCGAAGGTGATCTGGGAGGGGGTCGGTAAGCAAGTGCTTACTCTGGAGTGGGCCAACGGCATGGCACTGTCCGACCCGGCGTCCCTGGAGCAACAGGGGCTCAATCGCCAGGCTCTGGCCGATAACCTGATCCGGGCCTTTCTCTCCCAGGCCTTGGATCACGGCGTTTTCCACGCCGACCTGCACGAGGGCAATCTGTTCGTCGCGGCACCTGCGCGGATCGAAGCGGTGGACTTCGGAATCATCGGACGGTTGGGTCCATCGGAACGTAAGTACCTGGCGGAAATCCTATGGGGGTTCCTGGAGCGCAACTACGAGCGGGTGGCTCAGGTGCATTTCGAGGCGGGTTATGTGCCCCGCCGTCACTCGGTGGCGGCCTTTGCCCAGGCGCTGCGCGCTGTGGGAGAGCCGGTGTTCGGAAGGCCGGCCAGCCAAGTGCCGATGAGTAAGGTCCTGATCCAGCTGTTTGAGATCACCGCCCTCTACGAGATGAAGCTACGGCCCGAGTTGGTCCTCCTGCAGAAGACTATGATGACGGTGGAGGGCGTCGCGAGGCGCATTTGCCCCGATCACGACATCTGGTCGGCGGCCGATCCAGTGGTGCGCCGTTGGATGTTGCGCGAGCTGGGGCCCGCCGCGAGGGTCAAGAGCTTTGCCGATGAGGCGGTGGAAGCCATGCGCAACCTCGCCCGCCTGGTGGAGAGCCCTCCGATCCCTGCGACCCCGGAACCCCACGAGGAACCCCGCCTGTTCTGGTTTGCCATGGGTGCCTTGGTGTCGGCCGCAGCGTTTGTCCTGGCGAGCTTGCTGCGTTAGGGCAAGCGCGAGCGGGCACCCCATTCTTCCGGGGTCAACTCCTCAATGCCGTCGGCCCCGGACATGGTAATCCGCCCAGGCCGGAAGGTCGCGGTCTTGCCGATGGTCGGCATGTCGGCGACCTCGACCCGAGCCCGTTCTCCCACGGTCAGATAGACCAGCGGCACGGGCCCGGTGTTGTGGATGCCGTGGACGAGACCGTCGGTCGGGAAACCCAGATAGTCGCCCGGACCAATAGGGTGACGCGCGTCGCCCAACCTCACCTCGCCGGTGCCTTCCAGGATAAAGGCCATTTCCTCCTCCACCGCATGGGCGTGGGGGATATAGCTTTCCTTGCCCGGCGCGATCCGCACCAGATTGGTCAGCACCCGCCGCATCCCACTGAGGTCACCTAGGCGCAGGACCTGCATTTCGGAGTTGGGATTAAACGGGTGACGGCCCCGGGGAGCCTTGTCCCAATCGTGGTCCTGGGTGCGGATCAAGTGGTCAGCCATCGCTGTTGTCGCCGCCCTTATCCCGACGGTCGGCACGAGCCGTTTGGCGCTTAGATTCTCGGGCCTTTTGCTGGTCCCAATAGGCGGCACCTTGGTCGGGCTTGAACATGGCGCGCGGCGCGCCGGTCTTGCCGGCCACGGCAAACACATTGGACTTGGCGTCATATAATAGGACATCGCCGTTGGTGCGCTTCAATTTCTGCGTCCCGGCGGGCGGGTTGTCCACGAAGGCGTGAGCCTTCCTGACATAGGCCTCAAGATTGGCGGCCCCGAAGTCCTCGCCATTGCGATCAAAGCTGCGCTGGGCATTTTCCTCCGGGGAACCCTTGCGACTGGAGGACCACATGGGCTTGCCGTCCACCATCTGGACTGGCCCATCGTCACGGCGTTCCGCACGGTCGGCTGAGCTGCGATCCTCGAGGGTCGGCTCAGATGGCGAGGTTGCACTATCGGCGAACGACTTTCGATCTGTGCCGTCACTGCGGGTCGCCACCGCAGAACTGCGTTCGCACGCGACTAACAACACCAGCGCCAAGCCCGCACTGACTACGATTCCGATCTTTGACATCTGTCCACTCCCTGCACGGACCAGTTGAAGGAACAAATAAAGAACAATGTTCAGCGTTTGTCGAGTCCTTTTGTTTGGCCTATGAGGCGGGTGCGGTCGCGGAGGGTTTGAGCGCCTTGTCGGAAAAGCGAATCCTGTTGATTGTCGGCGGCGGAATCGCCGCCTTCAAAGCCTTGGAGCTGACGCGAATGCTCCGCAAGGCGGACGTTTCGGTGCGCCCGGTGCTTACGGCTGCGGGCGCGGAGTTTGTGACGCCGCTGTCGCTGGCCGCTCTCAGCGAGGACCGCGTCTATCAAGAGCTCTTCTCCCTGACTGACGAGGCTGAGATGGGCCACATCCAGCTGTCGCGGTCTGCCGACCTCGTGGTGGTGGTGCCGGCGACGGCTGACCTGATGGCCAAGGCGGCTCAGGGTCTGGCCAATGACTTGGCGTCCACCACTCTGCTGGCCGCCGACAAGCCTGTGCTGATGGCTCCGGCAATGAATGTGCGGATGTGGGATCATCCGGCGACCCGACGCAATCTGGCGATCTTGAAGGCTGACGGCGTGAAGTTCGTCGGCCCTGATGAGGGGGCCATGGCCTGCGGGGAGTACGGCTTTGGCCGGATGGCTGAGCCCGCCGACATCTTCGAGGCGATCATGGGGTTGTTGGCGGGGGGCGATAGGCCGCTGGCCGGCAAGAGCGCCATTGTGACGGCCGGCCCGACCGCAGAACCTATTGATCCGGTGAGGGTGCTGACCAATCGTTCCAGCGGCAAGCAGGGGTTCGCCATAGCGGCGGCTTTGGCAGAACTGGGCGCACGGGTCACGCTGGTCGCCGGCCCGGTCTCGCTGGCCACGCCAAAAGGCGTTCGGCGGGTGGACATCGAAACCGCCCAACAGATGCTGGCGGCTTGCGAGGCGGCATTGCCCGCCGATATCGCTGTCTGTGTCGCGGCGGTTTCCGATTGGCGACCTCAAACTGTGGCGACGACCAAGACCAAGAAGATCGGCCGGGACCCACCGACCATCGCCCTGGTGGAGAACCCCGACATTTTGGCGAGCCTCTCGAGGTGCGACCGGCGCCCCAGGCTGGTGGTAGGGTTTGCCGCTGAAACGAACGACGTCGAAGCCTATGCCCAAGCTAAGCTCACCAAGAAGGGCTGCGACTGGATCGTGGCCAATGATGTCTCTATCGCCGGCACCATGGGTGGGGACGACAATGCCGTGACGGTGTTCTCGGCCCTGGGCGTTGAGCGCTGGGCGCGCGCGCCCAAGTCTGAAGTCGCCCGCAAGTTGGCCGCCCGAATGGCGCAGGAGTTTAAGTGAAGCCCGTTATCCCGGTGGTCCGACTAGCCCACAATCAAGACCTGCCCCTGCCGGCCTATGAGACCGCAGACGCCGCCGGCATGGATCTGCGCGCCGCGGTGTCGCAGGATGAACCCCTGGTGCTGAAGCCGGGCGCGCGGATTGCGGTGCCGACCGGACTGGCCTTTTCAATCCCCTCGGGATTTGAGGGTCAGGTTCGGCCGCGCTCGGGTTTGGCGCTGAAGTCGGGGATCACCCAGGTCAACACGCCCGGCACCATCGATGCCGACTATCGCGGCGAGGTGAAGGTGATCCTGATCAATCTGGGCCAGGAGGATTTCACCATCCGGCGCGGCGACCGGATTGGTCAGCTGATCGTGGCCCCGGTCATTCAGGCCGGCTGGTTGGAAGTTGAGAGTTTGGACGAAACCGCGCGCGGGGCCGGGGGCTTCGGCTCCACCGGCGCGCAATAGGAACGACGACATATGGAACTGATCTTGATCCGCCACGGCCTGCCGGTCCGCCGCGATGATACCTCCGATCCGCCACTGTCGGAGGAGGGCCATGATCAAGCCCGCCGCGTTGCAGCTTGGTTGGCCCATGAGGCGGTGGATGCCGTCTGCTCAAGCGCCATGCTGCGCGCGGTGCAGACGGCGCAGCCCTATGCGGCGCATAAGGGTCTTGAGCTTGCTCGCTATGAAGGTATCCAGGAATTCGACCGCCATTCCGGAGTCTATGTGCCGATGGAGGAACTCAAGCGCGACGACTATGCCGCCTGGAAGAAGATGGCTGATGGCGATCACAATTTCGATATTGCCGACTTCCAGGCCACGGTGGTGGCGACGCTGGAAGAGATCATCGCGGCAAACAGCGGCAAGCGGGTCGCAGTGTTCTGCCACGGCGGCGTGGTCAATGTCTGGACCGCTCATGTACTGGGCATGACGCCGCGGCTGTTCTTTGAGCCGGGCTATACCAGCGTCCATCGCTACATGTGCGCGCGCAGCGGTCAGCGGAATGTGGTCAGCCTGAACGAGACGGCCCATTTGCGCGGAGCCGCTTAATCCGGTTGACCCGGGCCGCCATCGGCTTAGCGTCTCTCCGGACCCGTCGAACACAAGGCGGGCGTTGCACTATGGGGAGATTGCATGGCGGCTTTTCCGACGACGGTTGAGGGTATTACGCCGGCCTGGCTGACCACGGTTTTGAGGGCTGAGGGCGCGCTGAACGGTGCCGCAATCACGGCGGTTAAGGCCTCGCCCCTCGGCGTCGGCGTCGGGTTCATGAGCATCCTGCAACGGCTGACCTTGACCTATGACGGCCCTGCGCCGGGTGCGCCAAAAACCCTGGTCGCTAAGCTGAATACGACCGATCCGGGTGCTCACCAGATCGATGGCGCGTTCCATTTCTATGAGAAGGAAACCGGCTTCTATCGCGAGATCGGACCTTTGAGTCCGATCCGGGCGCCCCGTGCCTACCACGTTGATTTCGTGCCTGAGACCCATGAATTCATTCTGCTGCTGGAGGACCTAGCTCCGGCTCGGATCGGCGATCAACTCGAAGGCTTGACCTTCGAAGAAGCCGCCCAGGCGATTGCTGCCATTGCCGTCTTCCACGCCCATTGGTGGAAACACGCCAGTCTGCCCGACCGCGACTGGGTGCTGCACATCAATTCGCCACAGATGAAGGCGCTGGAGCCGATCTATCAGCAGTGCTGGCCCGCCGTGGTTGACTTCCTCGGTGACCGGATGCCGGCCCAGGTGCGCGAGATCGGCGAACGGCTCTCGACGCGGGTCGCCGCGATGATGGACGGGCTGGCGGCGCGGCCCCGCACCCTGATGCACGGCGACTACCGGGCCGACAATTTCTTCTTCCGGGAGGGAGAGGACTCGTTCGCCGTCGCCGACTGGCAGATCCTGATGCAGGGCGGCGGGGTGTTCGACATCGCCTATCTGATGGCCGGTAGCCTGGACATCGAACTCCGCCGCGCCCGCGAGCGGGAACTGCTGGCCATCTATCATCAGACCTTGGTCGATCACGGGGTCAAGGATTACAGCCTGGAAACCCTAACCAACGACTATCGCCACTGCATCATGCTCTGCTGGTGCTGGCCGGTGGTGGCCATCGGTTCGCTGGACACCGCCAATGAGCGCGGCGTAGCCCTGTTCCACACCTGGGCCCAACGCAGCATGACCGCGATCACCGACTGGGACGCCGGGGCAATGTTGCCGGGGTGACAGGGAGAGGGTCTAGGTCCAGTTGGACTCTAGAGACCTTCACCACGGAGCAGGCGCGGCAGGTCACCGAGGGCCCCGCCGGCGTCGTGCATGAAGAACCGCCGCGCCGG
>JANLPK010000349.1:0-3704 GCA_031367205.1 Alphaproteobacteria bacterium
GCCAGAACGGCGCCAACCGCCAGCAGGACCACGATCAACAGGCGCTGTCTCATGGGACGGGCTCCATCAGCATGCCGCGCAACATGGTTTCCACATGTTGCTCTGCCAGACTTTTCAGATCAAAGGCCGGTGCACCGACCGGGGTGAAGGTCTCACGCCAGACCGCGCCCAGCACGGTGGGTGCAACAAGGCTCAGGGCATATTGCCGGGGATCGCCGGGTCGGATCTCGCCGCGGGCTTGGCCTCTAGCAATCTTCTCTGTCAGCAGCCCCAATACCGGCGCAATGGAGCGTTCGTACCAAATGCTGGCCAGTTCAGGAAAATTCCCGGCCTCAGCGATCACCATCTTGACGATCCCGCCCAGCGGCGAGGTGGCGGCCATATGCGCCATCATCTGACCCATGCCCCGCGCCAGATCAGCAAAGGCCACCTCGCCCATCGACATCTGCTGCGCACTGGCGAAGTTCGGCCCAACGGCCTGTTCCACCACAGCGCGAAACATGTCCTGTTTGGTGGGGAAATAGAGATAGAGCGCACCCTTCGACACGCCAGCCCGAGCAGCGATGTCGTCAAGCCGCGCGGCCGCAAACCCCTTTTCGGCGAACAGCGCCATGGCCGCCGCAATGATCTCATCGGGGCGATCAGCCTTGCGGCGTTTGAACTTTGGAGGTCCGAGCGGGAGCATGATGCAAGATTAATAACTGACTGGTCAGTTATTAATGCGTTCAAAGCCGACAAGACGCAAGCGGTCGTTGCGGCAAATTCAAGTCAGGAGGGCGGAGGGATTAACAGCGCCCCAGATTTCTCGGAACGCGGGCGAAACGAATCATGACCGAATCAGCGACGTCGCCCGATTCGGGATTTGTTCCCTACAAGGTATTGTACCCTAACGGGCATTAACCACAAATCAAATTTCAAAAACCAACCTACCGTGTCATCCCGGTTTCCGCGAAGCGGAAGACCGGGACCCATGAACACCTGATCGTGCCAAATGACCTACTATGTCTACATCCTCGCCAGTCGCCGCTATGGGACACTCTACATCGGGGTGACGAACAGCCTGCAACGCCGCGTCGGCCAACACAAAGCCAAAGAAATTCCGGGCTTCACAAAGAGATACGATGTCGACCAACTCGTCTGGTGGCGGGGGTATGCCGAAGTCACGGAAGCCATTCACTTTGAGAAACAACTCAAGCGTTGGCGACGCGATTGGAAGATCAGTCTCATCGAAAGTGAAAATCCCCACTGGGGCGACCTTTACCCAGCGATGATGGCACCATGATCGGAGAGATCAGTGAGGATGGGTCCCGGTCTTCCGCTTCGCGAAAACCGGGATGACACGAGGGTGGAGACCCTCATACCGCACCGCTGAATCGCACCTTGGTCTTGACCTGTCAGACTCGTTTGGCCTATATCGCCGCTCCCGCGCGGGCACCGCTCGCACGATCCTTATTCTTGCCTGGGTTATACAGCCATGTCGCGTCGTTGCGAGCTTACCGGTATCGGTCCGATGGTGGGTCACAATGTGAGCCACTCCAACACCAAGACCAAGCGTCGGTTCCTGCCGAACTTGGCCCCGGTGAACTTGGCCTCCGACGTGCTGGGTCAGTCCTTCAAGCTGCGCATCACCAATGCGGCCCTGCGCACCATCGACTTCCGCGGTGGCCTGGACCCCTTCCTGGTCAAGGCCAAGGACGAGCAACTCTCCGCCAAGGCCCTGAAGATCAAAAAGCAAGTCAAAGCCAAGATGGCCCAAGCCGTCGCCGCTTAAGACCTAGGCGCTGAGATCACGAAAAAGTCGCTCCTCGGGGCGGCTTTTTTGTTGTTCGCGCCAAATCCTCCCCCAGCGCCGCAGGCGCGATTTGGGGGAGGTGGTCCGAAGGACCGGAGGGGGTTGAAGTTCCCAGCCTTTGCTCACGAGCCTTCCTCGACCTTGCAAGGAAGAAAGGAGATTTTCCGTTGTTTGAACGAGCTGCCCCAATATGCTGGGGGGCAACATACCCAGGTCGGACGGAGAGGGTTGCGACATGAAGGCCTATCTCGTTCTCGACTTTGAAGTCACCGACTACGTTGGCTTCAGCAAATACGTCGCAGAGATTCCGGCGCATATCTCGCGGCACGGCGGTCACTATATCGTCCGGGGTGTTGAGCCGACCGTCATGGAGGGCGACTGGAAACCGCCACGATTGGTGATCCTGGAGTTTCCCGAGTGCTCAAACGCCAAGGCGTTCTTGGCGGATCCCGATATCCAGGATTTGTTCAAGGTTCGGCACGAAACGACGATTAGCAAGCTCATCCTTGTCGAGGGATGCACCTAGCCGCCTCCCTACTTCAGCACCCCATCAAACAACGCCACCAACTCGCGCCAGTGACGCTCTGACGCATCAACATCATAGACCGGCATGTCGGGCGGGGCGTAGCCGTGCTTGGCACCGCGATAGATGGTCACCTCAGCGTCCACGCCAGCGGCCTTTAGCGCCGCGTCCAGCCGTTCGCATTGAGCGTCGTCGAAGCCGCGGTCTTCGTCGGCCCCGGCCACCAAGATCTTGGCCTTGATCTTGTCGGCCAGCAGGTGGGGGCTGTCGGGCGCATCGGTGGCCAGGCCGCCGCCGTGGAAAGCCGCCCCTGCGACCACCCGGTCGGGATAGGTGCCTGCCGCGCGCAAGACCAGCGCGCCGCCCATGCAATAGCCGGTGACGCCGACCTTGCTCCCCTTGACCTGCGGTTGAGCCGACAGGAAATCGAGAAAGGCACCCGTATCGCTCATCCCCTTTTCAGGGCTGGTTGTGGCGAAGAACTTACCGAAGATCGCGCGCCGATCTTCGTCGGTTTTGATCGCCCGAATGTCGATGGGGTCATAGGCCCCGCCGCGCCAAAACATGTCGGGCAGCAGCACGTAATAGCCATAGTCGGCCAGCCGCTGGCTCATTTCGAATAGGGCCGGGCGGATGGCTGGGCCGTCCATATAGAAGATCACCATCTATCGCGGTGCCAAGCACGGCTACGCCCCGCCAGACATGCCGGTCTATGATGTTGATGCGTCAGAGCGTCACTGGCGCGAGTTGGTGGCGTTGTTTGATGGGGTGTTGAAGTAGGCGGCGCATCCACTGGGGATAAGGACAAGATGACTAGGCCAAGCGTGAAGCTGAAGCTCGACCTCAGCACATTCGATGAGACCGTTTTTTTGCCCCTTCTTGAGCAAGCGCTCCGGGACGGTGTGCAGTTTGAAACCTTGCAGAGTTTGGGTGACACGACTCCTAATCGGCGGGCGCTCTACGAGCTGAACAAGACTTGCTCAGCTGACATTCCCGGGCGGGGCACCTTCTATGAGTTCGACGCGTACGTCGCCGAACGTGTGACGAGACCAGCCGACGATCCCGCAGGCATCATCGTCGCGTTACATGATGGACGCTGGATCGGAATGGCGGCCTCCTCTTATTGGCCTGATCGAGGCATCGTTTTCGCGGAAATGACCGGCGTCGTTAGGGAATGGCGCAGGCGTGGGCTCGCTGTGGCGCTGAAGATTCTGGCCATTCGCTATGCAAAGTCGAAGGACGTCGGGCACATTTACACCGTGCATCACGCCACCAACGAAGCTCCAATTGCGCTCAATCGACGACTTGGGTTTGTGGATGCCTGAGCCAGGGATCTCCGAGCTACCAGCAGCTTCGCGCGGCTTGGTTGGCAACGCACGGTGTGAGGAC
>JANLPK010000040.1:0-16873 GCA_031367205.1 Alphaproteobacteria bacterium
GGCTGGATGCAGGGTCGGGATGGCCGGGAGTTCGCGCGACCCATCGGCAGATTTCCACTCGAACCATCGCCCGCGCAGGGCCAAAATCCCCTCCTCGCGCTTCAGCATGGCCTTGGTCGAGGGTCCGCCGACCAAGAGCAGCATCTTGGGGCTCACCAGGGCGATGGCGCGTTCGAGGAAGGGATCCTGGCTCTGCGAGGCCGATGGTTCGAGTGGAAATCTGCCGATGGGTCGCGCGAACTCCCGGCCATCCCGACCCTGCATCCAGCCTTCCTGCTGCGCCAGCCCGCCGCCAAGAAGAAGGCCTGGAGTGATCTGCTGACCCTGACCGAGCGCCTGGATCGACCGGAGCGCTAGATCGGACAATGGCACATCCTCCTTGCCCAGCGGTGAACCCCGGTAACGACTTTATGCCTGAGGGAAGCACTCATCGAGCATGGCCCGCATCGCGGCCCAGGACCTAGCGTCCGTGTCTTGGTCATACTCGAACCCGTCCATCCCAAAGGCCGCAACGCTTTCATCCGAGAAAGAGTGGCCAGCCTTGCCATAAGTGATCAATTGCCAGTCGGCGCTCTGGTCCGACATCAGCTTGATCAGCCGCTCGCGCGCCGAGGCCGGTATCAGCGGGTCGTGATAGCCGGCACAGATCAAGACCTTGGCATTGACCGGTCGGTCATCGACCTCGACTTGATCCATTAGTCCGGGGTGAAAGGCCACGACCGCGGCAATATCCTGCCGCAAGCGGGCCAACTCCAAGACCAATCCACCGCCATAGCAATGCCCGATGGCCGCCAGCCTACTTGGGTCAACGCCGGACTGTGACTTCAAAAGGTCGATGCCCGCATTGAGTCGCGCCCGCTTCTGGTCTGGATTGTCCGCCAATGCGGCCATCATCGCCGTGACATGCTCGCGACTGGTCCCAAGCTCGCCGTACATATCGAGCGCGAGGGCCACATAGCCCAGCTCGGCGAGCTTCCTTGTCTGGGTTCGCGTGTGGTTGTTCAAGCCCATCCCTTGATGACACACAAGTATGCCGGGGGTGTGCCCTGAGAGCTTGAGCGGCTTGGCCAGAAAGCCGGTTAGCGACTTCCCCGCAGCTTCATACGCAATGGATTCAGTATGCATAGCGCTCCCTCAGAATTGCGACCGATGTTCCAGTCTTGCAAAATCTTGATCACCCGCGCCACCCATTGTGCAGCGTCGCCTCATCCCGACCCGCTTTATGAACATCGCTAGTGCTTCCCCTTTCGCCAGTTGTCTGCCCAAATGTAGGGCACTTGCACAACTGAACCGCAGAATCTGCGGTTTCCACCGTGTATCGTGTCAGAGTTCAATAAGGTCCTCTCAGCATTGGTGGGAGACCAAGAGGCAGTGGGGTACAGGGTGGCGATTGCGCGACGATCAACTGCGGGTGACGCGCAACTGCCCTATGACGAAATGCTTACTGCCGCTGGTGAGGTTCGACCGCACTATGAGGCCCTGGACCAGCGTGTCGCGGCTCTAGGCGATCAGGAATTGGCCGAGCGTCAACGCACTCTGGAGCGTTTCTTTCTCCTTCAAGGCATCACCTTCACCGTCTATGGCGGCGAAGACTCCACCGAGCGGATCATCCCGACGGACCTGTTGCCGCGCATCATTCCCGCTGAGGAATGGACGGTCATTGAAAACGGCCTGACCCAGCGTCTTAGAGCCCTCAATATGTTCCTGGCCGACATCTATGGCCCGCAAAAAATCCTCAAGGACGGCGTGGTCCCGCGCGATCTTGTGCTGTCGGCACCCTCCTATCGCCGCGAGATGCAGAATCTGTTCGTCCCGCACCAGGCCTACGCCAATGTCTGTGGCAGCGACCTGATACGCCAACCTGACGGGGCATTTGCCGTGCTGGAGGACAATCTGCGGGTACCCTCTGGCGTATCCTACATGCTGGCCAATCGAGAGGCTTCCAAGCGCACCTTTCCTGGCACCTTCCGATTTGCCGGCGTGCGCGCCATTGATCGCTATCCTGATATGCTGCTTTCCACGCTCAAAGGCATGGCCGCCGATTGGCGACCCAACCCCCAGGTCGTGGTGCTGACACCGGGCGTCTACAACTCTGCCTATTTCGAGCACGCATACCTTGCCCGGCTGATGGGCGCACCCTTGGTGGAGGGGCGCGATCTCGTGGTGCATGACAACACGGTCTATATGCGCACCACCACCGGCCTGCGGCGCATCGACGTGATCTATCGGCGCGTTGACGACGACTTCATCGACCCTCTGACCTTCCGTCGCGATTCCAGCCTTGGGGTCGCAGGACTGTTCAATGCCTATCGGGCCGGCAATGTGGTCATCTGCAATGCACCGGGCACCGGGGTGGCAGATGACAAAGCGGTCTATGCCTATGTCCCTGAAATCATAAAATACTATCTGGGAGAGGATGCTATCCTGCCCAATATCGAGACCTATCTCTGTCGCGAACCCGCGCAATTGAGCCACGTTCTGGCAAACCTCGACAAATTGGTGGTCAAGGCGGTGGGCGCCTCAGGCGGCTACGGCATGCTGATCGGTCCTCACGCCAGCGCCAAGGAGCGATCAGAGTTCGCCGAGGCCATAGCGCAAGACCCCGAAAACTATATCGCCCAGCCGACCATTCAACTCTCCACCGCGCCTTGCCTGATCGACGGGGCCATCGACGCACGGCATGTGGACCTGCGCCCCTTCATCCTCTCCAGCGACAAGATCGTGGTCACGCCGGGAGCCTTAACCCGCGTGGCGCTGCGCAAGGGCTCATTGGTGGTGAATTCCAGCCAAGGCGGCGGATCGAAGGACACCTGGGTGCTTGGGGAGGTCCAGCCATGATGTTAGCCAGGGTCGCCGACAGCCTCTACTGGATCGGTCGGTATGTGGAGCGCGCTGAGCATCTGTGCCGCCTGTCAGATGTCATGCTCAATGCGACATTGGACCGAACCGACGCCGCCGTCCAAGTGACGCGGATCATCCTAACGGCCGTAGGCGACTCAGAACTTGGGGCCGGCCTGTCGCCCTTCGAAACCGCCCGGGCGTTGGCCTTGAACCGGGAGGACGCCGGTTCGATCACCACCACTCTGTCGCGCGCCAGGGAAAACGCTCGGCAGGTTCGTGACCAGATCACCACGGAGACCTGGGAGCGGCTCAATCTAATATTTCTTCGCGTGACGGGGTCCGGCGCGACAAAGGCCTTCGAAGACGGCTCCTCAGCATTCTTAAATGAGATCATCGCCGATCTGCATCTCTTCAAGGGGGCGGCCGATGCCACCATGAGCCACGGCGAGGGTTGGGGCTTCCTCCTGCTCGGCGTCTATCTGGAGCGTGCCCAATTGATTGCGGGCTTGCTGAGAGCCTGTTTCGCCGACCCCAAGCATCCGCCCGTCACCGACCACTCCGCCCTGACCAGCGTGTTGCGCATGGGCTGCGCACTGGAGCCATATTTGCGGCGCTACACTGCCGACATCCGACCTGAACTCATCCTTGAATTCCTGATGTTCGACGAGGACTTCCCCCGGTCTCTGCGTTTCACCACCGCGCGGATCGCTGAGCATCTGGCTGGCTTGAGCGGCTATGTTGATCACGCCAGCCAAGCGGGACCAGAGCGGCTAGCCGGGCGGTTGAAGGCGCGACTACAGTATGCCGATACCGCCAACCTCCAAACTGGCGATGCCAGCCCCATGGTCACCACCGTGCTAGAAGACTGTGCGACCATCCACTCGGCGATCTATGACACTTTCGTCGCGTATTCCCTCGAAATGCGGCTTCCGGCCTAGAGCCCTTTCCCTTTAGACGGAACCGTCCAAAGGGATAAAAAAAGGCTCTAATTCAAAAAGTTAGAGCATGTTTGAAACTGATAACCGGTTCCAACTTATCGGAACATACTCTAGGACCTGACATCATGCTGCTCGAGGTGCGTCACCTAACCGAATATCACTACGCCAATCCTGTGCGCGAAAGTGTCATGGAGGTCTGGATGCAGCCGCAGAAGAGCGCGGCACAGCGCCTTGTGACCTTCGAACTCGAGCTGGAGCCCGCCGCCCAAACCTTTTCCTATGCCGACGCTTTCGGAAACGCTGTCTATCACTTCGATGTGCCTCAGCCCCATTCCAAGCTCTCGATCACGGCGCGATCAACTGTCGAGACCCAGGCCCCCGAACCCCTGCCACCAACCCTGGCCCGCGGTGAGTGGGATCGGCTGAAGAGTGATTTCGTGCGCGGTGAGAACTTCGATTTCCTGCGCCATCATGGGTTTGCTGTTGAGACCGCTGCCTTGGCGGCGTTCGTGGCGGAGCATGACCTTGATCGTTTGCGCGCCCTGGACCCGCTCAGCGCGGTGCGAGCCCTTTCCGAGACGATCTATCAAGCCTTCGCCTACGAATCTGGCCTGACAGATGCCCAGAGTCCCATCGACCTAGCCCTGGGCCTGAAGCGCGGGGTTTGCCAGGACTTCGCCCACATCATGATCGCGATCTGCCGCAGCTGGGGCATCCCGGCGCGCTACGTCTCCGGATACCTCTTCACCGACCGACAGGCAGGCGACCGCAGCGATCCAGAGGCCACCCATGCCTGGGTGGAGGTATTCTTGCCCTCGACCCGTTGGATCGGCCTTGATCCCACCAACAATATGTTCGCCGGAGAGCGCCACATCGCCTGCGCCGTCGGCCGAGACTATGATGATGTGCCGCCGACCCGCGGGGTCTTTAAGGGTGAGTCCGACAGTCAACTGGCGGTCGCGGTCTCCGTTGGCCGCACGCGCGCGGCCCACGGTGAGCCGGAATTCATCCGCGCCGCCCAACCCATCTTCAGCCCCGCCCGTGCCCGTCGCCCGGTGGGGATCCGGCCTGATGAGCAACAACAACAGCAGCAATAGGGGAGATTCCGGCTGCCCAAAAAAACGCCAATCACTTCTCTTTGACTGACCTAGGCTTAATCAGGGTTTCCTCCGCTGACGCCAGCCGGTAGGTCAGGGGCCGCATGACTTGGCTGCATCGCATAACCATCGTCGTCGTCGCGCTCGGGGTTTTGGTCACCGGCGCGGAGGCGGGCGTGCCTCAGGTCCTCAGCGCGACCGATGCCCAGGCCTATGCTCAGGCCCTGCAAGCGGTGGAGCGCGGCGACTATGTCGAGGCAACTCTAAAGACCCTGGACATCACCGACCAAAGCCTGATGGGCTATGTCGCTGCGGGCCAGTTGATGCACCCGCGGGCCCACACCTCCGACTACGGCGAACTGAGCACTTGGCTTAGCCTCTATGGCGATATGCCCGATGCCGAGCGGATCACGGGACTGGCGGCCAAGCGAAAGACTCCGAGCGACCTGCCCGTTCCGGTGCCGGTTCTTAGCAACAGAAGCTGGACCAAGGTGGAGTTGGTGCCGCCGGGCACCGGCGGTCCCTTTGATCGCGACAATGCCCGGTTGGCGCGGCTGGCCTTCTATGCCGGAGAAACCCGCCACGCCTTGGACTTGGCTAAGGCGGTGGGCGAGCGCTGGATCGCCGGCATGGCGGCTTTCCGCTTGAAACAATATGCCACCGCCGAGAGTCAACTCAGCGCGCTCTCCGCAGACAGCTCGCAGGACGTGTGGGCCCGTGCCGGTGCCGCCTATTGGGCCGCGCGAGCGGCAGGGTCTCAGGGGGCTCAGGACCGAGCCACCACCTATCTGCGGCAAGCCGCCAGCGCACCGACCACCTTTTACGGCATGATCGCCGAGCGACAGACGACGCTCTACAACATGGGGGCTCCCCTGCCTCTGGTGGACGGGCCGACGCAGGGCCGCCCGCTGATCCGCGCCGCCTATGCCCCCAGGATGGGATTGGACCTCGCAGGGTTCATCACCAGCGACCCTCGGGCTCATCGCGCGGTCGCCCTGGCTCAGATCGGGCGTGTGCAAGACGCTGCCAATGAACTGCGAGCAGGCTTGGCACTCACCGCGTCGGCGGATGATCGTGACCGCTGGTCGGCCTTAGCCGCAACGCTGAATGCTGCCCTCGACGATAAGCCGCAGATGATCGGCCCAGCAGCCTTGCCGAATGAGCCTGAATATCCAACCCCCAACCTCTCGCCGAGCCGAGGTTTCACGGTTCACAAGGCGCTGGTCTATGCCATCGTGCGCCAGGAGAGCCGGTTTCGACCTGGCGTCGTGTCGCCCGCTGGCGCTGTTGGCTTGATGCAGCTGATGCCTGGCACAGCCGCGCCCTTCAAGTCCGGTGGCGGTGGCCTCTTTGACCCCTCAATCAACCTCAAGGTTGGCCAGGACTATGTCTCGTGGTTGATGACCCAAGGCGTCGGCTACGACGTTCTGCGCACTGTGGCGGCCTATAATGGCGGCCCTGCCACCCTGCAAAGAACCGCCCAAATGCTGGGTGATGACGATGAGAGCCTGATGGTCATCGAGTGCATGCCGGCACCTGAAACCCGCGACTATGTGGAAAAGGTGATGGCCGCCTATTGGACTTATCGCAAGAAGTTCGGCCAAGACGTCAACACCCTGGACCTACTGGCCAGCGGCCAGAAATATGTCGACCTGCGCTGGGACGATGAGCCGGAGCCGGTGATCATCACGTCAGAGAAACCCAAGGCCAAGACCAAGCGCTCCCACAACGCTCGCCGCCACCACGGACTTCGCACTTAGTCGAATGCCGACACCGCCCCTCCCCCCGCCGGGCACGCCGGACGCTGAACTGTTGATTGACGCCGATCTGGTGCGTGGATTGCTGAAGGCGCAGCATCCCGACCTCGCCGATCTAACCCTGGAACCGTTAGCGTCGGGCTGGGACAATCAGATGTATCGGCTGGGCGACAGGCTTACAGTGCGCCTACCGCGCCGCAGGGTGGCCGTGGAGTGCCTCGTCAACGAACAGACTTGGCTGGGAACGCTCGCCCCGCACCTGCCCCTGCCCCTGCCAATCCCCGCACCGATCCGAGTCGGCACCCCCGGCGAGACCTATCCCTGGCCCTGGAGTGTCCTGGCCTGGTTCGAGGGTGGCCCTGTCGACCTCAACCCGCTCGACCAGGATCAGGGGGCTGTGTTGGGAGACTTTCTGAGCGCCCTGCACCGCCAAGCCCTGCCGGCCAATGCGCCCACCAACCCGGTGCGCGGCGTGCCGCTGGCGGAGCGTGAGCCCATCGTTGCGACGCGGATTGCCAAGCTCCAAAACCTTGGCAACTACATCTCCGACGAAGTCACCCGAGCCTGGGCACAGGCGCTGGCGGCACCAACCGACATGGCCGCCACTTGGCTACACGGCGACCTGCACGCCCGCAACGCCCTGACTCACAACGGGAAATTCAGCGCCATCATCGACTGGGGCGATACCTGCGGCGGTGATCCGGCCACGGACCTCGCAGGCCTCTGGACCCTGCTTCCCAGCGCCGCCAGCCGCGCAGATGCCCGGGCCGCTTATGGTGGTGTCAGCGCGGCCACCTGGGCACGGGCCAAGGGTTGGGCGATCTCCTTTGCGGTCACCCTGATTGAAGCCGGTCTGGTCAATGACCCGCGCATGACCGAGATCGGGGTGCGAACCCTAGCCAGGGTCCAGGAGGACTAGAGTCGAGCCACACCGCGACCAAGTGTCTTTACGAGGACCGGCACATCGCGGGTCTCGTTGGATTTCAGCAAGTTCACTTTTGAAATCAGTATGCCGCGTGGCTTGGCCCTGAACCAGAGCCCCTCGCCTGTGATCAAGGCCGGGCGTGGTCCGCCGGCCAAATGGATGCTGAGCCGCGCGGCCCATCCCTCCCTCAGCTCAATCGTCGCCGGCAAGACGAGGACCCAGTCGCTCCGAGCCTTGGCGGCGGCCGTGACCAGTCCCCCTGACACCACATCCACCCCCGCGTCATCGGCCAGCTCCAGGGTTTGATCCGTCGAGCCCGCATCGGCAGCAATCACTTCCCGCACCAATCCGTCCACCGCCGCAGGAGCCAAGGCCATCAGCAGGCGTTGCATGGCCTGGACTTCATTATAGGTCGGGATGATCACCGAGAGCATGGACGCAGAAGCCTTGCTCAGGGAGCGGGGTCAAGAGAGTTCTTGTTATGTTCTGGGTCAATGATATGGTCGCGCCATGACCACCTTCACCCAACAACTCCCGCCAACACCGCGAGGCCGCGGGGCGCGCACCAACGCTTCAGGGCGGTTTGAGAGCCAGACGCGGGAGGCCTTCGACGATGGCTGGACCGCTGACGATCTGACCCCGATCCAGCTGAAGACCACGCTAACCGCTGAGCGGGCGCGGACGATCATCACCAAAAATGACAGCCCAGACGTGGGGTTCGACCGGTCCATCAACCCCTATCGCGGCTGTGAGCACGGATGCATCTACTGCTATGCCCGACCGGCTCACGCCTATATGGGCCTGTCGCCGGGCCTAGACTTCGAGAGCAAGCTGTTCTTCAAGCCCGATGCCGGGCGGCTGTTGGCGCAAGAGCTTTCCAAGCCGCGCTACCAACCGATGGTCATCCATATCGGCGGCAACACCGACCCCTATCAACCGCAAGAGCGCGGTCTGCGCATCACCCGCCAAATCATCGCGGTCATGGCGCAGTTTAACCACCCCTTCTCAATCATCAGCAAGTCGGGCCTGATCCTGCGAGATCTGGACCTGCTGGCCCCGATGGCCGCCAAGAACCTGGTCCGGGTGGCGATTTCGGTGACCACGCTCGACCGCAAGCTGGCACGCAGTATGGAACCGCGCGCCGCCACACCCGAACGACGGATTGCGGCGATCAAGGCTTTATCGGACGCGGGTGTGCCAACCCTAGTTATGTTTGCCCCGGCCATCCCCGGCCTGAACGACCACGAGATGGAGGCGGTGCTGGAACGCGCCGCCCAAGCCGGGGCCACGGGTGCAGGCTATGTGGCCCTGCGGCTGCCACGGGAAATCAAGGATCTGTTCCAAGAGTGGTTGGCCACCGATCACCCCAACCGCGCCTCCAAAGTGATGTCCCTCGTCCGACAAATGCGCGGCGGCAAAGACTATGACGCCGAATGGGGATCGCGGATGAAGGGTCAGGGTCCGGTCGCCGACATGCTCGCCCAACGGTTCAAGGCGGCACGGCGACGGCACGGACTGGAGGGCCGTCTACCGGACTTGGATCTTGCAGCGTTCAGAGTTCCGCCAAGAGCGGGGGACCAGCGCGACCTGTTCGGGTGAGCGCCTAAATCCGGGTAGGAATCAGCACCGGCAGGGTCTCATAGCCCTTCACGAATACCGAGTGACTGCGAACCGGCTCGCCGACCACTTGGATGTCTGGAAAGCGCGCCAAGATCTCCTCCCAGATGATCTGCAACTGCAGCTCGGCCAAACGATTGCCGACGCAGCGGTGCACGCCGAAACCAAAGGACATGTGCTGGCGAGGCCGCTCACGGTCGATGAGATAGGCATTGGGATTGGCGATCACACTGTCATCGCGGTTGCCCGAAACGTACCACATGGCCACACGATCACCCTTGCGGATGGTCTTGCCGTGCATCTCGAAGTCTTGTGTCGCGGTGCGCGCCATATGGGCCAGGGGCGTCTGCCAGCGGATGGTTTCTGAGACCATCGAGGCGATCATTGAATGATCGGCCTTCAGCTTGGCGTACTGATCGGGGTTCTGATTGAGCGCATAGATCGAGCCGGAAATCGTGTTCCTGGTCGTGTCGTTGCCGCCGATGATCAGCAGGGCGACATTGCCGTGGAATTCATGGATATCCATATCCCGGGTGGCCGGATTGTGTGCCATCATTGAGATCAAGTCGAACTGCGGCGGTGAATTGACCCGTTCATTCCAGAGTTCGGTGAATCTGCTAAAACAAGCCGTGATCTCCTGACGCTTATGCTCCCAGCTCTTGACCGGGCCATGACCGGGAGGCGCTGTGAACATGTCTGACCAATGGGTCAGTTGCCGGCGATCTTCGAAAGGGAAGTCAAACAGGGTGGCCAGTGTCATGGCCGTCAGCTCTTTGGAAACCAGATCGACCCAGTCGAATTCAACACCGATTGGCAGCGCGTCCAGGATTTGTCCCGCCCGCTCGCGGATCACCGGGGCCATCTGGTGCAAATTGCCGGGTGCCACGACCGGGCTCACAGCCTTGCGCTGAACGTCGTGTTTCGGCGGATCCATCGAGATAAAGCTGGGTCGGGTGGGGCGATTGGCGTTCTCGGCTTTAGACTCCAGGCTCTGGAGCGTAATGCCGTCGGCCGAGGAGAACACCTGATGGTTGGTGTCCACCGCCATGATGTCATTGTAGCGGGTAATCGACCAGAATGGGCCGTAGTCACTCTCGGCCGTGTAGTGGACCGGGTCTTCTCGACGCAGTCGCTCAAAATATGACCACATGGCATCGCCGCTAAACAGTTCCGGCTGGGCTGGATTTAGGGTTTCCAGGGCCTGGGCATAGGCGTCAGTCTTGATGTCAACGGAACCATCGCTCATGGTCATGCTCCCAATCGGCGCGTTCGCATCTCGCCGCCAACGGGGATGACGCCCAACCGAACACTGTTTCGCAAGCGAATTCGCGTCATCCGCCTGCTGAATTTTGAGGTTAATTGTTGATCGCAGATCAGAATTTCGCGTCGATCCCGGGCAAGACCTCCAACATCGTGATTTACTATGTCGCAACCTTCGGCATCGCCTGGGCAGTTTGGATCCCCATCCTGTTGTCGGCGTATGGGCTGATCAACCTTCATATTCCGCTGAGTTTTGCACTGCTGGCAGGTCTCGCACCCATCGGGATGGGGGTTTGGCTGACTTGGCGGTTACGCTGGTTGGAACAACAGCCTTCGAGACTCAACTCACATGGCTATTCAACGAGGTACGAGGCAGCTTGTTCTTCGCATGCCTGTTTCACGCCGCCTACAATGCCCTATGGCTTTCAATGATCGCCGGGTCTGTTAATGCCCAACTCAATACGACCTATGTGGGTCCGATCACCAGTGTGGCAATAACTTTGGCGATTGTAGTCTTCGACAAAACTCGACGGCTACAAACCATTGTGAACGCTACACTTTCGCCCTGACGATAGCAGTTAGACCATGAGGGCGCTGGACATGGCAGGGTTTATCGGGATCAATTGAAATCTAAACGATTGTTAACCCTACTGATCTGGACTTGGAGCTCAAGGGCATGAACGCATCGACGAAGATTGTGATCGGATTGGTCGCCACTGCCCTGCTCGCCGGGGTGGCCCATGGGCCACTGGGAATGGGCCGTGCCTTCCTCAATGGCCTGCAAGCTCAATCGCGGGCGGCGCTGGACGCCAACCGGATGAGCAGTGTGAATGTCGCGTTCCAAGAGGCTCCGGCCCTTCAACGCGTAGCGATCCTGTCGGGCCCGATCACCGACCCTGCGGCTCGTGAAGCTGCCTTGAAGGCGGTGCGGGCCATAGCCGGGGTTCATGACGCCCGCTGGGTCGATGATGCGGCTCCCGCCGCCGCGCCCGCAACAGCGGAGGCTGTCGCCTCCTGCCAAGCTGATGTGGACGCTGCCATCCAGGGCAAAGTGGTGCAGTTCGCCAGTGGCAGCGCCACCATTGATCCCGCCTCCACCGCGCTGATCGAAACTCTGGCCAAGGCCATCACCGCCTGTACCGGTACCCATGTGGAGGTCGCCGGCCACACCGATACGACCGGCAATACCGCCGCCAATCAAGCCCTGTCGGAAGCCCGAGCCAAATCGGTGGCCGATGCCATGGCTGCCCACGGCGTGCCGAGTGATCGACTGACCGCCAAGGGCTATGGCTCGACAAAGCCGGTCATGGCCGGAACATCGCGCCCGGCCAATGCTGCCAATCGGCGGATCGAGTTTGTCGTGGCCAGCGCCGGCTAACCCCAAAAGAGGATGTGATTGATGGTTTCTCTGTGGATCGAAGTGCTCGTACTGCTGCTGATCGCATTTGGGGTCGGCCTGGGCGCAGCTTGGCTCGTCTGGGGCGCGAAGCGCTCCGGCGAAAATTGAGAGGACTGAGCTGATGATGGCTTTGCTTGGTGCCAATGGGCTCCTCCTACTGATTGCAGTGATTATTGGCTTTGCCACCGGCTGGTGGGCGTGGGCCCGGCGGCAATATACGGGTGCCGTGCCGGCGGCTTACCCCACAACGGTCGCCCCAGAACCCGTCATGGCCGCAGCACCGATGCCGGTGATGGCAACCACCGGTCCCGCGATCCCCGCGGCCGTCGGCGCCCCGGACAACCTGCTTCAGCTGAAGGGCGTGGGGCCGAAACTCAATACGCTACTCCATGGCCTGGGCGTTACTCGGTTTGATCAGATCGCGGCTTGGGGTGCCCGAGAAATTGGTGAGGTGGATGCCCATCTGGGGTCCTTCAAGGGCCGGATCGTCCGCGATGAATGGGTCCATCAGGCCGGCTTATTGGCCACAGGGGCCATTGCTGCGTTTGAGGCCAAATACGGCAAACTCGACAGCGAGAACAAGTAGCCTCAGTTGCCACACTTGGTGACGCCGCGCCGTCGCGCGCAGACCTTCGTTTGTAACCCAACCCAGGAGACGACACATGGGCATTTTTAGCTCGATCATGAACAAGATTTTTCATCACAAGGCGGCGGCTCCTGCGCCGGCTGCGCCCGCGGCTGCGCCGCCTGCAGCGGCGGTCGCCCCACCCCCGCCGCCTCCAGTGGACGTCGAGGCGGTGCTCACCGCCCTGGCCGCCGAAAAGGGCGGTGGCGGCAATTGGCACACCTCAATCGTTGATTTGTTGAAGCTGCTGGACCTGGACTCCAGCCTCTCAGCCCGCAAGGAACTGGGCGACGAGCTGAATATCCAAGTCGGTGCCGACGGCTCCGCCGAGCAAAACATCGCCCTGCACAAGGCCGTAATGAAAAATCTGGCCGAGAATGGCGGCCACGTCTCTGACGCCCTCAAGGGCTAGTGGCCGGTCTAAAAGACAAACGCGGCTTTATCGATAAGGACCGCCTGGATCTCTCCGAGCGCCAGGCGGTCGAATATTGGATGAAGAAGTGGGGCGTCACCCGCGACCAGCTGACCAGCGCCCACCGCAAGGTGGGTCGCATGGTCAAGGATATCGCGGCTGAACTCGGGAAGAGGCGTTAGAGAACCCGACTCTGGATCACGTTCCGTTCTCAGGGAACCGAAACGTGATCTGGGTTTTGAGTTGACGCGCGATTTCCGCTTAGCCGGTATCCACCTAAACGGATCGCGCCTTAGCCCGTCTGTCTCAGGGTGGTGGCTTCAAAGGTCGCAGTCGTAGGCGTCGGAACGCCGTCTTGTTCGTAGGCTTTCAGAAGCCGCGCCTTCTCGGTGACCATGCGGGCACCGATTGCATCCATATCTAATCCAGCCTTGCGGGCTTGCGTAAATAGACCATCCACCCGGGCCTCTTCCTCCTTGACGTGGTGCTCGATCATCTCGGCCAACACCTTGACCTTCGCATCATAGAACTCACCACCAGGCTCACCGGCCTCGATCTCAGCGATCAAAACCTTGGCTCCATCGTGCTCGACATAGGCTTCCTTCAACAAGGCCTCGTCCACAAACCCTTCGCAGGCCGGATAGAAGATATCCTCTTCGAGTTTTGTGTGAATTGTGAGTTCCAAGCATATCTTCTGCGCCAAGCTACGCTTCTGACTATTGGCTTTTGCAGCTGCGAAACTGGCGAAGAGTCTCGCCACCACGAGGTGGTCGGCCTTCAGCATCGCAACGGCGTCGTGTTTTTCGAGGTTGGACATTGAGTTCTCCAGGGGGTTCGAAAGCCCAACGTGAGTTTCTGAACATCGTTCCCTTGAAGATCCGGAGTCGTCTTCGGCACGTTATCTCTGGAACACGCCCACCAATTCCACATGCGGTGACCAGACGAATTGATCCAACGGTAGGACCCTCTCCAATCGGAACCCGGCATCGACCAAGACGCGGGCGTCGCGGGCGAAGGTCGCGGGATTGCAAGACACCCCGATCACCCGAGACACGCCAGATCGCGCGATCTCTGCGGTCTGCTCGGCGGCACCGGCGCGAGGTGGATCCAGCAACACGGTGTCGATCTTCTTCAATTCAGCGGCCAGCACGGGTCGGCGGGCCAGATCTCGAACCTCTGGATTTATCCCTTTCAGTCCGGGCGCTGTGGCCAAGGCGCTCGTCAAAGCCGCGATTGCCGGCGCCGAAACCTCGGCAGCCAAGACCGGTGCGATACCGGCCAAGGCAAAGGTAAAGGTGCCGACGCCGCAATAGAGATCGGCAATCCTCTGGGCCCCGGCGCAGGCCTGCACGGCAAATACGGTCATGGCATCCTGGGCTCCCGCTGTTGCCTGCAGGAAGGCACCCGCCGGGAGAGCCACGGTTGCCGGCCCCAACCGCACGACCGGTTGGCGCGACATGAAGGTAACCTCGCCATCCAGGGTCACCCGCGCGAAGTCGGCCTCCGCAGCGATCTGTGCCAACTGCATCCGAGCGTCAGCCGACAACCCGCCGGACTTGGCCTCGACGCCGGTGATGTCGATATCAATACCCGACACCGTCAGGGTGACGTGCAGGGTGGGTGCAGATAAACGGTGTTCAAACAGCGCGACTGCCAACCGTCGCAGCATCGGTAGCGCCGCCTCTAGGGCTGGATCGGCCACTGGGCACTGAGCGATATCCACCACCGCCCAGGACTTGCGCTCCTTGAACCCCAGGCGAGCCGCCTCACGGGTGCCGCGCCGGGCATGCAAGGCCAGCCGTCGCCGTGTGCCGGGTTTGGCAGCATAGGCAGGCAGGATTTCGGTTTCTAACCGCTGCAGCGCCAAGGTGCCGCGCAGCCGCTCGATCTTCCAGGCCAGATAATCTGCCGCCGCCCAATGCTGCAGCGCGCAACCACCGCAGACCCCGAAATGCCTGCAAGGCGGCGTGACCCGCTGTGGGCTAGCCTCTAAGATCTGACTTAGCTCTCGCCGCTCTCCGCCGCCCGTCGCCACCACCCGCTCGCCCGGAAGCGTATAGGGCACATAGAGCGGCCCCACAGCAACACCGTCACCCTCCCCGCCCACCGACTCGATGGTCAGTTCCACAGGTGGTCCGGCGGGTGAACTGGGGGAAGGTCTATTGGGGCGGGCTTGAGGTCGTTTGAAGTTTCGCATTGGGCACGGGTGTATAGGGCCGGGGCGCGAACGCCGAACAAAATTCTGCCTGAACCACCACACAGATTTCCGTTCAAACACCGTTCAGGTTCAATCGGTCAAACCTAAGCCCATCAGCGACCCCCAAGTCGCCTCACAGGATAGACGCTATGAAGTCGTTGTTCACTCTGACCCTCGCCGCCGCCTGCGCCGTCTCAACGCTCAGCCTGCCGCAATTCGCGCTCGCCCAGCCGAACGGTGACTATGGCTACGGCGATGTCTGTGCCGCCAAGAAGAAACAATCCACCACCAACGGCACCATAGCCGGTGGTGCCATCGGCGCGCTGGCCGGTGCGGCGCTGGCCGGCAAGGATGACCGCGGCAAGGGTGCCGTCATCGGTGGCCTGCTCGGGGCCGGCGTCGGCCACCAAGTCGGCAAGCACAACGTGAAGTGCGCCCCTTATCCCAACCGCATTTCCCAAACCAACTACAGCCGCAATAACTGCCGTTGGGTCCAAGAATACTATGACGGCCGCGATCACAGCCTGGAAGTCTGCCGCAGCAAAGACGGCGTCTGGCGTCCCAGCGGCCGCGCATAACCCCATTCCCTGTCTCCAAAGGAGCGCTTGAAATGAAAAATCTCTTCGCCAAAACCAGCCTGACCGGCGCAGCGGCCCTCATGGCCCTGGCCACCACCGTCTCCGTGCCGACCTTCGCGTCGGCCCAGTCCTACGGCGACCGCAGCTACAACTATGATCCCTGCCGACGCGACACGACCTCGCGCTCCACAGGCGGTGGCATCATCGGTGCCCTGGCCGGTGCCGCCATCGGCTCCAACGTCGCCGGTCACAATGTCCGCAAAGAGGGTGCCGTTCTCGGGGCCCTGGCCGGCGCGGCGTTAGGTGCCAGTATCGGCAAGCGGTCCGCCGCCTGCAACAGCGGCCAATCGGCCAGCGCCTACTACAATGATGGGTCGAGTTATTACGGCTCCAACGACGGCTATGCCAACGGTCAACGGTATTACGGCTCTAACACCTACGGCTCGGGCTACTACAACAACGGGTCCTACAACAACGGCTACACTGGCCGCAGTCGTACCTATCGCCAGGATCGCACGCGCTACGACGACGACGATCAGGGCCAAGGCTACGGCTATTCGGATCGCTATGAGGTGAGCCGAGGCCGCACCGACGCTAACGGCTGCAGCCTAGCTGAAAGCCCCATCTACCTGCCGGACGGTCGTGTCCAGAAGCGGTTCGTCCGCGTCTGTCAAGACTCCAGCGGACACTATCAGGTCGTCGACTAGCCGTTCGGGTTCACGCAGCAGTTCAACGATCTGGGGCCGCCTCCTCCGGGGGGCGGCCCTTTTCGTCGGTGCCGTCTCTCCCCCACCCAAGAATTGCATTGGAACTGGCACCCAATTTGCAGTTTGGAACAGTTCCGCTTGACGCATCCCGCGCCCTAAACCCAAAGTGGAGACGGCGGGCATAGCGGGGGAACTTGGGTGTTGAGGCCTTTCGTCAGAGCGGTGTTGGTTAGCTTGTTCGTCAGCGTGATCGCGCTGCTGGTGAGCCTTTTAGACATCTTCGGGCAAAACTCAGACTCGGCGCGGACCTCTCAGGCGATCTTTCAACTCTTAACATCTAGCCAATACCCAAAATGGCCATTTTCGGCTCGTGAAGGTCAGTCTGACGTTCGGATCGTCTACATCAACGATGATACGGCCAAGAACATGCCGAAATTTGCCGGGTGGAAGGGCTTTCCCCCGACTCCGGACCAACAAGCCGAGATGATAGATTTCCTACTGGCACCTCAATTCAACATTG
>JANLPK010000051.1:0-2443 GCA_031367205.1 Alphaproteobacteria bacterium
GCGCCGCGCCTCTTCAGTCTTCATCGAACCCAAGCCATGCTCTGCTGAGATGGAGCCGCCCATCGCGGCAACGATATCGTGGACAATCCGACTACCCTGATCACGCTTGGCGCTGTGCACCTTGTCGTCGCCACCGTCGGGCCGGATCACGTCATAGTGGATGTTACCATCGCCCACATGACCGAAGGCCGTGATCCGACAGTTAGGCACGAAAACGTTCATCGCCGTGTCAGCCTGTTCAATGAACCGAGCGACCTGACTGACCGGCACCGAAACGTCATGCTTCCAGGTTGCACCCTCCGGCTTTTGGCCCAGGGACTGGTTCTCGCGGATCGACCATAGGGCCCGCGCCTGGGTTTGGTTTTGCGCCAGCGTGGCGTCGGTCACCAGACCATCGTCCAGGCTCGCAGTCAGTAGACGCTCCATCGCAGCCTCGGCCGCGCCGGGTTCTCCTGAGGCGATCTCGATCAGCACATACCAAGGATAGACCTGAGCCAAAGGATCGCGCTGGCCTGGAATGTTCTTCAAGACGAACTCGACGCCGCGACGCCCCATCAGCTCGAAGGCCTCGACGGCACCGCCGGCCGTTTCCTTGGCGCGGACCAGCAGCGCGATCGCCGCCTGCGGGTCCTTGACCGCCGCGACCGCCGTAGCGCGGCTGACGAGCACCGGAAACAGCTTCAGGCTCGCCGCTGTCACCACGCCCAGGGTACCTTCAGCGCCGATCAGCAGCTGCTTAAGGTCATAGCCGGTATTGTCCTTGCGCAGCCGCTTGAGGCCATTCCAGACCTCGCCATTGGGCAAGACAGCCTCCAATCCCAAAACCAGATCGCGGGTCGTGCCATAACGTAGCACGGCGGTCCCCCCCGCATTGGTGGACACGACCCCACCGACCGTCGCTGAACCCTCCGATGCTAATCCAAGAGGGAACCGCCGACCGATCTCGGCGCAAGCCTCATGCACGGCCGCCAGTGTGACCCCTGCCTCCGCGACAATCACGTCGTCGAACCCATCAATGTCGCGAATAGCATTCAGGCGTTCGGTGGACAGCAAGATTTCGCCCTGCGGAATCTGCCCGCCGACTAACCCGGTATTCCCGCCTTGCGGGGTGATGGCGACACCCGCCGCATGACAGATGCCCACTACCGCAGCCACTTCGGCTGTGGTCTTCGGCAAGGCGAGAAACGGCGTCGTCCCCGACCAACGGTCGCGCCACTCCAAGAGCTTGGGCGCAAGTCGATCAGGGTCGGTGCTCCAGCCCTGGTCGCCTAGGGCGGCTTTGAGATTGGAGAGGACGTCCGCAGGGATCAGCATCACCAATTCCTACGCTTCCAGTTCTCGATAGACCAGTATATACTCGAGTATATATCGAGGTGCGCAATGGCCATTCTGATCAAGAACCCAGATGTCGAGCGGCGGGCGCGAGAACTTGCCGCCCTGACGGGAGAGACCTTAACGACAACGATCGATATCGCCCTTGCGATGCGAATGGAGCACGTGTCCACAAAGCCCAAGAGGCGTAGCACTGTCGCCGAAATGAAGGTTGCAACCGCCGAGTTTCGACGCGTTGCCGGGCTCGATAAGCGCAAGGTCGATAGCTCCAAAGCGTTCTTCGATGACCTCTGGGCCCCCTCAGAGGATCTGAATAACCGATGATTGTCGTGGACTCATCGGCCCTTGTGGCGATTGGCCAAGATGAGCCCGAAGCAGACGAGATGATGAATATTCTGGAGACGTCCGAGCGGGCGATCATTTCCCCGGTCAACGCCATGGAAGCTGGGCTCGTGCTGATTGGTCGCGGGATCATTGAGCATCCCGAGTCCTATGATCGTTGGCTTCAGATTCTTGAGGTTGAGGTCGATCAGGAGCGTATTGATCATGCGCTCACTATCTACAGTTACCTAGCCTTCGGGCGCGGCTACCACCCGGCGAAGCTGAACTTCGGTGATTGTTTTGCTTATGCATTAGCCAAGCGCCTCGATGCGCCACTACTCTTCAAAGGCAACGACTTCGCCCTGACGGACATTCGCTCCGCCCTTCAGCCCACATAACCCGCGGCACGCCGCAGCCGGTCATTGATGGCCTCACCGAGGCCGGAATCTGGGATAGGCGCTACTGCAATTGCGCTTGGTGCGGTGCGGTCAGCCGCCCTCAGATAGGTGAAGAGGTTGGCGGCGGCTTCAGTGAGATTTGAGGAAGGGCTCAGGTTCCAAACCCTGTCTCCCGCAGCGAAAGGACCAAGGGCGAGATAGGCCTCTCCCGCCTCTGGACCATCAGCACTGAGCCGTACCGGTGCCACGGGAGAATAGTGCCGCGTCAACCGACCGGGTGAGCGTTTGGCGTCATCCTGCGCCTCAGCCAGCGGTCCAATCAGAGCCTCGATCTGAGCGCGGGTGACGCCACCAGGTCGCAACAACCTTGGCTCATCCAATAGGGAGATCAC
>JANLPK010000073.1:0-4565 GCA_031367205.1 Alphaproteobacteria bacterium
GTGCGTGCGGTTTTCGCCTGCGGTGGCGCTCGATGGCCCTGATGGTCTCTTCCTCGATGTCACCGGCGTGGCTCATCTCTGGGGCGGAGAGGCCAAGCTCATCGCCGACCTGCGCACACGTTTGGCCCGCAACGGCCTGCATTTCCGCGCGGCCATTGCCGATACCCCCGGCGCGTCCTGGGCCTTAGCTCATTTCGGCAAGGACCCTGCGGCTATTGCTCGACCCGGTGAGCAAGCGAGCATGATCGGCCCGCTGTCCCCCGCTGCCCTGCGGCTCGAGTCGGAGGCTGCGGCTCAGATCGAGCGTCTGGGCCTGCGCCGTATCGACCAGCTCGCCGATCTACCCCGTGCGCCCTTGGCAAGGCGGTTCGGGGCCGCGACCCTCGACCGCCTGGATCAAGCGCTGGGTCGCTCCAAAGAGGCACTCACCTTCCGCCGCCCGCCTAATCCCTGGTTCGCGCGTCTGGCCTTTGCCGAGCCGATCAGTGCGCTCGACGACATGGCCCGGGTCAGCCTGGATGTGGCGGCCAAGCTTTGTGCGCGGTTGGAGCTGGAAGGGCAGGGGGCTCAGAAATTCCATCTCAGCTTCCACCGGGTAGACGGCAAGCCTCAGACTCTGACTGTCGGCCTAGCCCTGGCCGGTCGCGACCCCACCCGCATCGCCAAGCTGTTCGCGCCTAAGCTGGAAACGGTCGACCCAGGCTTCGGCATTGAGGTGGTGACCTTAGCCGCCCAAGGGGTGGAGCCGGTGGCCGGCCGCCAGATGCGGCTCGATAGCCTGCTGGAGCCGGGTCGCGAGGAGAGCCTAGCCCCGCTGATCGACCGCCTGACCAACCGCCTGGGCGAAGGTCGGGTCTGGAAGGCAGCCCCTGTGGAAAGCCATGTGCCCGAACAGTCCGTCACCCACGCCGCACCCTTTGCGGTTTCGACGGCGCGGGGTTGGGACCGCGAACGCCCCAGGCCCCTGCGCCTCTTCCGCCAGCCCGAGCCCTTGGAACGGGTCATGGCGCTGACCCCCGATGATCCGCCGCGCCAATTCCAATGGCGCCGTCGCCTGCACCGGGTGCGTTTGGCTGAGGGGCCCGAGCGGATCGGCAATGAGTGGTGGCACGGCGAAATCGAGCATGTCTCCACCGGCCTGGTGCGCGATTATTACCGAGTGGAGGATCAAGACGGTGCCCGGTTCTGGGTGTTCCGAGAGGGACTCTATGACCCGGGTCATACCGCCCGCTGGTGGTTGCACGGGGTGTTCGGATGACCCGCTATGCCGAACTCCAGGTCACCACCAACTTCTCCTTCCTGCGCGGAGCCTCTCATCCGTGGGAGATGGTGGTGACGGCGCAGGCCCTAGGCCTTGAGGCCGTGGGCATTGTCGACCGCAACAGTCTGGCCGGGGTGGTGCGGGCCTGGACCCAGGTGCAGAAAATGGGGCCCGGTGCCCGCGTGCGGGCGCTGACTGGAACACGGTTGGATTTCGCCGACGGGACGCCCAGCCTGCTCTGCTATCCCAGCGACCGTGAGGCCTATGGTCGCCTGACCCGTCTGCTCACCGTGGGCCAACGCCGTTCACAAAAGGGCGATTGCGAACTGCATTGGGAGGATTTCCTGGGTCATGCTGAGGGGCAACTGACCCTGGTGGTGCCGCCCCATCGGTTGGATGAGGCCTTTGAACTTAAGCTTCGGGACATGGCGGGGGCTTTGCGCGGTCAGGTCTGGCTGGCTGGGGCCCGGGCCTATGGCGCGCGCGATCTACACCGGCTCTCCAAGCTGTCGGGTCTGGCGCAGATGTCCGGTGCCCCCTTGGTCGCCACCAATGATGTGCTCTATCACGACCCCGAACGGCGGGTGCTGCAGGACGTCCTGACTTGCATCGGCGAAAACTGCACAATCTCTGAGGCGGGCTTGCGGCTCCAGGCCAATGCCGAGCGGCACCTGAAGACGCCGGCGGAAATGACCCGGCTGTTCGCCCGTTTCCCCGGCGCGGTGGAGCGCAGCGCCGAGATCGCTGAGAGGGTCAGTTTCGACCTTTCCCAGCTGCGCTACGAATATCCCGATGAACCGGTGCCCAAGGGCAAGACTCCCATCCAACACCTGCGCGATCTCACATGGGCCGGGGCGGCTTGGCGGTTCGAAAACGGCATGGGTGAGAAGGAGCGTCGCACCATCGCCCATGAACTGGACCTGATCGAAAAGCTCGACTTCCCCAACTATTTCTTGACGGTCAATGACATCGTCGCCTGGGCGCGCTCACAGAAAATCCTCTGCCAAGGCCGGGGATCGGCGGCCAATTCCATGGTCTGTTTTTGCCTGGGCATCACCGCAGTGGACCCCACCAAGGAAGACCAGGACCTACTGTTTTCCCGCTTCATTTCCGAGAAGCGCGGCGAGCCGCCCGACATCGACGTGGATTTCGAACACGAGCGCCGCGAAGAGGTGATGCAGTATGTCTATCGCCGCTATGGTCGCCACCGCGCCGCGATTGTTGCCACCGTCATCCACTATCGCCCGCGCATGGCAATCCGTCAGGTGGGCAAGGCGTTGGGCCTCACCGACGATGTGACGGCGGCGCTGTCGGGCACCGTCTGGGGCAGTTGGGGTGACCATGTGCCAGATGAGCATATCCGCCAAGCCGGCCTTGATCCCCAAGCCCCCGAAATCCGCCGCGCCACGACGCTCGCCACCCAACTCCTAGGCTTTCCGCGCCATCTGTCCCAGCATGTCGGTGGCTATGTCTTGACCCAACGTCGCCTGGACGAGACCGTCCCTATCGGCAACGCCGCCATGCCGGACCGCACCTTTATCGAGTGGGACAAGGACGACATTGATGCGCTGGGCCTCATGAAGGTCGATGTGCTGGCACTCGGTATGCTGAGCGCCCTGCGCAAGGGTTTTGAGATGATCCCGGCGGACGAAAACGGCCGCAAGATCGTCGACATCGCCGATGTGCCGCAGGAGGTTCCCGAAGTTTACGACATGCTCTGCAAGGCCGACTCGGTGGGCGTGTTCCAGGTGGAAAGCCGGGCCCAGATGTCGATGTTGCCAAGGCTCAAGCCGCGCAAATTCTACGACCTGGTGATCGAGGTGGCCATTGTGCGCCCCGGCCCCATCCAGGGTGATATGGTCCATCCCTATCTGCGCCGCCGCGACGGGATCGATAAGGTCAGCTTCCCCATGCCCGCGCCCGAGCATGGCCCTCCTGATGAGCTCAAAACCGTGCTGGGCAAGACGCTCGGCGTGCCGCTGTTCCAGGAGCAGGCCATGCGCTTGGCTATCGAGGCGGCCAAGTTCTCGGAGGATGACGCCGACGGCCTGCGCCGAGCCATGGCCACCTTCCGCCATCTGGGCACGGTGGGCGACTATGGGCGGCAGTTCATCGAGGGCATGACGGCGCGGGGATACGACGCCGAATTTGCCCAACGCTGCTTCCATCAGATCGAGGGTTTCGGCTCCTATGGCTTCCCGGAGAGCCACGCCATCAGCTTTGCCCTGCTGGTCTATGCCTCGGCCTGGGTAAAATGGCGCTGGCCCGATGCCTTCTGCGCCTCGCTGATCAACAGCCAGCCCATGGGGTTCTACCAACCCGCCCAACTGGTCCGCGACGCCCGCGAGCATGGGGTGGAGGTGCGGCCTGTCGATGCCCTGGCCAGCGATTGGGATTGCACCCTCGAGCCGGTGGTCGGCGCGCGCCTGCGCGCGGTGCGTCTTGGCTTGCGCCAGGTGAAAGGCCTTAAAGAAGAGGAAGCCCAGCGCCTCATAGGCCTGCGGGCTCAGGGGGTGCGCAGCCTCGAAGGCTTCGCACGCGGTCTTTCGCGCCGGACCATGGAACTGCTGGCCGAGGCTGATGCTTTCTCCAGCCTTGCCGCCAACCGCCGCCAAGCGCTCTGGGAGGTGAAGGGCTTGGCCGGTGAGGCCTTTGTGGAAACCACCGCCCCGCTGATGGCCCGTCAGAGCCTGAAGGAACAACAGATCGAACTGCCTCTGATGAGCGCTCCCCGCGAAGTGGCCGAGGACTACCGCACCACCCGCCTGTCGCTGAAAGCCCACCCGTGCAGTTTCTTCCGCGGTGAATTGGCGACCCTGGGCGCGGTCCCGGCCAGCGGCCTCAAACATTTGCGCAACGGCCGCTCCATCTCGGTAGGTGGCTTGGTCCTGGTGCGTCAACGCCCCGGCACCTCCAAGGGGGTGGTGTTCATGACCCTGGAGGACGAGACCGGCATTGCCAATATCGTGGTCTGGAAAGATGTGTTTGAGGCCAATCGCCGCCTGGTCATGGGGGCCAGTTTCGTGGTGGTTCACGGTCAATTGCAGATTGAAGGGGATGTGATCCACCTCGTGGCCAAACGTTTCACCGATCTCACCCATCTGGCCGCAGGCATGAAGTCTGACGCCACAGTGGAGGACCCACGCCACCAACCCAGCGGCAAGCTGGTCTCCAGCCGGGATTTTCATTGAACCCAGCTTGACCTCATCGGCAGGCCGACCAATGGTTCCCGCCGCCCGTTTTCGACCAGGACCCAACCATGCAGCGCGTAATCCTTGCTCTCGCTTCCGTTTTCACCCTAGGC
>JANLPK010000109.1:0-1624 GCA_031367205.1 Alphaproteobacteria bacterium
GGACGACACCGTGGTGCCGATGGAGCAGAGCAAGATGATGGAAAAGGCGCTGCAAGCTGCGGGCAAGCCGGTCGAATTCATCACCATGAAGGGCGAAGACCACTGGCTCTCGAAAGAGCCGACGCGACAGGCGATGCTGGCCGAGGCGGTGGCCTTCGTTGAGAAGCACAATCCGGCGCGTTAAGTAGGGGCTAGGGCAGCCCCGCAAACGGATTCACAATCCGAAGCCGCTTCTCAAACACCCGCCCATTCTGCTTATCCTCGCTCCACAGGGTTTTGCACTCGGCGGTTAGGGCTGCTGCGATGATTTGGGCGTCGTAGATTGAGAAGTTGTGAGCCCGGGCAATCGCTCTGGCGTGTTGGTGAACCTCTAGGGTGAGGTCGTGGACGGTGCAGATGCGCGTGAGCGTGTCGATGATCTCGTTGGTGGCGTTCCAGTCGAGCTGGGCTCTGCGCCTGGCGACGTGGGTGACTTCGGCGAGCACTTGGACGGAGGTATGGCCACCCTTTTCGAGGAGGGCGGCGGCTTGGTCGGCTTTGCCGGGGTCAGCGCCGATCCGCATCAATCAAGTTGATTGTCGCGAAATCAAAGCGGCCGCGTCTCCTCGCTCCACAGGGTTTGGCACCATCCAGCTCCGTCACCCTAGGCCTTGTGCCTAGGGCCCCTCTATCGGTGCTGCCGATAGGCGGGGTGAGACGGGGCGGTTGAGCGCATACTTGGATATCAGCGGCAACTGAGAGAGGGGTCCTCGGGACAAGCCCGAGGATGACGGGCGGAGGGGGCTGGATTTACACCCTAATCCACTGGGCTCCAGCGTTTTTCAGGAGCACCCTGGCGCTTCGGGCCTTTGAATTGGCTTTGGTCGATGGGGGTGGTGGGGGCGCCGCCGGTTTGGGGTCGACCGCCTTGCGGGCGGGCGCTTTGCGGCGCGCTGCGTCCGCCGCCAGCCTGGGCTGGGCGGTTGCGTTGTTTGCGTAGGGCACCCGGCAGGTCTGAGCGACCTTCCGGCTTGCGTTGGCTGTTGTCACCGCCGCCGCCGGGACGACGCTGGTTGCGTCCACCGCCAGCGCTGCGGGTGCCGCCGCCGCCACTGCGCTCGCCGCGCTCAGCGCGGTCGGTGGTTTCGGCGGGCAGGGCCTGTGTCATGACCATCAGGCCGCGATCGCCACGGCGATCCTCGGACGGGATGGTCTGGCGGGTGACTTTCTGGATGTCGCGCAACAGATTGCGCTCTTCCTCGCCGCAGAAGGCCACGGCTGAGCCGCCGGCTCCGGCCCGGGCGGTGCGCCCGATGCGGTGGACGTAGCTTTCCGGCACATTGGGCAGTTCGTACTGGACGACGTGGCTGACGGCATCGACGTCGATGCCGCGGGCGGCGATGTCGGTGGCCACCAAGGCGCGGACCTCACCGGCCTTGAAGGACGCGAGTGCGCGTTCCCGTTGACCCTGGCTCTTGTCGCCGTGGATGGAGGCAGCTTCGACACCGGCCTGTTCCAGAGACTTGGCGACCCGGTCAGCGCCACGCTTGGTGCGGGTGAAGACGATGACGCGCTTGAAGGTCTTTTCGGCGAACAGTTCAGCCAGCAGGGCGCGTTTGCGGGCGCTTTCGACGAAGATCACCTT
>JANLPK010000117.1:0-1839 GCA_031367205.1 Alphaproteobacteria bacterium
ATCTGGTCGAGCACCAGGTCAGAGGCGTGGCTGGCGTCGAGCACAACGCCCAGGCGGTTGGCCTCTGCCACAAAGGCCTTGCCGGACGGCGAGAGGCCGCCCCACTCGACCTTGTCAGTGGCGGAGTCGGCCAGATCGTTATTCTGGAAGTGGACCGGGCCCATCATGCGGACGCCCAAGGCGTAAAAGGCGCTCATCAGGCTGATGTCGCCGGCCACCGGCGCGCCATTTTCCATGCTGAGAAACACGAAGCGCTTCTTGGCCGCCAGGATGGTGGTGACGTCGTCGGCCTTGAGCGCGATGGCGAATTGCGCGCCGTGCTTGGCGACCATTTCATGGATCTCGGTGGCGCGGACCAGGCCGTAGTCGCGGGCCTTGGCGTTGCCTGTAGGGCCGCGCGCGCCCTGGGGCGTGAAAATGGCAAAGAACCCCCCATCGACACCGCCCTCGATCATGCGCGGCAGATCAACCTGGCTGCCGTCGATTTTGTAATCGTGGCGATCCAGGATATCCCAGCCGGATTGATGGAACAGCGCCGGGGTGTCGTAGTGGGTGTCCAGCACGATGGCGTCGCGGTGGGCGGCCACTACCGCTGCCGGGGGTTTGGCCGCCAGTGCTGGGCTAGCGGCCAATAGAAGGGCAAGTGATAGGCTCAGATGGCGCATCGGCCAGATCTCCGGGTTCGGTAGAGCTTGATCAGGGCCGACACGCCGATGCAACTGCTAAGCGGCCCCCGTGAGCCGATGCAGGCTCTCCAGGGTCTTGGCGCAGGCTTGGGCGGCCTCGGCGCCTTTGGTGACGAAGTGTTCGCGGAAGAAGCGGTGGTGCTCTTCGTGGTCGTGGAAATGGTGGGGGGTGAGCACCACGGAGAATACTGGGATCTCGGTGGAGAGTTGCACCTGCATCAGGGCGCGGATCACGGTTTCGGCGACGAACTCGTGGCGATAGATGCCGCCGTCCACCACAAAGCCCGCCGCGACGATGGCGGCATAGCGCGCCGTCTTGGCCAGGGTCTGGGCATGCAGCGGGATTTCGAAAGCACCAGGGGTTTCAAAGACGTCGATAAGGGTCTCGGAAAAGCCCAAGCGGGCCATTTCGGCGACGAAGCCTTCGCGGGCCTTATCGACGATGTCGTGGTGCCAGCCGGACTGCACGAAGGCGATCCGGGCGGGTCGATACGCACCATTGGCGGTGCGGAATTCATGAGTTTTGATTGGGGTAGCTTGGGTCATGGTCATCTCCCATTGAGGAACCACGACTCAGGGAGACACTGATCATTGGGCCTACCCGCAAAGGTGCGCCGCCTGGCAGTGGTTCTCATAACCGGACTCTAACCGTCGGCCCCGGGATCACACCGGTGTCTGCTGCCTCACCTCGTCATGGGACGAGATGAGCGCCCGCGGGCTCGTGCCAGGCTTGCGCCTAGCCATTACCGCCGGTGGGGACTTTCACCCCGCCCTGAGAACGCGTGCCGCCGGAACAGCCCGACGACGAGGGGAGGATAGCCGGGTGAGGGGGATTCAAACAAGTGTTTAAGTGACAGCTGAAGTGTTTAGGTGGGCGATCGAGTATTGATGTTATATCAAAAATGTAGTAACAAAATCCGATGAGCATTCGGTTCGAGTGGGATGCCGACAAGGCGGAAACCAATTTCCGCAAACACCGGGTGAGTTTCGAAACCGCCATTCGCGCCTTTGCCGATCCATTTGCCCTAGTTGACCAAGACCGTATCGAGGGCGGGCAGTTGCGCTGGCAAACTCTCGGTCTGGTCGAGGGTTGGCTGTTATTGCTGGTCGCCCACACCACCAGGGACGAGGACGACATCGAGGTTATCCGGAT
>JANLPK010000156.1:0-12218 GCA_031367205.1 Alphaproteobacteria bacterium
TATCCTCAACAAGGAAGAAGGTGGCCGTCACACGCCGTTCTTCACCAACTACCGTCCTCAGTTTTACTTCCGGACCACCGATGTGACCGGGATCATCAAGCTGAAGGAAGGCGTTGAGATGATCATGCCGGGCGACAATGCGGAACTGGACGTGGAGCTGATCACCCCGATCGCCATGGACCAAGGCCTGCGCTTCGCCATCCGCGAGGGTGGCCGCACCGTGGGCTCCGGCGTCGTGGCTAAGATCGTCGAGTAGTCCCTAGCCACCTCCAACGACATCAAGGGCCGCCCAGGGAAACCCAGGCGGCCCTTTCTGTTGGCTAAACAATCACTGCACCGGGCGCATCGAACTCACGCCGCGCTCCATGCCGTACTGACGCAGGTCGCGGACATCGCGGTCGAAAGTCTCGCAGTGGCCGCGGAAGTCGCTGTCGGTGCAGACTTGCCAGACCGAGCGACCGACCCGCAGGCTCATGGCGCGGTCATTGTATTCGCGGGGCAGGTTGGTGACTTCGCGGTCGCTGGTGAAGGGTTGACCACCAAAATTTGCGCCATCGAATAGAGTGATGGTTTCGCCGTAACCGCCGCCGTTGTAGCCGCCAGAGCCATATCCACCCTGATTGTAACCATAGCCGCCCTGGCCACTATTGCCGTTATATGGCGGGCGATATCCGGTGTCGTCGCAACGCAATTGGCCGTCGACGTTCTCCACCGGCCCCCGGCAATTCTTGTAGTTCAGGCTAGAGGTCCGCACCCGGCCATCTCGAGCCTGGCATTGGGCAGTCATTGAGGCGTTCTGGCCATAGCCGTTGATCACCAGGTTCTGGCAGGTCTGCCAATAGTCTCCGGGAGGTGGAGCTTCCTGACGGTTCACGACCGGTCCAGGTTGACCGGGCAGGGCGCAGGTCAGCTGTCCATCCACGTTCTCAATGCCGGACCGACAATCCCCGTAGCGCACGTTGGAGGACCGCCAGCGGCCATCGCGCATTTGGCACTGAGCCGAGAGTGTGGCTTCAGCTCCATAGCCCCGGGTGATCGCACCTCTGCAAGTGTCGACATAGTTGCCGGAGGGCAGGACAGTCGATGTCGGTTGCCGCCACTCAGGCTCGCCCATAGCGCAGGTCAGCCGACCGTCAACGTTTTCGATGGTCGATTGGCATTCACGGTAGCGTAGGGTTGAGCCGCGTAGGCTGCCGTTTTGGGCGCGACACTGGGCGACAAGGGTCGCGCTGGATCCGGACCCTCGGATGGCGACGCTTTCACAAGATTGTAGATAGCTACCGTTTGGCAAACCCCCGATTCCCGGTTGGGCTTGGCTGGGGGTGGAAATCAGTGCCAAGGCGGCGACCACCATGATTGAAGCGAGTGAAAATCTCATAATTAGCTCCGTGCCTGTGTCCCGACAGTTAGCTTAGGGGCTTGGTTCAGCTTCGCAAACCCCGATCTCATGGCTGAAGGCGCGCGCGGCCTTGCTCCCGGGGGGTGCCGCTGCTAAACGACCCGGCTCTGGTAACGAGCGGTTCGAAGACGTGCTGGTCGTTTCCGGAAATGTCAGGCTCGAAAGGGCAGGGCGATGCAGGAGTGTAGCTCAGCTGGTAGAGCATCGGTCTCCAAAACCGAGGGTCGTGGGTTCGAGTCCCTCCGCTCCTGCCAAATCGTGACTATGTAGGAACCGGGCCACGTGTCGGCCCATGTTAGAAGAGAGTGTCGAGACCCCTCGATGGCCAGGAAACCGGGCTCAACCCCGCAAGCAATGCGCAACCGCGCCGCCAAGACGGCGGCCGTGCTGGCACCGTCCTCGCCATTGGCGACGTCTCCGGCTGTGCCCAAAAAGCGCACTAGCCCGGCGCAATTCTTCCGGGAGGTTCGTGCCGAGGGTCGCAAGATTACCTGGACCAGCCGGCGTGAAACCTGGATCACCTCCGTCATGGTCGCTATCATGGTGGTGATGGCTGCGGCCTTTCTATCGCTGATCGACCTGATTTTCGGCCAGGGCATGGCCCTGATCCTCAAACTCGCCAACAGGGGCTAAGCCTGATGAACGCCGAAGTCGCCGTCGCCGCCAATCCGCGCCACAAGTGGTACATCGTCCACGCCTATTCCAACTTCGAGAAGAAGGTCGCTGAGTCCATCAAGGAACAGGCCCACGCTCAGGGTTTGGATGACACCTTTTCTGACATCCTGGTTCCCACAGAAGACGTGGTTGAGATCCGCCGGGGTCGCAAGATCAATGCCGAGCGTAAGTTTTTCCCAGGCTACGTGCTGGTGAAGATGGAGCTGACCGACGAAGCCTATCACCTGATCAAGAACACGCCCAAGGTCACGGGCTTTCTGGGCAGCCAGAACAAGCCGCAACCGGTCTCCGAAAAGGAAGTCGCCCGCATCATCGGGGCGATCGAAGAGGGCGTCGAGCGGCCCAAGCCCACCATCCAATTCGAGATCGGCGAAACCGTTCGGGTTACTGACGGACCGTTTGCGAGCTTCAATGGCAGCGTTGAACAGGTCGATGAAGACCGGGCTCGTCTGCGGGTTACGGTCTCGATCTTCGGTCGCGCGACTCCGGTCGAGCTGGAATACGCTCAGGTGGAGAAGGTGTCTTAGGTATACGACGCCTGCTTGAGCCAAGCAGTTTTGTGCGCTATTTGTTCCTCGTGAGGGGCAGTTGGCGTGACGGACTCAGAATTGAACCACGAAGAACGCGAAGGACTCGAAGGTTCACGAAGGCTCGGTGCTGACCTTGAGGACATTGCGCGAGAAGTAGTTGACTCAGGGCTAACTGTGCACCGAACCTTAGGTCCAGGCTTGTTGGAATCCGTCTATGAGCACTGTTTGGAGCGGGAGCTCCGATTGCGGGGTTTTGAGACGGCAAGACAGCTTCCGATGCCAATCAATTACAAGGGCGAGATACTGGAAGCGACGTACCGGCTAGACCTCGTGGTTGCGGGAACGATTGTCGTTGAGGTGAAGTCGGTTGAGGCGCTTTCGCGCCTCCATGAAGCTCAGATTCTAACTTACCTCAAGCTCTCTGGGCTTCGGCTTGGCTTTCTCATGAACTTCAATGTCCCACTCTTCAAGCAAGGCATCCGACGCTTCGTGAACTGACTTCGTGAATCTTCGCGTCCTTTGTGCCTTCGTGGTTGATACTGAATTCACCGCCAAAGAGACACTGAAGTTCTATAAAGAGTTACCTGGTGGTGACTATCTGCCTGAATTGCCGCGTGTAGCGTGCGGACATCGACCGGATTTCCGTGCGCGTCGCTGACATTGCCTTCATTTGAAACGGCATGGCCGTAACAGTCAGCGAGGAGCATTGCGGTCGAGGCCCTGTAGGGTGAATAGGTCAGCAATTGGCGGAAGTCCTCAAGGGTGACCTCGTAGTCAGACATTCGACCCTCCAGCGACCTTGGTGAGCACTAAGTGGTTGCGTGACGAGGTCACCACGCGGATCCGGTAGAATTGAGACCAGCCTAGCCAACCACGCCCAGAGTCGGGGCGGAGTTCAGGCCGCCTCTGTCAGCATGAAATCGACATGTACGGCGTCATACGGGAAGACAATCCCGGCATCGGTCTTGTCGATCACGCCAGCCTTGATCAAGGCTTGAACGTCCCCGTGTACGGCCTTCACGTCTCGGTCCACCCGGCGGGCGGCTTCTCTAATAGACATCGCTCCTTGTCCGGTCATCGCCTTGAGTAGTCCCCACCGTTTGCGGGTCAGGGTTTGCCAGAGCAGTTCGGCGCTCCCGAAGGAGATGTGAACGCCCTGTGCGTCACCTTTCAACGCAGAGAGGGCACGTGCGGTCACGGCTCCCCGAGTGGCGACCGACAGGGTCACTTTGTTCAATCCGGTTTCCATTGGTCCACATCCTTCCAGAAGTCGGCCAGCAAGGCGGCTGAGGTGGTGAGATCGTACAGCGTCTCAACAGCGCCAAAATGCCTATGATCGCCCTTGTCAGCCTCTCTGTCGTATCGGACGACACAGGTGCCAGCGGCGACATAGGCGAATGAGTATTTCAGACTGTGTTTAGATCCCCGGACCGGTGTCGGCACCCTCCAGACTCTTAGCTCCGCGAACGAATCCTCGCTCAGTTGGTGCCGCTCGTTCAAAAGGAGCTCAGCCTTCATGTTGGAGTACATACCAACACGAAGTATTGTTGTCAGTAACTCCAACGCAAGACCGAAGACTCCCTTGCGTGGCGCGACCTCGCCTGCTACTAGCGCGCCCTTCCGAGTTTTGGGCTCGGCTCGCGTTCGCGCGGGATAAATCCGTGGGAGGAGCGCCAAACTCCGCACCACGGCTCAACAGACCGGGATCCGGTCAAAGAGGAGAACCATGGCCAAGAAAATTCTGGGCTATATTAAGCTGCAGGTCTCTGCAGGCTCGGCAACCCCTTCGCCGCCCATTGGGCCGGCCCTGGGTCAGCGCGGCGTCAACATCATGGGCTTCTGCAAAGAGTTCAACGCGCGCACCGAGAAGGAAGTCAAAGGCACGCCCCTGCCGACGATCATCACTGTCTATCAGGACAAGTCCTTCACCTTCATCACCAAGACCCCACCGGCCACCCACTTCATCAAGCAAGCCTTGAGCCTGAAGTCGGGTTCCAAGCTGCCGGGTCGCGAAGTGGCCGGCTCGATCAGCCGTTCGCAGCTGCGCGACATTGCTGAGAAGAAGATGAAAGACCTCAATGCCAACGATATCGAGGCTGCGGCCAAGATCATCGAAGGCAGCGCCCGCTCTATGGGCCTTGAAATCGTGGAGGCCTGAAGATCATGACCAAGCTAGCCAAACGCGCCAAGGTCTTCACCGGCGACCGCACGGTTGCTCATCCCGTCGAAGCTGCCGTCAAACTGGTGAAGGCCAACGCCACCGCCAAGTTCGATGAGAGCGTCGAAATCTCCGTCAATCTGGGCGTCGATCCGCGCCATGCCGACCAACAGGTTCGCGGCGTGGTCGGTTTGCCCTCCGGCACCGGTCGCGACGTTCGCGTTGCTGTCATCGCCAAGGACGCCAAGGCCGCTGAAGCCACCGCCGCCGGAGCCGACATCGTCGGGGCCGAGGAGCTGGTTGAGCGCATCCAGGGCGGGTTCATGGACTTTGACCGCGTGATCGCCACGCCCGACATGATGGCCCTGGTCGGTCGTCTGGGTAAAGTCCTGGGTCCCCGTGGCCTGATGCCTAATCCTCGCGTCGGCACCGTGACGCCTAACGTGGCGCAAGCTGTGAAGGACGCCAAGGGTGGTGCCATCGAGTTCCGCACCGAAAAAACCGGCATCATTCATGCCGGCATCGGCAAGGTCAGCTTCACCGAAGATCAATTGCTCGCCAATGTGCGCGCCCTGGTCGACGCTCTGAACAAGGCCAAGCCCAGCGGTGCCAAGGGCATCTATATCAAGCGTATCAGCCTATCCTCCACCATGGGACCAGGCTTCAAGGTCGAGACCAACTCCGTCGGCGTCTAAATCGCCTGACCGGCTCGAACGAACTCAGGGAGCGACGGCGACCTCGCTCCCTTTTTCGTGGTCGCAAGCTAAGGGCGACTAAGGCCGGTAGCTCTTTTCGATATTCCCCTTTAGCTGCGCCTCGGTGAACCAGACCGGCTTGGTCTTGTGGGAGGCGAACAGCGGGGATTGATCGGCGTAGTGTGGTGAGGCGGCGTCCTGCGTGGCGGAGCCGAACTGGTGGATGCTGCGGGAGGTCAAGTGACCCTTGGCGTCCCAGTCGACGAACATGATGTAGCAGTCGCCGTTCACGGCATGCAACCGCCCGTCCATATCCGGACGACCATAGATGGCGCGGTAGACATCGGGGCCGCCGTCTACCGGCAGATCGAGCTTGCCGCGGCGCAGACGGTTGACCTCGCCCCATTCGGGATCGACCCGACCATAGAAGCCCTTGATCAGCGGCACGGCGGCCTTGAACATCTGCAGGGGGGTCCAGTCTGGATTGATCCGCTTTTGCAGCCACATAATCGCGACCAGGGCCGCACCGCGATTGTGCAGGTCGGTTTGCCCGTCCCATGCGCGCAGAACGGCTTGGGCCGTGATCAAGTCAGGATTGGTGCCGACATCGCCGCTCACAACGTCCTTGACCCAAGAATATTCCTCGGACTGTTGGCTATAGGCGAGGTCGTATTTGTAGGTGTTGAACTCCTCGGCGGTGATTTTGGGGTCGGCACCGTAGGTCTCCAGCGCCCGCCAAGAGCGGTTGGTCATGTGGGTTTCTATGCCCATGGAGGCCGGATAGTCGGTGGGTTTTAGATCATCGGCGGCGTCGGTAGCATGGAACGGGCCATTGTTGGAGTTGAACACCCAACCGGCCTTGGGATTCCAGATTTGAGGTGATTGAGAAAATGGTCGCGCCTTGGTCCAGATCAGGTCGCTACGGTTACCGGCCACGACGCCGGACCAATTGGGCCCATCCTTGCGCAGGGGATAGAGGCCGTTAGAGAGGTAGCCGACGTTTCCGCGCTCATCGGCATAGATGTAGTTGACGCTGGGCAGGGCCTGCATGGCCATGGCGGCCTTCCATTCATGCAGATTCGCGGCCTTGTTCATGGCATAGTATTGGGCCAGCTGGCGCACGCCGCCGAAGGTGGGGTATCGGATGGCGAAGACGCCTTGGCTTGAGCGCAGCACCGGGCCGTGGGCTGAACGCAGAACTTCGCGACTTACCGGTTTGATCGAGCCGTCGGCTTGCTTGACTTGGATGATGATGGTGCGTTTCTCAAGATTGCGCCATTTGCCGTCGAGCTTGTATTGGTCGGGATTGGCCGGGTTCATGGTCAGGCGGTAGACGTCCACCAAGTCGGGATGGTTGACGGTTGCGGCCCAGCCGAGATGCGCATTGTGGCCGCCCAACAGGAAGGGCGAGCCTGGAAAGAAGCTGCCGGCCACGTGCCAGCCTTCACCGCTCTCGACCACAGCCTCATACCAAGTCAGCGGCCCGGTGAAAGGTTGGTGGGAGTTGAAGAGTAGGCGGGTGTGGCCGTCATCGGAACGGGTCGGACCCACCGCGAGCCCATTCGAGCCGGACTCTTTGATTTCCGGCAGTTTGCCGCTCGCCACCTGACCAAACACCCCGTCCAAGCCGTAGAATGTCGGGCCGCGAAACAGGGTAAAGGCGGCAATGTCGCGGCCTGCGATCGGCAGCAAGCCCGGCGCGACCTTGTCGGGATGCAGAGCTGCATAGCGGTTCACCCCGGCCGCATAGGCGTCAAGAATGCCCCGCACCTTCGGAGAAAGGTCGCGCTTATAGCCTTGCGTCAGAGTGCCCGGCACATTCATCAGTTCGAAGAGCGTGTCGCTGGGCAGGGCTTCAGCCCCCTTGAGGACGGCAAGCTTGCCCCGGGAGGCAAAGGTGGTCTCCTGAATGGTGACGAAGTCATCCTCGGCCTGAGCGAAACCTAGGCCGTAAGCCGCATCCGTGTCCGTCTTTCCCAGTATGTGGGGCACGCCGTAGGAGTCGCGTCGGATCTGAGCGTCATAGGCCCGCGGTGCGGACGTCATGCCCATCAGCAGAATTGTGGCCGACAGGCCGACAAGGGCGCGAGCGCCGGTCTTGAGGTTCATTAGGGTGTTGCTCACTTCAGGAGATCAGCTGCGGATCTGCGCGTTGATGTCGGCCAGGTCTTGAGATGACCCAAGGCTGGAACCTCCGGATCGGCCACCCAAAGCATAGTCAGGCGGCACGATCTCTGGGCCTTCGCCAGCCGGCAGGGGCGGGGTGTAGTAGCCCAGAGCATAGGAACCCATGGCATAGCCGATCAGGTGCTGGAGTTCCGGATCCAGGGTTTTGGCGATATCGGGCGGGCAAGAGAGGTATTGGTTTTCCTCCTGGCGCAACCAGCCCAGGGCATAGGTGATGTTCAGTCCCAGGCGGTCTGTGTCTGACACATTGGCACCGCCGCCGTGGAACACCGTGCCGGTATAGACTAGGACCGAACCGGCCTTCATCTCCGCCCAGGTGATCTCTTCGGGCTGAGGCACGCGCTTGTTGGGCCAATCTAGCGAAGCCGGCACAACTTGCGTTGCACCATTGGCCTTGGTGAAGTCAGTGAGGGCCCAGATGGTGTTGAGTTGGGGTTCCACGTCCTTCAGATGCTTGCCCCAGGCCCAGCGGTCGCGGTGAAGCGGCTGGGCAGCTTGGCTCGGCATGATCCGGATCACTTGGCTGAGGTGAAGTTGGTAGCGGTCGCAGTGGGGCTTCAAGACCTTGTCGCAGAGAGCCAAGATGCGCGGGTCCTGGATCAGAGGGCGGCACAGCGGTGAGCGGGCGACCAGGGCCCCGGTTCGGGTGGTCTTGAACCCGGTGAAACCGTCTTGGCCGGGCTTGGTGGCATCCACAAAGGGCTGAAGCTCTTCCTTAAGGGAGAGGGTAGCCTCTGGACTGTTCGCATTGTCCAGGATCAGGGCCCCGTCGCGGTCCAGGACCGCCATCAAGACGTCCACCGGTGTATCGGCTGCAAAATGCTGCAACTGTGGCATGCTTCATCCCAAGACTGTTTTGACCTTGGACCCACGCTACCCCCATGCCCAAGCCTGCGAAAGCCTCTGCTGTCCAATCTCAGGGCCAATGTGTCTGCGGCGCGGTAACGTTGGAGATCGATGTTCCCGCCGTCTGGGCCTGGCACGACCATTCCGCCGCCAGCCGTCAAGCTCAGGGCTGCGCCTACGTCACCTATATCGGCAGTTGGAAGAGCCGGTTTCGGGTTCTGGAGGGAACGGCATACATCAGTCGTTTTGAAGATGCTGAACGCGGCACGGCGCGCAGCTTCTGCCGGCGCTGCGGCACGCCGCTGTTTTACGAGCGCGCTCGATCGCCCAAGATGGTCAATATCCCTCGTGCTCTGTTCAACTCGCGCACCGGGCGTGAGCCGTGCTATCATATGAATGTGGTTGAGGCTCCAGACTGGGCCTATGGCGGCGAGCCGATGCGACCACTCAAGGGTTATCCAGGTGTGCTGTGGGTTCGGCCTCGAAAGCCCAAGACTCCGGTCCGTTTGATGGACGTTGATGTCTAAGGGACTTGGTCAGGACCGCGCTGTGGCGTTATCCTCCCCGAAACACGGGAGATCAGGTTATGTGGTCGCACAAGATTCTCGGCGGTTTGACCGCCATTGTATTGGCGCTAGGCGCTTCCAATGGGGCTCAGGCTGAGCGCTTCAAGTTCGTCGCCTTGGGCGACACCGCCTATAATCCCAGTGTGGACTATCCGGTCTATAATGCGCTGATCACCAAGATCAATGCGTCCAAACCTGCGTTCTCGATCCATGTTGGAGATACCTGGGGCGCGATGCCGTGCTCTGAGGCGCAGCACAAATCCATACTGGATTGGTTCGCCAAATATGATCATCCGGTCTTCTACACGCCGGGCGACAATGAGTGGGTCGATTGTCGAAAGGCCGAAGTGCTGGAGGCCTATTCCCGCTTTGTAACCGGCAAGGCCACGGGACAGGACTTGGCCTTGCTGTTGCCCTTGCGCGGTCTGGACGCCGGCATGGCCAGCGGCGGATATGACGATCCGTTGGGCAGTTTGGCCCTGATCCGCAAGATGTACTTTGGCAAACCTCAGAGCCTCGGCGCGCGGACCCTGCCGATGGTGCGCCAGCCGGACGTATCGACCTTCAAAGACACCTATGAGAACGCCCGCTGGGAGAAGGACGGGGTGGTGTTCGCCACGGTCAGCGTGCCGGGGTCCGGCAACGGTTTTACCATCGTTGATCCCGTGCGAGCCACCGAGGCCATAAACCGTAACCGCGCCAATGTGGATTGGATCAAGTCCACCTTTGCTCAGGCCAAGGCCAACAAGGCCAAGGCGGTGGTGATCTCGATGCAGGCCGCGATGTTCTTAGATGAGAGAGGCGATGAGTTCTCCGGCAAAGCGCTGCGCGGCGGCAATGAAGGGCCGTTCTACTGGGTGGCCTTGGCGATCCGCGATCTGGGATCGCAATTCGGTAAGCCGGTCTTGCTGATCAATGGGGACTTCCACGACTTCATCGTCGACCGCCCTTTCCGGGTGAGCCAGGGCGAGGCCAAGGCTCCGCTCTATGGGAACATCGTGCGATTGCAGGTCTATGGCGCGCCGGACCTGCGAGCGATCACCGTCGGCGTGGATACCGAGACGCCCTGGGTGTTCAGCTTCGAGCCGCTCTACAATTGACTTTCGCCGTGACCCCGTGCGCCTAGAGCGCAAATATTTATCTGGAGTATCCCATGAAACGCGCCGCCATCGTCTCGCCCATCCGCACTGCAGTTGGCAAATTCCAGGGCAGTCTGGCCAGCATGACGGCCGGGGAGTTGGGAGCCGTGATCCTCAAGGAACTGGTCAACCGCACCAAGATCGATCCCGGTAAAATCGATGACGTGATCTTTGCCCAGGGGTACGGCTCGGGCGAGGCCCCGTGCATTGCGCGCTATGCCGCTCTGGCGGCTGACTTCCCGATCAGCGTGCCAGGCTACCAGCTGGATCGGCGTTGTGGCTCTGGCCTCCAGGCAGTGATCGACGCGGCCATGATGGTTCAGACCGGCGTGGCCGACGTGGTGGTGGCCGGCGGCGTCGAGAGTATGAGCAACGTCGAATACTACACCAATGACATGCGAAACGGCGCGCGCATGGGCTCGGTGACCATGCATGACCGTCTGGCTCGGGGTCGGATGATGAGCCAGCCTGTTGAGCGGTTCGGGGTGATCAGCGGCATGATCGAGACCGCCGACAACCTGGCCCGCGACTATCAGATCAGCCGCGAAGAGTGCGACGAGTATGCGGCTATGAGCCATCAGCGGGCGGCGGCAGCCTGGGCGGCGGGCAAGTTTGACGACGAACTGGTGCCGGTATCTGTGAAGCAGAAGAAGGGCGATCCGATCATCTTTTCCAAGGACGAGGGCGTCCGCGCAGATGCCACGGCGGAGAGCCTGGGTCTGTTGCGAGCCATCGAGAAGGGTGGGGTCGTCACCGCCGGAAACGCCAGCCAACAGAATGATGCGGCGGCGGCTTGCCTGGTGGTGTCAGAAGACAAACTGGCCGAGCTCAACCTCGACCCTATGGGCTGGTTCGTCAGTTGGGCAGCGGCAGGGTGCGAACCTTCCCGCATGGGAATCGGCCCGGTCCCGGCCGTGGAGCGACTGTTCCAGCGCACCGGTATGGGTTGGAACGACATCGATCTGGTGGAACTGAACGAAGCCTTCGCGCCACAGGTCCTGGCGGTGCTGAAGGGTTGGGGCTGGGATGAGCGGGACCGTCTAAACGTCAATGGCTCGGGCATCTCACTGGGCCATCCCATCGGCGCGACGGGTGGACGGATCCTGGCCAACCTGCTGCGTGAACTTCAGCGTCGCGACGGGCGTTATGGCCTGGAGACCATGTGCATCGGCGGCGGGCAGGGGATCGCGGCGATCTTCGAGCGGGCTTAGGCGCGGTGGAGCTTAAAGCCACCCGATACGAGATCGACGAAGGGGTCGCCGTCGTCACCTTGGCCCGACCCAAACGGCGCAACGCTTGGACCGGGCGGATGCATACTGAGTATCGCTGGATCTTGGCGCAGGCCGATGCTGACCCAAAGGTGCGGGTAATCGTGGTGACCGGCGATCCGGAAGGTAATGCCTTCTGCGCCGGGGCCGATATCGGCGCACTGGAAGGTCACTCCGACAAAGGCCGCTACGACTCTGGCACCGACGACAGCATCGCCATGCCGGGTTACGGCGTCGATCCGAACTTCGATGCGACCTTTGCCTATCACTTTGGGATCGGTAAGCCGGTTATCGCGGCGATCAATGGCGCGGCGGCGGGGATTGGCCTGGTGCTGGCGGCCTTTGCCGATCTGAGGTTTTGCGTAGAGGGTGCCAAGTTCACCGCAGCGCATGGGCGGTTCAATTTTCCCGCCGAGTTTGGCTTGAGCTGGGTTCTGCCTCGGATCGTGGGTCTGACCCACGCCAATGATATTCTGCTGTCGAGCCGGGTATTCACGGCGGAGGAAGCCGACCGCATGGGCTTCCTCAACCGTCTGCTGCCCGCTGACCAGCTGATGGGCGAGGTGTTGACCTATGCCAAGGCCCTGGCGCGAGGCGTGGCACCGGGCTCAGCGCGGGAGACCAAGCGCCAAGTTTATCGCGACCTGCATCGTGATGCGGCTTCGTCCGTGGTGGCGGCTGAGCGCCTGCTGGAAGCCATGATCCGCGACCCGGACTACAAGGAAGGCGTCAAGGCCTGGACGGAGAAGCGGGCG
>JANLPK010000159.1:0-8458 GCA_031367205.1 Alphaproteobacteria bacterium
GGTCGTCTTGGCCGAGGAGCTGGGCATAGCAGACTTTCAGTCTTGGATGTTCAAGCACGACGTCGTTGAGGTCTGCACCGCTGTAAAGGGCCCATTTCTGCATCAGGCCTGCGCGAGCGGGGCTGACATTGTGATGTATCTCGATCCTGATACAGCCTTGCTGAACAGTCTCGATCCCTTGGTAGAATTGCTGGGAACGGACGACATCCTGCTGACGCCCCACCTGGTCGATCCCAATGACGAGCATTCCGCGATCTTGGACAACGATCTATCAGCCTCGCGAACCGGCATTTTCAACCTGGGTTTTGTGGCCATCCGCACACGGGGCGAGGGGGCTAGGTTCGCTAAATGGTGGAACGATAGGCTCCTGACCTATTGTTACGACGATATGCCAAACGGCCTATTCGTAGACCAGCGGTGGTGCGACCACGTTCCGGCCCTCTTTGATGGGGTTAAAATTGTACGGGACCCCGGATACAATGTCGCCAGTTGGAACCTTTCAACGCGGAAGGTTGCCATCAGCAAGGGTGGGGACATCACGGTCAATGGGGTGCCGCTGCGGTTCTGGCACTTTACCAAGCTTGGCCCGACCGGTGACGCCATGACCAAGCGATATGCGGGCAATAATTTCGAAGTTTATGAGATTTGGCGTTGGTACAAAGCGGCGGTTGACGCGATGACGGAGGCGTCGATCCCCGAACGCTATTGGGCCTTTGACACGTTTTCTGACGGTACCGCGATCAAGAAAACCCACCGTGTCCTCTATCGCGAGCGCGGGGATTTGCAGCAAAAGTTTCCCGATCCCTTTGACGCTTCCAATGGCGGCTACCGCGCGTGGCTTGCGGCGGAAGGGCGGTTGAATGTCGGCTAGGAATTTGGCACCGACGCCGAGTTTGGCCGACAAGGTCCGCACGCTCGCTGATCAACACGCCCTATTGCGCGAGGAGGCGCAGCGCGCCGAACTCGCCGAAGCACTTGTCCGGACCCAATTGGGTCATGCCCTCAATGGTGCGATAGTCGCTCGGCTGACCGCTGAGGCTGCCACGCGCGCAGCGGTGGCCAACCACTACCATGCCATGTCGCGCGCTTGGGAAAGGCCGGCCCGGCGCAATCGGATACGTCGGTTGGCCGAGCGTATCATGGTGAGGGCAGGCGGGCTGGGGGCAGCGCTGATCGAGGGTTGGGCGGGTTCGGCAGCTTTGGCCCCGCTCTTTGATCGCGATTGGTATGTTCAAGACCATGCCGACGTTGCAGCTTCCGGCGTCCCACTGCTGGTACATTACCTTCTCTACGGCGCTGCGGCAGGCTATCAACCTCATCCGCTATTCGATGAGACCTTCTATCGTCGGAGCAATGCTACAGAGCTGGCGGCAACGGGTCTTACCTCCCTAGAGCACTTTGTTCGGATCGGCGCTGGACGCGGTCGCGATCCGCACCTGCTCTTCCAGGTTGATCATTACGTGGCTCAGGTGCCGGAGCTTCTGGAAACCGAGGAAAATCCGCTGGCGCACTATATCCGGACGGGTGCCGACCAAGACTTCAGTCCGCACCCTCTGTTCCAGCCCACCTATTATCGCCAGCAAGTTCAGTTGAGCGAGCGTCAGGCAAATCCCCTAATTCATTATCTGACCCGCGGCTCGGCTCTAGGATTGCGGCCTCATCCGCTGTTCGACACGCGTTGGTATCGAGCGCGCTATGGCTTGAGCGAGTCCACCGAGGCGTTGTGCCACTTCCTTGTTTTCGCCGGTCATCAACTTCAGAGTCCCGGTCCGTGGTTTGACTCTGAGCACTATGCGTCCGCGCGCGGCGACCTCCGCCCCGCTCATATTGATCCGCTGTCCGATTATCTTGCTGGCGGGGCCTGGACGATAGGCCAACCTAGACCAGGCTTTCACACGACGGCCTATCTTGTGGCGCATCCCGAGATCGCAGAACAGGCCATTGCGCCCTTGGAACACTGGGCGCATCGAGCCTCCTGATCAGACACCGAGCGCGGTCAGCTGCCCCCAGATGTCGCTATAATAGTCGTCAACATAGTGAAACGGGCTCAATCCCCAACGGTGGGCCGCGTCAGCCAAGCGAAACTCCGGTGCTGCCACGATGTCGGCACGCGGGAACAGGCGCATGAAGCTGGCCTGATAGCGGTCCAGCAATCGATTATGGTCTGTGCTCGTAGCCTGCAATCCAACCATCAGTTCCAGCTCAGATGGGAAACTTTGCCGCGTGCCGTCTGTATCGATGTAGTCACTGGCCCATTGTGCCGCATGCAGGATGATTTTCGACTCCCGCAACGGTGTTGCCTCCAACAGCGACGCGAGCTCGCAAAGGCCATTTGTCCAAAGCAGGTCGCAGGCACTAGATTGTCGCGCAACCGAACGGGCTAGGCTTAGCCCGGCCTGTCCACGATAGCCGCTGACCTCTAATTCCCAGCTGTGACTGACGACCGCACCGTCGGCGCTCAGCAAGTCAAACCGCTCATCGATAAAGTCCAAAATGATATGGCTTGGCTCGTATTCTATGAGATCCCTCAACGCGGTCTTGGTCAAATCGGCTATGACGGAATTGTGCTGATGGCGTTTCAACGACGGCGGCGGTTCTTCACCCAGCGTCAGTGATGTCACCGGGTCGGAGAACAGACTGGCGAGAGAGGTTCGCGAGATATAAAGCAGGCTTGAGGTGCCGTCGCCCAGGATTGGCCACAAGTCTCGGGTTATGCAGCTACCGATGACGGCAATCCTGGACATGGCGGCGGTACTCCTGTCGCAACGCTCAACTCTGGCAGCCTATATCACCGCGTTAGCCAGGGGCAGGCCTGCTGGCGACAAAACAGCGTGGCTCGCGTGCCACGCGAATTCGAATTCCGGCCGACCCTTGGCCGAGCGAACATTGACATATGAGCTCAAGCCAAGCATTTGTCGGCGATTGTCGGCGCGTCATGCTGATTTGAACCCACGAGGAACAGTCGCCTTGACTAGGGTTCAACCCACATGGCGGGGGCCGCTCGACATATCGCCTCCGGGCCTCAGCGGGACGGCGCAGCGCGCATGAAAATCTTCAATCCCTTAGGCAATCAGCCTGACAACCCCCTGACTCGCGCAGTCAAAGAGGGCTATCAGCCACTCGCCTTCGCCTTCGCTTTCAGCTTGGCGTCCAACCTGCTCTATCTGGCTATGCCGCTCTACACCTTCCACATCTACGGCGGGGTGATGACCAGCGGCAGCACCGAAACCCTGGTGGTGATCACCTTCGGGGTGTTGGCGGCCTTCGTCATGTCGGGCATCATCGACCACTACCGCGCCAAGGTCCTGATCAATTACGGGGTCCTCATGGACCAAAGGGTCTCGGGTCATGTCTTTGCGGCGCTGTTTGAGGGCACGGCCATGGGCAATCCCCAGGCCAAGTCCCAGGCCCTGCGTGACCTCGACAACTTCCGCCAGATGCTCACCGGCCCCACCTTCGGCGTGGTCTTCGACCTGCCCTGGATGCCGGTCTTTATGGCGATCCTGTTCTTGATCGATCCGCTGATCGGCGGGGTCAATTTGATCGGTGCGATGGTTCTGTTCGGCATTGCCTTGTTGCAGGATCAGCTGACCCGTCCGCCGCTAAAAGAAGCCAATGACGCGGCGCTTAAAAGCTACGGCTTCACTGACGCGGCCCTGCGCAATGTCGAGGCCGTTCGCGCCATGGGCATGATCGAACCCCTGGGCGGTCGTTGGGCCGGTTTCCGCGCGACCACCATGGACAAAAGCTCGGTGGCCAGCGAATGGGCCAGCATCCTGTCGAACTATTCCAAGGGCGCCCGCCAAGTGATCCAGGTGCTGATCATCGCCATCGGGGCCTATTTGGTGATCAAGGGTAAGATCAATTCGGGCCTGTTGTTTGCCAACATGATCTTGGCCGCCCGCGCCCTCCAACCCATTGAGCGACTGGTCGGCTCTTGGGATCCCCTAATGAACGGCACCCGGGCCTATGACCGGCTGATGAAGCTGTTCCAGGGCTATGTGCCGCAAAAGGCCAGCATGAACCTGCCCCCGGCCAAGGGTCAGCTCTCTGTAGAGGGTGTCAATTTCGCCCCTCCCGGTGCCAATCGCTATGTGCTGCAAGGCATCAATTTCCGCATTGAGCCCGGCGAGATGCTGGGCATCATCGGCCCGTCCGGGGCCGGCAAGTCGACCCTGGCCCGACTGATGGTCGGCATCTATGCCCCCAGCAACGGCGCGGTGCGGCTGGACGGGGCCGAGGTCTTTGGTTGGGATCGCAGCAATTTCGGTCGCAATGTCGGCTACCTTCCCCAGGATACGGAACTGTTCTCCGGCACCATTCGCGACAATATCGCCCGGTTCCGTTCTGATGTGGACGACGCTGATATCATCTGGGCTGCGGAGGTCGCCGGTGTCCACCAACTGATCCTGCGTCTGCCCAACGGCTATGACACCGATCTCGGCGAGACCGGCTTGGCGCTGTCGGCCGGCCAGCGTCAGCGGGTGGGTCTGGCCCGCGCGCTGCTTGGCAAGACCCGGCTGATCGTTCTGGATGAACCCAATGCCAGCCTCGATGCCGAGGGCGAGGAAGCCTTGATGCTGGCCCTGGAGACTCTCAAGGCCGGCGGCGCGACAATCATCGTCGTCTCCCATAAGCCGACCATCTTCCGTTCCGCCGACAAGATGCTGGTCCTGCGCGAGGGTCGCATGGAGCTGTTTGGTCCCCGTGATGCCGTGATGGCCAAGTTCTCCCAGGGCCCGGCCTTGCGGGCTGTAGGGGCCGCGCAATGAAGCTCGACCTCAAATCTCTGACCAGCGAATCCAAGGCGCTCAAGCCCTACGTGATTCCGGCCTTTCAGCTCACCGACCAACCCCTGGACCCCGATCTCGAGCGGCGCATGAAGCGGCCGATGATTGTCGGCTCGGCCATCGTCGGGGTGTTCGTCATCGGCTTCATGCTCTGGGCCGCTATTGCCCCCCTCACCGGCGCGGTGATGGCACCGGGCATCGTTCGGGTCGAAGCCAATCGCAAGGTTGTGCGTCACCGCGAGGGCGGCACCGTGCGCTCCATCGCCGTGAAAGAAGGCCAGCGCGTCGCCAAGGGTCAGATCCTGCTGACCATGGATGATGTCCAGGCCCGCGCGTCTCTGGATGTCTATCAGGGTCAGGTCGACGGCTTCGAAGCCCAGATTGCCCGGTTCGCCGCCGAATCATCGGGAGCCAATACCGTCACCTTCCCGGCGGACCTCCTGGCGCGAATCAGTGACCCCAAGGTCGCGTCCATCATGCGCGACCAACAATTCCTGTTTGCCACTCGCCAACAATTCTACCAAAGCCAGAACGACGTGCTGGCCCAGCGCGAGCAACAGATCAACGCCCAGATGGACGGCGTCCGCGCCCAGCTCGCAGCCAACGACGAGAGCATCGACCTCACCAAGCAGGAACTGGCCGGGTATCAAACCCTGTTCGACAAGGGCTACGCGCCGAAAACCTTGATCCTGCGCTATCAAAGGTCTCTCGCCGATCTGTCAGGCCGCAAGGGCTCCCTGTTGGCGGATATCACCCGGCTCGGCGAACAAAAAGGCGAGACCCGGTTGCAGATCGTCACCCAGCGTGAACAGCGGATCAGCCAGGGGGCCGAGGGTCTTCGCCAGATGCAGGCCGGTCTGGCAGAGGCCGCGCCCCGCCTCACCGCTTCGCGGCAAATGTTCGACGGCACAATCATCCGTTCGCCTGCCGACGGATATGTCCTTGATTTGACTCAGTATACTGTGGGCGGCGTGGTGGCGCCGGGCGAGCTCTTGATGGGCATTGTGCCGGCTGACGCGCCGCTCATCGTCACGGTCCACTTGAAACCCACCGATATCGCCAACGTCCATGTGGGCATGAAGGCGCGGGTTCGTCTCACGGCCTTTAATTATCGCAAGGTCAGCCCGGTCGAGGCGGTGGTCACCAATATATCCGCTGACCAGATCGTCGATGAGAAGTCCGGCCAGGGCTATTTCCGCGCCGACCTCAAGATCGAACCCGCGGAACTGACCAAATTGCCCAAAGGGGCCAAGATCACCCCAGGCATGCCGGCCCAGGCAATGATCGCCACCGGCAAGAACACGGTTCTTCACTATATTATCAGTCCGCTCAGCGACACGATCAACAACGCCATGCGTGACGGCTAGGGGGTGAGCGTTGCACGGATGCCGCAGAGGCGTCTTGCGGGGCTTTTCCTTATGTTTTTGCTGTTGCGCATTATCAAGGCTTCCGATACGTCTCCCTAGGGCTCGTATAACCTTCGCCGCGACCTCGTCTCGGCAGAGATTTTTTCGGACCACTGGGACCGCTCCGTTTCTGAGGAAACGGTGGCCGAGTGTTTCAGGGTCCATGTGACACATGACTGGAGAGAAACATGGCTAACTATTTTTTCGAGACGATCACCGCCGCTCAGGCGCTGACGTTCTCGGCAGCGGACGAATTGGTGTTTTCGACCCCGGGTTCGACCGCATCGGCAGTGACCGTCGCCTATGTGGCGTACACTCCACCTTCGGGGGCTTCGCCGGCGATTCCTTCGCACGTTGATATTACCTTCAACGGCGTCACCAAGGTGTTCCAAGCGCTGTCAGTGAACAACGTCCAAGCGACCGACTTCGTCTTCAACGACGGCAACACCAGCGCCCTCTATATTGGTGCTGATACGGCTGGTGAAAACGCTCCGGTTGGCTCTTCACTTGCGGACGTTATGTTCGGCGGCGGCGGCAACGACACCCTGAACGGCGGCAACGGTAACAATATCCTCCAGGGCAATGCCGGCAACGACACCCTGATCACCGGCACGGGTAACGACACCCTCTACGGCGGCAAGGGCGATGACCAAATCACCACCGGCGACGGCGTCAACACGGTCAACGGCAACCTCGGCAACGACACCGTCACCGGCGGGGCCTCCACCGACATCATCTTGGGCGGTCAAGGCGATGACAACATCGACGGCGCTGCCGGCAATGACTTCCTGAACGGCAATCTCGGTAACGACACCATCACCACCGGTGCCGGCAACGACACGGCCTTCGGTGAAGACGGCGACGACCAGATCACCAACGCAGCCGGCGGTAACGACTCCATCGATGCCGGCAACGGCAACGACACTGTCACCGGTGGCGTGAACAACGACTTCATCTTCGGCGGTGCCGGCGACGACCAAGTCATTGCTGACGCCGGCAACAACACTGTCAACGGCAATGCCGGCAACGACACCATCACCGCGCTCGGCGGCAATGACAGCCTCTATGGCGGTCAGGGCAACGACGACATCAATGTCGGCACGGGCACCAACTGGTCGGCGGGTAACCTCGGCGACGACACCATCACCGGTGGCGCTGGCGCAGATACCCTGCTTGGCGGTCAAGGCAACGACGTCTTGAACACCAGCGGTGGCAACGATTTCATCAACGGCAACCTCGGCGACGACACCTATAATGGCGCCGCGACGGGTAACAGCATGTTCTTCGGTGAAGACGGCAACGACTCGGCCGGTGGCGGGACAGCCAATGAAACCATGGACGGTGGCAACGGCAACGACAGCCTGCTCGGCGGCGGTGGTACCGACGTCCTGACCGGCGGTGAGGGCAATGACAGCTTTTCAACGGCATCCGGCGGCAATGCGACCGTCGATGGCGGCAACGGCAACGACTATATCGACATCAACAATGCGGGTGGCGAAACGGCCAGCGGCATTGGCGGAGCGGGTAACGACACCGTTCGCGGTGGCCTTTCCAATGACACTCTGACGGGTGACGATGGCGATGACGTGGTCCAAGGCTTCGGCGGTGCCGATAACCTCAGCGGCGGCAACGGCAACGACTCCGTTGCAGCCGGCTCGGGCAACGACACCATCACCGGTGGCGACGGTAACGACACCATTACCGCGTCTAGCGGGAATAATAATGTCGGCGGCGGAAACGGTGACGACACGATCTCGTCAACGACTGGCAATGACACGATCACGGGCGATGCCGGCAACGACAACATCGATGCAGGTGCTGGCAACAACAACGTCAATGGCGGCGTCGGCAACGACTCCATCACCTCCGGTGCCGGCAACGACACCGTCACAGGTGGAGCTGGCGTTGATGTCATCACGGCAGCTGGCGGCGCTGACAAGTTCGTCTTTGCAGCTGGAGACACGTCCTCGGTTGCGGGCAGCCTTGACGAAATCATCGGCTTCGGCGCTGGTGCTATGACTATCGGCTCCGGCGTCGCCGGTACCGCGCTCAACTTCGTCAATACCAATGTCGACTCGACCTATGCCATCGCCCTGACCGACGCGACCTCGCTGATCGGCAACGGCAATCACGACATCGTCGCGATCACCGTCGGCGCTGATAGCTACGTCTTCATCGACTCGGCCGGCACCAACACCATCGGTGTGACCGTGAAGCTGACGGGCGTTCTCGCCAGCAGCCTCGGCTTCGGCAACTTCGTCG